>JBJEFI010000031.1:0-4758 GCA_051873875.1 Bacillaceae bacterium | reverse complement strand
CCAACTTCCGCTTTTACAACATCAACAATACGATGAACGTATGCGTCACATTCTTCTTGTGTTGGTGCTTCAGCCATTACACGAATTAATGGTTCTGTTCCAGACGGACGAACAAGAACACGTCCGTTACCATTCATTTCACTTTCCACTTGTGCAATCACTTCTTTAATTTTTTCATTATTTAATGCTTCGTTTTTATCTGTTACACGAATATTGATAAGTAATTGTGGGTATTTCTTCATTTCGTTAGCTAAGTCAGATAATTTTTTCCCTGTTGCTTTCATAATATTAACAAGTTGTAAGGCGCTCAATAAGCCATCACCTGTTGTAATATGATCTAGGAAAATAATATGACCTGATTGCTCACCACCTAGGTTGTAGCCACCTTTACGCATCTCTTCCATTACGTAGCGGTCACCTACACCAGCTACCACACTTTTTACTTCTGCTTTTTCTATTGCTTTATAGAAACCAAGATTACTCATAACTGTTGAAACCAGTGTATCTTGTTTTAATTTACCTGCTTGCTTCATATGCTTCGCACAAATGTACATGATTTGGTCGCCATCAACGATTTCACCATTTTCATCAATTGCAATTAAACGGTCACCATCTCCATCAAATGACAAACCAACGTTTGCACCTTTTTCTTTCACAAGTGCAGCAAGTGCTTCTGGATGAGTAGAACCAACACCATCATTAATATTTAATCCATTTGGGGATGTTCCCATTGTTGAAATAATATCTGCATCTAAATCAGCAAATAAACGCGGTGCTAATGATGATGTTGAACCATGAGCACAATCTAATGCTATATGTAATCCTGTGAAGTCTTCTTCAACTGTTTGCTTAAGGAACGATAAGTACTTTTGAACACCTTCAAAGCAATCAACCACTTGTCCTAATTCTTTTCCAATTGGACGTGGTAAGTCGTCCTCTTCTTTGTCGATTAATACTTCAATCTCATCTTCTTGTTCATCTAATAATTTAAATCCATCTTCACCAAAAAATTTAATACCATTATCTTGGACTGGGTTGTGAGAAGCTGAGATCATAACACCTGCCTGTGCTCCCATTGCCTTTGTTAAATAAGCAACACCTGGTGTCGAAATAACACCTAAACGCATTACTTCTGCACCAATGGATAATAATCCTGCTACAAGTGCATTTTCAAGCATATGACCCGAAATACGTGTATCACGACCTACTAATACTTTTGGACGTGCATGATGGTGTTTTGTTAACACATATCCACCAAAACGACCAATTTTATAAGCCAATTCCGGCGTTAATTCTGTATTTGCTACACCTCTGACACCATCTGTTCCAAAATATTTACCCATTACATTCTCTCCTTCTAAAAGCCTCTACTTATTTTTATTCAGTAGCTTCATTATCCTGTTTTTGTATATCTATTGTTGCTTCCTTTAAATTAGAAACAAGCTGAACATCTTTTGGAGCTGTTATCTGAAGGGACACTTTGTGCTGCCCTGCTCCATAAGATGATACATTAACATTCACTTTAAAATCAGATGCATTGATAGAATCTACAATGCTTTTTTCCCCTTCAATTGTAATGTCCATTTTCCCATCACTTGGGTTAACAAAATTTGCTTCATATCCACTCGGCAAACCCGTCAGTTCAATTGGGACATTTTTAATTGTCTTTTTTTCTATTTGTCGTACAGTTATTTTAATTTCTACTTTAGACGGTAATGCTTTTTCAATACCGTCTATTAGTGGAATATCTTTTTCAATGACTGTACTTTCTTTAATCGTACTTAAATCAATTTCTGGTCCATTTAAATAACCAATTGAATTAATTTGATGCAAAGGACCAAATATTGTTACATTTTTAGGATCTACCTCAATAGAAACTAATTCTAAATTGTCGCTTAGTTTTCCTGTCTGTTTCACATTTAATGAAACAACTTTACTAGGTGTAACAACTGGAATCGTTACATTTACAACATTCGGCTCAATATCAATTGGAACTTCCTCTCCATCATCATTGTAAGCACGAATATTCACATTTTTACTAAACGTTTGATTCACACCTTTTAAATCAACAATTGCACGAATAGATGTAATGTCATCAACTGTCTCTTTTGGACCAGTTACAGTCACCCTAGTAGGCTTTATTAATGGATCTTCTAGTTTGTATCCATCTACAATCTTATCCTTATTTATGTATTTTACTTCAACTGGAAACTTCTTCGTGATTTTTTCTTGTATTGTCACTGTAACTTGTGCTGGTTTTAATTTTACTTTTAACTTATCCGAAATATTTTTGTACTTTAATGGTACAGTATGTGTACCTAAAGGTAACGAGGATAAATCAACATATACTTCATATTTTTTTTCTAAAATAGTTGATTTCACAATACTATTCGAACCTTGCAAGGTCATATCCACACCACTAGGAATACCAGAAACAGTTAGGTTTTCTGAATCATAAATGGCAGTTATTTTTACATCTTCAATTTGTTCAGGAACATCTGAAAAAAAAGAACCCGTTGTATTAAGGTTACCAACTTCCCCTTCTACCGCAATAGAAATATATAACAAAACAGCTAACAACAACGAAATTATTTTAAGGAACCAACTGCTATTTATAAATTTATCCATTTTTCCCTATCCTCCAATTCCAAAAAGAAGATGAGGTTTGTGTTTTATCTTCATCAATTAGTGCTGCTACCAACATTTTACGTAATTCCTCAGATTCTAACTGTCGATATAACTCCCCACTTCGGGAAATTGAAATCTGTCCAGTTTCTTCTGAAATAATAATTGTCAGGGCATCTGTTACTTCACTAATCCCAACGGCTGCACGATGCCTTGTTCCTAATTCTTTCGAAATAAATGGACTTTCTGATAAAGGCAAATAGCAAGCCGCCGCTGCTATTTCATCATTTCGAATAATAACTGCCCCGTCATGAAGCGGTGTATTTGGAATAAATATATTAATTAAAAGCTGCGATGTGATATTCGCAGACATGTTAATCCCTGTTTCAATATAATCCGTTAAATCAAATTCTCGTTCAATTGTAATAAGCGCTCCAATCCGACGCTTTGCCATATATTCCGTGGCATGAACGAGTGCATCAATTTTCGTACTATCTGCCTGCTCTTTATTAATACTTTTTCGAACAAACAAATTCCCTCGACCAATTTGTTCAAGAGTTCGACGAAATTCAGGCTGGAAAATAATAATAATTGCTAAAAATCCATATGTTAAAGCTTGATTCATCAGCCACTCTAATGTTTGAAAACCTAAAAATTTACTAACTACATAAATAACAACGATAACAGATATTCCCTTGATTAACTGAATCGCTTTTGTACCTTTTATCAACATCAAAAGTTTATATATAACAAACCATACTAAGCAAATATCAATAATATTAATAATATACCGAAAAAATACTGGTAATTCCCCAAACAGCATTTTCACACTTCCTTTGCTACTTGCACTATATGCAAATACGAAAATCTTAGAGCTTACATAACTACTCTCCATTATAGCATACCAAAAATAAAAAAATTAAATCATTTAATAAAAAATAAACTATTCCCTAACTATGTAGATTATATATGCTTTTTATACAGAATACAAAAAGGTGAATCCTATCTTAGTGATTCACCTCTCATTATTTATAAAAGTTGCTTTCCTAATAAAGAAGAAATTAGCTCAACAGCTACAGCAGCTGTTCGATTATGTTCATCTAAGATTGGATTTACTTCTACAAATTCTGCTGATGTAATAAGCCCAGATTCATAAAGCATCTCCATTGCCAAATGCCCTTCTCGATACGTAATACCACCGCGTACTGGTGTTCCTACACCTGGTGCATAAATAGGATCTAATCCATCTAAATCCAACGATAAATGGACACCATCTGTATCTTTTAAATACGCAATCGTTTCTTCCATTACTTTTGGCATACCTAAACGATCAATTTCCTGCATTGTATATACTTTAATACCACGCTTTTTCAAAAAAACTTTTTCACCTTCATCTAAATCTCTTAAACCAATCATTACTACATTTTCAGCTTTAATCTTTGGTGCATAGCCATGCAAATTCGTTAATCTCTCATCCCCATAACCTAGGCTTGCAGCGAATGGCATTCCATGAATATTACCAGATGGAGACGTTTCTGGTGTATTTGCATCCCCATGTGCATCAAACCAAATAAGACCTAGATTATTATATTGTTTTCCCAATCCAGCAATTGTCCCGATTGCAATACTATGATCACCACCTAAAACTAATGGAAATGCTTTTTCTAGAACAATATTTTCTACTTTTTCTGCTAATAAAGTACAAATTGTTTCTACTTCGTTTATATTTTTTAATTGACTATTATGTTCATGTTCTACGTGTAAAGCTGTTGTAATATCTCCTAAATCACTCACGTCATAACCTAAAGCAACAAGTTTATCTACTAATCCTGCATATCTTATTGCACTTGGCCCCATATTTACTCCACGACGTGTTTGTCCTAAATCCATTTGTACCCCTAATACGTGAATAGAACGTTCCAATCTTACTCCCCCTAAAGATAGAATAGTAAGAATATTATAAGTTTTTAATGACGTTGGTTCAACTCGACATTTTTTTGAATGAATATACACTTTCATTAGAAAACAAAAAAACACTTAGATAATCTTCTAAGTGTAAATAATCGTTTTTTATGTAGATGGTGGAGCCTAGCGGGATCGAACCGCTGACCTCCTGCGTGCAAGGCAGGCGCT
>JBJEFI010000030.1:0-3060 GCA_051873875.1 Bacillaceae bacterium | reverse complement strand
AAAAAGTGAGGATTTATATGAAGGAAAGAGTAAATGCGGGGTTACAAATTTTAAGTGAAAGTATTATTTTATTTTTAGCACCAGCGGCCATGTTAACGACGATTGGTTATTTTATTGAAATTCCTTATGTAGGGATTGCGACGAAAGTATTAAATATGATGGTTTGTGGCTATCTTGGCTATAAATTAAGTGAACGTGCCAATGGGACGAAAATCGCTAACATTACGACGATGATCATTGCTTTGCTTACATCTCGGGCAATTGGCATCGTTGATGAACAAGTCGTGTTGAAATTAGGGGATTTAATTACAGCAATTATTATGAGCGTATTGACTATTTATATTATTCGATTTATCGGGCAAGCATTTGGAAATTATTCAATTTTGCTTGTAACGCCATTATCAATTATATTGTTAATTCCAATTGGTAGCATTGTTTTTGAAGGTAGTAGTATTGTGGTTGGTTTTATTGCCCAAACGATTCAAACCTTTACAGAGCTACAGCCTTTTTTAATGGGAGGGTTGTTAGCAATTAGCTTTGGTTTATTAATTGTATCGCCATTTTCAAGTGTGGCAGTAGCTAGTATTCTTGGCGTAACTGGCATTGTAGCAGGAGCTGCAAGCATTGGTATTGTGTTAATTGGGTTAGGACTGTTTTTTGCATCAATCAAACCAAATGGTTTTATTAAATCGTTAGCGATACTAATTGGTAGTCCGAAAATTATGATGCAAAATGCTCTTCGAAAACCTGTTATCTTAGCGCCATACATGATAACTATGTTTTTAATTGGTGGCCTATTTGCAACGATTGGTGTGACAAATACAACCCAAGGGGCTGGATTCGGTTCCGTTGGTTTTGTTGGGGTTGTTGATTTCTTTATTAGCAATAATCAATTTTCATTTATAAAACAACTGTTACTAATAGGTGTTATTCCAATTGTATCATCTATTTTATTGACTGTTATTGCTTATAAAACAGGAATTATAAAACAAGAAGATATGAAATTGAAATTACATTTATAGAAGGACTAAATGTTTTTAGCTAATCATATACATGATAACAATCGGATAAAGGGAAACTTCCATAAGTGGGAGTTTTCTTTTATCTCCTACGGATGGTTAGTTAGAGTGGGATAAAGAGGTTTTAGAACACCCTCTATAAAAAAACTAAGATAAGGTAGCACTATGTCTTAGTGCTACTTTTTTTGTTGAAAGGGGATGTAAGATGAAAGGGGAAAAAGCAATTGTCGTCTTTAGTGGAGGACAGGATAGTACGACTTGTTTGTTTTGGGCAAAGGAACATTTTAAGGAAGTAGAGTGTGTGACATTTGATTATGGACAACGTCATCGTCAGGAAATTGATGTTGCTTCAAGTATTTGTCAGGAATTAGAAATAGGTCATAGGATTTTAGATTTACAATTATTAAACCAGTTAGCACCAAGTGCCTTAACGAGAAGTGACGTTGCCATTGAGACAAAGACTGGAGAATTGCCAACTACTTTTGTAGATGGGCGAAATCATTTGTTTTTATCCTTTGTAGCTGTATTGGCGAAAAATAAAGGTATTCGTCATCTTGTCATAGGTGTATGTGAGACAGATTATAGTGGCTATCCGGATTGCCGAGACTCCTTTATCAAAAGCTTAAATGTCACCTTAAATTTAGCAATGGATTATGCCTTTGTTATTCACACGCCGTTAATGTGGTTAACGAAGGCAGAGACTTGGAAACTTGCAGATGAATTAGGTGCATTTACATACATACGAGAAAAAACACTGACATGCTATAACGGGATAGTTGGAGATGGCTGTGGCGAATGTCCTGCTTGTGTGCTTCGACAGAGAGGATTGATGGAATATGTAGGAGGGAAGGAATGAGCACCTTTTTTGATTTTCGTATTGTGGATTCCTTACAAAAGCTAGATAAAGATATTCAAAGGGAACAACTATGCTATCATCGAAAACGAGTATTAGTAAGTAAAGAATTTACCTTTGATGCAGCCCATCATTTACATAGTTATGAAGGAAAATGTAAAAATCTACATGGACATACGTATAAAGTTGTTATAGGAATAAGTGGATTCGTTGATAAAATTGGGTTAATGATTGACTTTAGCCATATAAAGGAATTGTGGAAGGAAGAAATCGAAGGTTATGTAGATCATCGTTATTTAAATGAAACGTTACCACCGATGAATACAACAGCCGAAAACATGGTCGTGTGGATTTTTGAAAAAGTAGAAGCAGCTTTGCAAATAAGGAAATATGTGACAAAGCCAAGGGTGGAATTTATACGACTATACGAAACGCCAACAAGCTATGCGGAGGCGAGGAGAGAGTGGATGGATGAAGCGTAATATACCAGTAATAGAGATTTTTGGTCCAACGATTCAAGGAGAAGGGGTGCTTATTGGCCAAAAAACAATGTTTGTCCGAACGGCAGGTTGTGATTATCAATGTAGCTGGTGTGATTCGGCTTTTACATGGGATGGCTCTGAAAAAGAAAAGATTGTCATGATGAATGCAGAAGAAGTTGTACAGGAATTGTTTACAAAAGGAAAGCAATCTTTTTCTCATGTGACTTTATCAGGAGGTAATCCAGTATTAATAAATGGTTTAAGGGATGTGGTTCAACTTTTAAAGGAACAAAACATCAAGATAGCAGTAGAGACTCAAGGGAGTAAGTGGAATGAGTGGTTACTAGATATAGAGGAGATTACCATTTCCCCAAAGCCTCCGAGTTCGAAGATGAAAGTAGATTTTGAGAAATTAGATGACATTATGAATCGATTAACAGGAAAGAATGTTGCCTTAAAAATTGTTATTTTTGATGATGCTGATTTTCAATTTGCGGAGGGAGTATATAGGCGTTATAAAGGAATTCCTTTAGTGTTACAAGTTGGAAACAATGATGTAAAAGAAGGGGACATCAATGCATTGCGCCAACGATTAATGGAAAAATACGAACATTTAATTGAAAAAACGATTCATGCTAGTATGACGGATGTACGAGTATTGCCACAACTTCACACATTACTATGGGGAAATAAGAGAGGGGTGTAA
>JBJEFI010000029.1:3737-17196 GCA_051873875.1 Bacillaceae bacterium | reverse complement strand
GTACATCGCTCTCTTATTGATTCATGGAGAACATTTATTAAAACGCCTAGCCTCCTTAAAGATATATCAACTATTACATGTCCTTCTTTGTTCATTTGTGGAGAAAAGGATATTCGTCCATCTTGGCCAATTAAGCAAGTTGCAAATCTTATAAACGATGCAAAATATATTGAAATGAAAGAAGCAAGCCACTATATTTGGTTTGATAAAGAAGAAGAGTTAGGAGAGATACTTCGAGAATTTATAAAAAGTTGCGAACAATTCTAGAAGGACAGTGGTTGCTTTAATCAAAGAAGAAGGAGATACTAATTAAATGAAGTTTTATGTAGCATCGAGTTTTAGAAATAAAAAAGCAGTAAGGTATGTGTGTGAAGAATTAAAGAAAAGAGGCTATATTCATACATATGATTGGACCAAAAATGAACGAGCAAATACAATCCAGCAACTCAAAGAAATTGGACAATTAGAGAAAGAAGCGGTTATGCAGTCAGACTTTATTGTAGTATTACTCCCTGCTGGAAAAGGAAGTCATATTGAATTAGGAATTGCAGCTAGTTTAAATAAGAAAATATATTTGTATTCAGAGAGTGAAGAAATATATCATTTTGATACAACGAGCACTTTTTATCATTTACCCGAAGTTGAAATATGTGTAGGTTCTTTAAAGGATTTAATTAATCGAATAAGATAATTTTGTAAGCATGTTAAATCACTAAGAAATAAATTCATGTACATGTAATTTTTAGGGGGATAACAAATGAAAACAGCAGTAATTTTTGATATGGACGGTACATTGTTTCAAACGAGTAAAATATTAGAGCCTTCTTTGATAGATACATTTGATGATTTGCGCAGCAAGGGGTTGTGGACAGGCAATACACCAATCGAAAAGTACAATGAAATTATGGGAGTACCATTGCCAGTTGTATGGGAAACGTTGTTATCGAATAAAACAACAGGTATTCATACATATGCAAATGACGTTTTTCATCAAAGCTTAATTGCCAATATTACTAGTGGAAAAGGTGCATTGTATCCTCATGTGATTGAAATATTTACATATTTAAAAGAACAAGGTATTCCTATTTTTATTGCTAGTAATGGGATAAAGCGATATTTAGAGGCGATTGTAAATCATTATAAGTTTAGTAATTGGATAGATGGCGTTTATAGTATCGAACAAATTGAATCATTAGAAAAAAGTAAACTTGTGAAGTGGATACTGGAACAGCATGCAATTGAAAAAGGAGCAGTTGTTGGAGATCGTTTATCCGATATAAAGGCTGCAAAGGAAAATGGTTTAATAGCTATTGGTTGTCGATTTGATTTTGCTCAAGAGGAAGAATTGAAACAAGCGGATTATATCATTGATGATTTCAGACAATTGAAAGAAATCTGTATGAATATAAAGCGAGTTGATTACCTTGAATTATAGGTTACTTGAAAAATCAGAGCTTGGATTATTAAGTGAAATTAGTAGAAAAGAAATCGTAAATGAAGTTTATTATTTTAAAAATAATAAGCTAGAAATAGTGGATGAACATTATCAAATAGAAGGATGGAATTTCGAAGAGCTACAAGCTTTCATTAAACGATTACATGATATACATGACAGAAATGGTACGATATATGGTGCATTTGATTATCATAAAATAGTAGGGTTAGCTGCTTTAGAAAGTAAATTTATTGGCAAAAATAAGGACCAACTTAAATTTGATATGCTGTATATAAGTACAAATTATCGTAAAAAAGGAATAGGGAAAAACTTAGTTAACTTGTTATCTGACAAGGCGAAAGAATTAGGAGCTAAAAGTTTATATATATCTGCCACTCCTTTTAAAAATACTGTAGACTTTTATTTTGCAGTAGGTGCGCACTTAACAAGTGAAATAAATGCGGAATTGTATCAATTAGAACCTGATGATATCCACATGGTATTAAATCTCTAAACTCCTTTGAAATATAGGGAAGAAAGCTATGTGAATAATGATAGCGTTTTATTAGAAAGAGAAGTTGTCCTTAACAAATTATAGATTGAATAATTTATCCCGTTCTGACTGCCACTAAGACTCGCCCTTCAAAACTTGGCGAAATTAAAGAAGTTTAATGGCGAGATAAGTGGCAGTATGAACCCGATTCGTTCAACTAACTATTAGTGGGAGATGAAGGAAAACTCCCACTGATGGAAGTTTCACTTTATTTGGAGAAAAAGTAGTTGGAAGTACCAAAATAATAGTTGGTGCTTTTTTTGTTTTGGTAAAATAAAGTCTCTTTTTTATTTTGCTGCTAGAAGGGAAGGGCATTGCGCATATTCCTATGACTATATGGACGACTTTTTGGCTCATTAGCGAATAAATTAATGTGATAAAACATAAAGATAGTATTGTTTTAAGTGGACATGAAATGGAGGCAAATATGAAAACATATAAAAGTATGCTAGTTATTATTTTGCTTGTTTCATTTTTAAATATTTTTATACCGGAGAAAGATGTTAGCGCTGCAAGTACTGGAGTACAAGTGGCTGGATCAGCAAAAATACATTTAGGGACCCCTTATTTATATGGAGGAACTGGGCCTAATTCATTTGACTGTAGTGGGTTTATCTCTTACGTCTATAATAATAACGGATACAATATCTCAAGGAAGAGTGTTGCAGATTACTGGGGTTTATCAACCATAAGAAAGGTTTCTACTCCACAAGTTGGAGATATGATTTTTTTTGAAAATACATATAAGAGTGGACCTTCTCATATGGGAATAATGACAAGTAGCACTGAATTTATTCATGCTGGTGATGATGGGATTGCTATTGCAAATATTAACAATACTTACTGGAAAGAACATTTTTTAGGGTACGGTAGATTAGCTCCTGATCAACAAGAAATGTTGTTGAGCTACGCTCGAAGTAGTTTTAATGTATGTGTAGAAGCAAATTTATGTGAAGAAACTAGTTGGGGTTCTATAGATGATGCAGTGCGAGCTCTGGGACATGCTTCAATCGCGAGAGTAAAGCTAGGAATTGATGATAGTGATATATATATTCATGATGAAGTTAATTATGTAGAAAGAGAAATAATTAGTACATATTTTAACTAGAAATGTAAATGGGGGAGTTCAACTGTAGGGTTTAACTATATAGAATTAAACAGCCATCGAACAACATGTTCAATAGCTGTTTAAATATTTGTTATTTAAATAATTTCCATCGTTTTCGCAAGCTGTTAATAGAAACTTGGTTTCGGACATTTTCTAAATCTGGATCATCTTTAGCAAAATTAAAGAAATGTTTATCTTTTTCTTCTTCAAAAACAAGCTGTAAATCTTCAATTGCTTCTTCAATTTGGTTGTTACAAGATAGGTAGCAGGCTCTATTATAGCGATTGTTAAGATTTATTGGGTCAATTGTTAATGACTTACTTGCAAATTCGATTGCCTTTGGAAAATCTGCTATATTGCTATAGGCGTATCCTAAATAAGCGAGTACGGTTTCATCTTCAGGAAAATAATTTAATCCTTCTTCAAGTATATGGACTGCTTCGTCAAATTGTTTAGTTTCAATATAAAAGTTTCCATAAAGCGTATAGACATAAGGAGAGTGGGCTGGATCAATATCTAGACATTGTTGTAATAAATCCTGTGCTTCATTGTATTTTTTTAGTTGTAATTTGGCATGGCCAAGTAATCGAAGGCAATCCAGATTTTCTTCATCTTCTTGCAAGATTTGTTCACCAAGTAGTTCCGCTTCTTTCATTTCGTCAATAGGGAATGGTGGTGTATGAGCATTAATACTCATTAACTGTAAAGCAATCATCGAATCAAATTGTTTTTTTAGATAATTTCTAAGAAGCTTTTTCGCTGTTTTCATTTCTCCTGTTTCGAACATCATCCATGTTAATTTCAATAGACTATCTTCATTATTTTCATTATATGCATAGGATTCAGCAACACATTTTGCAATATGCTGTTCAGTTACATTTAAAGGTTCATCTAAAAGTATTGTAAATGGACTTTCTTCGTCTTCCTCTTCTAAATTAGCAAAATAACGTTCTATTGCATTACTAAGGAATAAATATAAATCACTTCTATCTTCATTATGATCAGAATAATTCTTAATGTATTTTACGGCATTTTTATAACTTCCGAGGCAGATGAGCCATAAGTCAGCCAAATAGTCATTTTCTAGTTCGTTTGGTAAAATTTCTTCAATATAGTGTAATGCATTAGCATAGTTGTGCTGTTTTATATAGATTTCAATTAGGTGAATCAGCACAATAGCTTCCTCTTCAATTTCTAGTGCTTTTAAGACATATTGCAACTCTTTATCAATATCGCCTATTTCTCCATATAGATAGGCTAGCGCATCTAAGCGCCATATTTCATATACGTTACCTTTCGCTGATTGTAATATAGTCAACAATGCTTCAGTTTTCTGTTCGATACATGCTAGTTTCGCTAAATATCTTGGATGGATAATAAGTGGCTCTATTTCTACTAACATAATCGAATAGCGATATTGGTCGGATGTGTTTTTTTCTTCTTCAGCAATATCAAGCAATCCTCTTATAGCAGGGATGAGCGTAGGTTCTATTTCTAAACATGTTTGATATGCTTTTTTTGCTTTATTATAGTCATTTGTTGCTGTATATACTTCCCCTAATCGATAGTATGGGAAGGTTGTTTTTTCAATAGTAGTAGCCTTTTGATAAAAGAGAAGCGCTTTTTTTATATTTTCAGCACGTTCATAAAGATAACCAAGGAAGCAGCATACGTCTACATTAAGCGGATATTTATTGAATAATTGATGAAGAAATGCTTTTCCTCGTTCCCATTGTCCTGTTTCTTCGATAAGATCGATATATCCTTCAATGTCATCGCCAACTTCTTCTTTTTCTAACAGCAAACTTTCTTCGAAATACGTAATTCCTTTCTCAATATCTGCATTGTTTTTTAATCTTTGTCCATCAACAATGAAATTGCGCCCGATAGTACGAAGATAATCTGGTTCTTGCTTAAAGGAATCATGAATCGATAGTAAATAACGTTGGTAACTATCCATTCCTTCTAATTGCTCAAGACATAGTGCATAGCCAATATGTTGCTCATAACCATCCTTTTCCCAATCAATTGCTTTCTGAAACATTGCTTTTGCTTTGTTGTAATCTTCTTTTTTAAAATAAAAGTCCCCAAGTTGAATTGGGATTTGGGCATTATCTGTAACAGTTCGCAGACTATCTAGTAAGATTCTTTCATATTTTTCTTCATCATCCTCATATAATTCTGCTAGCGCTAAGTGTGCTAAAGCGACATTTGGTTCAAGGTGTATCGCTACTTTATATCCCCGACTAGCTTGATGATAACGACCTAAATATTTATCACATTGGGCTCGCTCATACCATACTTGTGGAATATATTTATCTAATTTGATCGCTTCCGTTAGCAGTTTTCTTCCTTCTTCTAAATGATTATGTGCAATTAAAATTCGAGCATGTGTAAGGAGAATAAATGGGTTTTGATTATCCCCTTTTATAGCAATTGTAGATTTTTCCAATGCTTGTGCCAACTTATCGTTATAAAAGTAACTTAGTGCTAAATAACCCCATAGAAAGGCTTCATCTGGATCAAGCTGAACAGCTTTTCGATAACGGCGGAGCATTTCTTTAAATCTACCTTCATCCTGTGCAATTCGTCCGTAAAGGGAATGGTATAAAGAACTTTTTGTCGTTGTTTCTGCTAATAATGCTTTTGTACGTTCTTCTTCGTCTAGTTCATAGAAGCATTGTGCTACATGTAGCTTCACATAATCTGATTTTGGATACTCTCTTAATAACATTTCACAAATGGATAAGACATATTCTGTGCTCATTTCAGAAAGAGAGTGATTAATAATAAATAATTTTGTATATAAATAATGTTCATGTTCACGTAAAAAGGCTAAAAATTCTTTATCAAGTATAGTTGAAAAAGAAAATAACTTTTTAAAGAAGGTAGTATCTTCTTTGCTTATGTCTGCTAAAAGATGGGATTGTTCTTTCTTTGTTACTACAATTGATTGGAAGCCTGTATTGAAGTAATGTTCTTTAAATGCTTCATATGGTAAAAATGTTGTTTCATGAAAGTTTGGATCTTGAATAACAAGGCATTGAAGTCGATCATCATAGCCACAAACAATTTGTACATGAGCGGAATGATCTAAGCTAATGCTAACCATAATTGGCAATCCATTGTTGATTAGTTTCTTATATATTTCTATACTACCTACAAACCAACGAACTTCATTTCCTAATTCTTCTAAATATTGAACTGCCCTTGCTAAGCTTGTACCTGTTCGATGAAAAATATGTTTACCAATTTCATCTTGGGTAAGTTGGTAACCAATAACGTCAAGCATCATTTGCAGAGAAGCAGGTACGCAGTAATTATGTTTTTGAATAACTGTTGTTAAAGGAATAGTGACATGTTTCTTGTCTTCATTTCCGATTAGGTTTGCATAAGGAAGTTCTTTAAGCTCTTCATGTTGTTGAATAAAAGAAGCCAGTACCTCAAGTTTATTTTGATAAAAGTAACTATCTGCAATTAATCTATTTAAATGAAACGTAAATTGGTGGTGAATAAGCATTTTATGAAAATCATTTACTAGCTGTGGTATGAGTTCAAATTGCTTTTCGTACATTTTCATATGGATATTTTTTAAATAGAAATATGGAATTTGAGGATAACGTTCTAATCCCTCAGAAATTAATTGCTTTGCTTTGTCATATTCACCTTTATCATTATATAAATCAATGAGCGAGAATATATTTAAATAACCAAATTGAGTATCTTCTAACCCCTGTTGAAAATAAGTAACTGCTGTATCTTGGTCACCTATGCGCCAGTAATAATAGCCAAGATAATTATATGTGGCATATTTCTTTTCAAGTTTGGTAATGTATTGTTTTGCTTCATCATAGCGATGTAAGTCTAGTAAAATACGAATAAGTGTATAATAGCAACGCTCGAGAATTTCTGGCGATATGTTCTCTTTTATAGAATCGTTAATTGCTTCTTTTAGCAATTCTTCTGCTTCTAAGCCACGACCAGACTCTGATAATTCATCACAATACCAGCTCAATGTTTGAAGCGTATTGAAACGATGATGAGCATATTTTGCCAAAAAAGATGAGTAGCCTGGCATAAAGGTACGATCAAATAAACGAATAAGAATGTATATTTTATCTTCTGTTAACGTTTGCAAAAATTCTTTTAAATAAGTAAAAGAATTTTTTTCTTTCAATGTTGTAATGACTTCATTTACTTCAGATAACCCATCAAGAAAACGCAATTCTTTTATTGCTTCTTGTATTATTTTAAAATCCATCTTGTACCTCCAAAATATGGTGATTTATGTATATTGTAGCATCTTTTTAGTAAAAGATTATTAGAAAATAGAACAGCTCATATTTATATTATTTAGAAAATTATATTTTCAGTGTACTATATACCTATTATAAAAATATAGGAATAAATAAGAGATTTTTTGAGGTAAATAAATATTATTTAATAGAGACAATATTTACTAAGTTAGTGAAGTTAAATGGTATAGGGATTACCTAGCATATACAAGGAGCAGATGAGTAATAAATAAAATTTTACAAAGTAAATAAGCTTTTCATACGGGTAGCTTTTCTTTTTAATACTATAAAATAAAAGGAGTGGACAAACATGTCTAAAGGTTTAATTGTTGATATTTCTCATCATCAACCTTCAGCAAAAATTGATTGGAAGAAGGCTACGGAATCAGTAGCTTTAATGATTATTAGAGTTCAATATGGTTCAGAAACAATTGATCGTGAATATAAAAATCATGTAGCTAATTGTAAAAAATTTTATATTCCATTTGGGCATTATGCATATTCATTGTTTAAAAATGTAGAAGATGCAAAAGTAGAAGCGGAAAATTTCATTAAACGAGCAGACAAAGATGCAAAATTTCTTGTATTAGATGTGGAAGAATTAACAACAGCTAAAGAAGATGTTGTTAAGGCGTCACAAGCATTTATTGATGTATGTAAGAAGGCAGGGTTTAAAACAGGACTATATACAGGGCATCACTTTTATGAGCCATACCAAATGAATAAAGTAAAAGCAGATTTTCTGTGGATTCCACGTTATTCTGCAAGTGGAAGAGAACCATATATTAAGCCTAAATACCCATGTGATATTTGGCAATATACAGAAACAGGCAAGGTTAATTTTTATAATGGAAATATTGATTTAAATCGATTAAATGGAAATAAAGATTTAGAGTGGTTTATTGGAGATACAAAGTGAAAAGGAGTAGGTGTTTACTATTTTTCAGCTCGTAAAAAGGCTGATTTTGTGAAGTTAGCAGAATTCACGAAAGATAACAAGTGGAACTATGAAATTGAGTATGAGCATCATAATCGAAATGACCGAAAAATGATGTTTTTACCAAACTCTTCAAATCTAGTGAAATTAGAAAAGTTCTTGAAAGATAATAATTGGTACTATGATATTATTGAAGAAACATAATTATAGAAAAAGAGCCCCAAGCATTAGGGCTCTTTTTCCATTCAAATAATCATTACATCTACATCATCATCTATATAAGTATAACTCTAATAATCAAATATGAAAAGAGAAAAGCACATTGAATTTTACCCCAAAGTGCTTTGTTATATCTCACCCAAAAATTATTATAGGTAATGTTCTTATAATTTTGAATAGGTAAAAAGTATCGAAAATACTTTTATGTGAAAAAGTGTAATTAAATATAGCGGTTAAATAAAATAATTACCTATTAGAGGAACCTATTAATGGTTTAAAAGTCTAGTTAAATAATAGTTTTTGGCGTTAAAAACTAAAGTATAGTTTTAACTTCGTTCTCTTTCCTTTTACAATCTTTTTTATATTGTGACCATTCCATTTTTTTCACTCTAAAATTCTCTTTAGTTGCCACATTTTCAACTAAATATGTTTTAGCAAAAAACTCCTTTATTCCTAGATATATTAATAATAAAAACATAGATACTGTAAGTGTTGGAATTAATAATAAAAATGCAATTACAGTTAATATCGTATCTATTTTAGGATTTATTCGTCTTAGAACTAAGCTATCTGTGTTTTCTATTTGTTGAATATGCTGAAGTGATGCAATTGTATCGTATTCCATTTTGCTTTTCCTCCCTTTGTTTAAATATATTGTAGTATTTTAAAAATAATTCTATTTTTAAAAAGAGCATTTTGTTAAATTTGCGCTAATACTTTAGTCAAAAAAGTAGGGGGAATATTAAGATTTTTTAATTAATATAGAATAGAATTCAAGTATAGTTGAAGGACAATATAAATCCCTGATTGAATAGTAACTATAAGTGACTGAAATAAGTACAATGATAGATAGAGGTTTTATTATGGCGATTTTTAATATAATTCCAAATAAAAATTCACTTCATGGTTCATTTTCAAAAGAGTATGCGCTCAAGGATATGCACCTTACCATGCCACGTGCTGAAACTCAATCAGAATGGATTACGCTTGGTTTTCATGAAGATTTAGATGAGGCTGCAATGATTGCTTTGGAAGGAATGCTAGACTTGATGAAGGAGATTTATGGTTATAAACGTAAAGAAGCTCTTGCCATAGTTAGTCTTGTAGTAGATTTACAAATTACCCAAATTGTGAATGGTGTAAAAGGAGTGCATGCTGTTTAAAAAAAAGAAAACATTCTATAAGTTATTCTTGATTAGTGGAAACGAAAGCTATACTTCATGCATAAATTAGAACTTAATTATATTTTATTTTTGAAAAAGGGCAAATAAGGCTCTTTTTTTGTTTAGTAATAATAAAAAGGAGTTTGATTTAATCTTACCGAATATACTTATAAACAATCGGGGAGAAGGGGAATTGAAATGGAAATTAGATTATTAGATGAACAAGATGCTAAAGTATATTGGCAACTACGGTTAGAAGGATTGAAAGTAAATCCTGAAGCATTTGCAACAAGCTATGAAGAAGCACTAGGAAGAACAATTGAAAGTGTACAAAAGAATTTAAGTGCAGAAGGAAGTTATACATTTGGAGCATTTGAAGAGAATAAGTTAGTTGGAATTGTGACGCTACTTTTAGAAAAACAAATAAAGTTAAAGCATAGAGGCAATATTGTAGGGATGTATGTAACGGCTCAAATGCGTAGTTTAGGAGTAGGAAAGAGGCTTCTTACGGAGGCAATTAATAAGGCAAAAAGAATAGGGGGTATTGAAAAGATAAATTTAACAGTTACATCAAGTAATGAAAAAGCTAAAAATTTATATAACCGTTTAGGATTTAAAACATATGGAGTGGAACAAAAAGCACTTAAAATAGGAAATATTTATTATGACGACGATCATATGGCATTATTGTTAAACGAATACAAGGAGTGAGGTTGTGAATAGATTAAAAAATAATGGGTGGTTATTTCTTGAATTTATTTCAATAGAAGAAAAGGATATATATCAGAATGATTCATTAGCTGGGTCTTTTGCAATTTTAAAATGTAAGGATAAATACCTTTTTTGTTATAACAAATGGCGACAACAATGGGAATTACCTGCTGGTCGAAGGGAAAAGGGGGAAACCCCAAAGCAATGTGCAATAAGAGAGCTTTATGAAGAAACAGGGCAAATTGTAACGGATTTAGAGTTTAAAGGTTTATTAAAGATAAAAAATATACGAGATGAAAGATTAAAGTATAATCCAGTTTATTATACGAATATTGAAGAATTACAGCCTTTTGTAGAAAATGATGAAACAGTTGCCATCAAACTATGGGATTTACATGAAGAAATAGGAAATATAGATGAGGTAGATAGACAGATAGTTGAATATTTTTAATATCATTTAAAAAGGTTTTTTCCATATAAAAAAGAGAATTGTAAATCATTCATCCACTCATGAAAATAGGAATGATTGACAATTCTTTTTTTATGTGATATTAAATAGTTTGTTAGCACTTTATTGTTTAGAGTGCTAAAATATAAATCATATTACATATAATATGGAAGGGGATATACATAATATGGCAAAAATGCAATTTCAAGCAGAGTCGAAGCGCTTGTTAGAGATGATGATTAACTCTATTTATTCACACAAAGAAATCTTTTTACGTGAATTAATTTCTAATGCAAGTGATGCAATTGATAAAATTTACTATAAAGCACTATCAGATGAGAATATTACGTTTAATAAAGATGATTATTATATTAAAATTGAGGCTAATAAAGATAGCCGTACATTAAAAATTAGTGATACTGGTATTGGGATGACACAAGAAGAGTTAGAAAATAACCTAGGTATCATTGCAAAAAGTGGATCGTTAGCATTTAAAACAGAAAATGAAGTAAAAGATGGCGTTGATATTATCGGGCAATTTGGTGTTGGTTTCTATTCAGCATTTATGGTAGCAGATGCTGTAACTGTTACAACAAAAGCGTTACATAGTGACCAAGCATATAAATGGGAATCAACAGGTGCAGATGGCTACACAATTGAACCAACTGAAAAAGAAACAGTAGGGACAGAAATTGTTTTAACAATTAAAGAAAATACGGAAGACGAAAATTATGATGAATTTTTAGATGAATACCGTCTAAAAGCAATCGTGAAGAAGTATTCTGATTTCATTCGTTATCCAATTAAAATGGATGTGACTTCTCGTACATTAAAAGAAGGTAGCGAAAATGAGTATGATGAATATCAAGAAGAACAAACCATTAACAGCATGGTTCCAATCTGGAGAAAAAACAAAAACGAACTAACAGATGAAGATTATGATAATTTCTATCAAGAAAAACGCTATGGTTTTGATAAACCATTAAAGCATCTTCATTTACGTGTTGATGGTACAGTTCGTTATAATTCGATTTTATATATTCCAGAAACAGCCTCTTATGATTATTACACAAAAGAGTTTGAAAAAGGGTTAGAGTTATATTCAAGCGGCGTGTTAATTATGGAGAAATGTGCAGATTTACTACCGGATTACTTTAGCTTTGTAAAAGGGATGGTTGATTCTGAGGATTTATCATTAAATATTTCACGTGAAATCCTGCAACATGACCGTCAATTAAAATTAATTGCGAAAAACATTAAAAATAAAATCAAAAAAGAACTACAAAATGTGTTAAAGAATGAAAGAGAAAAATATGAATCATTCTACAATGCGTTTGGCAGACAGTTAAAATATGGTGTATATAGTGATTTTGGTATGCACAAAGATGACTTACAAGATTTAATTATGTTCTCTTCTTCAAAGGAGAAGAAATTAGTGACGTTAGATGAATATGTAAGTCGTATGCCAGAAGATCAAAAATACATTTATTATGCAACTGGTGAATCGATTGATCGCATTGAAAAGCTTCCACAAACAGAAATGGTGAAAGATGCTGGTTATGAAATTCTATATTTCACAGAAGAAATCGATGAGTTTGCAATTCAAGTGTTAATGAACTATAAAGAGAAAGAATTTAAATCGGTTTCAAGTGGTGACTTAGGCATCGAACCAAAAGAAGATGAAAAAGTAACAGAAGCAGAAGAAAATGAAAACAAAGCACTTTTTGAAGCAATGAAAGAAATCTTAACAGGAAAAGTAAAAGATGTACGTGCATCAAAACGCTTAAAATCACACCCAGTTTGCTTAGCAACAGAAGGAGCTATTTCCATTGAAATGGAAAAAATCTTACGCGCAATGCCAAACGGTGAAGATGTAAAAGCAGAGAAAGTGTTAGAAATTAATCCACATCATGAAGTCTTTGCATCACTAAAACAAGCATTTGAACAAGATAAAGAAAAATTAAACTTATATACAAACTTACTATTCAATCAAGCCCTTTTAATTGAAGGCTTATCAATTGAAGACCCAGTATCATTTACAAATGACATTTGTAAAATGATGGTATAGAAAGAGTGGAACAGGCAATCAGATTTGATTGCCTGTTTTTTTGTGTTGAAAATAGATTAGAGAACATTGTATAGATAAATCAATTATATTTCAAATCATGTAAGTTCATTATGAAAGACTTTAGTTAAATTTTAGCTTTGTGATCTCTAAAAGTTTCAGTAGTGATTTTGATAAAAGATTAATATCTCGAATGAATACAGTTGTTACAAATTTAGTAGCTATTGTATTGTCTTTATTATCTATAGTTGTATGGATTAACTTAATTAGCTGATAGCAGTTATAAATTATTTTTGATGCAGCAATAGTCAGGGAAGAAATACTTTTTATAAATAAGTGATTTATTATAATTTTTGCAGTCACAATTTGTAAATGAAGTTGAATCGATTTAATCCGTTAGATATGATTATCTAAAGGGGGGTTATTCACAATGAAAATTGGCAGATTTGGAGAAATAAATCATATAAGCATTGATACAATTAGGCATTATATGGAATTAGGATTAATCTTGCCTGAAAAAAGGGG
>JBJEFI010000029.1:0-3637 GCA_051873875.1 Bacillaceae bacterium | reverse complement strand
TTAGAATATATTCAAGTAACGGAACCTGCTTATTTGGAAAATATCCATAAAGGTGGGGAATGGGCAAAGCGGAAGCTAGCACAAGTAGACTTAAGAAATAAAGTATTACTTGAATTAGGATCAGGAGTCGGTTTTTTTCTACGAAATATTTATCAGGAGTTACCGGAAGATTGCTTATATATTGCTGTTGACCATAATTTGAATCGGCATCGTTTTTTAAAAAGTGCATTGGAGAGAACGGGTCTAAAAAGAAATGTCCTCTTTATTTGCAGTGATTTTTTAGATATCCCTATACAAAATTACTCTGTTGATCTGGTAATTGATCAAACGGGTACTAGTAATTATAGCTTTGAACATGAGAAGTTTTTGCTTAGAGAACTGGTATCTCTTTTTAAACCTGAATGTTACTTATTAGGTTCATTTATTGCTTTTAAGAATTTCAGTATTAAAAGTATAATTGAAACTAGATTTAGAGACAATTTTATAGAGAGAAAGATTAAAGGAAATATTAGTAGCTTGAATTATACACCTCTTGATGAAAGGACTTCTGAATATATTAATAGAGGTGGCAGATATGAGAATTTCTTTGTACAAGGAGAAGAGATATATTATTATTCGTTTTTTGGCAAAAGGTAGGGTTAACCCTATCTTTTTTATTTTTATTTAATAAATTTAGCGAATTGACCTATTGATGTCGGGTTTACACAACAACATAAACTTATAAAAAAAGTTTAGTGAGGTGGATTTGACATGGATAAAGTAAAGATGAATAGTAATTATCAAACGAGGAAGAAAGAGATAAGGAATTTATTTCTCTATTCTACAGGAAAGACCATTTCCATATTTGGAACATCAATTTTTAATTTTGCATTAGGGTTCTATGTTTTGAAGCTAACAGGATCAGCCTTAAGTTTTGCAGTTACGCTGATATTAGGGATTATTCCAATGGTTATTATTAATCCACTTGCTGGAGTAATTGCTGACAAATGTAATAAAAAAGTATTAGTTGTTTCAATGGAACTGCTTAGTGGGATTTTGTTGATGTTTATTTATGTATTGTGTATGAAATATGAATTCAAATTACCTATTATTTATGTAACAACCTTTCTTTTGACGGTGTTTACCACATTTTTTGGAATAGGAATGGAAGCAGCAAAACCAAATATCGTATCAGAAAAGATGTTAATGAATATTAACTCGATTAGTAAAATAATTGACTCTATCTCATCCATCCTAGGGCCAATGCTAGGGGGAGTTGCGTTTGCAATCTTTGATATCAAAGCTTTTATGATTATAAACAGTGTTTGTTTTATTCTTTCTGGGTTATCGCTACTGTTTATTGATTTCAAACTTTCTCATATACAATTAGATGAAGGGAATTTAGATGAAAAAATCCATTTTATTAAAGATATAAAGGATGGATTTCGCTATTTATTTGCAAGAAAAAGGATTAAGAGTTTATTTTTTATTTTAATTTTAATCAATTTCTTTCTTGGGTTTGCTGTGACTGTTCCATTACCATATATCATTAATACAGTTTTGAAGCTTGGTTCTAAGGAGTTTGGAATTATTCAAGGAGCATTTCCAGTTGGAATGATAGTAGGCGCTTTATTAGTAAAGAAAATTACTGAAAGGATTTCCTATTCCATTCTATTAAAATATTTAAGTGTTTCTTTATCTATTTTTATGATTCTTTCTGGAGCGCCAATTATTTTAGAAAGCCTACAAATGAATGCTATTATTTATGTCTGTTTTTACAGTACGGTCATGTTCTTTTTTGGTGTGATTATAGCACTTATTGATATTCCGTTGTCCTATTTTATGCAAAAAGAGATTTCGGATGAATACAGGGGGAGAGTGTTGAGTATAGGTCTTAGCGTTGGGAAAATAATGCTTCCTATCGCAATGATATCATCAGGAATTCTATTAAATTATATGCCTTCTTATGTGATGCCTATTGCAGGAGGGATACTATTTCTTCTATTTAATATCTATTCTTTGAAGAAATTGAACCTTGAACTTACTACAGGAAACATAAGTGCTTAATTTGTTTTTAGTCAAATTTGGAGTGCACAAAAAGAATGGAATTTTACTATTTTAGAAGGAAGAGTTTATATGAAAATAATGGTAAAATGAAAAGGGAGAGGTAATAAATTATGCAATCAAAATAATAAATAAATTTTGGGGAGGATTTATTTATGAAAAAATTGATAGCAAATGCGGGTATTTATATTGTTGTTTTTATAATTGTAGGTATGTTGCTTAAAGGAAATGATATTTTTACATCAAATTTTTTAATTTCCTTACTTGTTAGCGGTACTGTTTTTTCCATTATTTTGTATTCTGTAATGAAATGGACAAAAAGTAATTAAGAAATAGGGAATCCTACGATACACGATGTCGTAGGGTTTTTATTTTTTGTAAATTTAGTTGTATTTATCGTATAATTACTAAAATTCCGTTTCACTATTTAATGAGGTGGGGGATAGGCATGGATGAAATGCTAAAGGTTGTTGATGAACAAAGGAAAGCAATAGGTATTGCAAGTAGAGAAGAAGTACATAAAAAAGGATATTGGCATGAAACTTTTCACTGTTGGTTTCTGAAGAGAGAAAAAGATAATGATTATATTTATTTCCAGCTTCGAAGTGAAATTAAAAAGGATTTTCCGAGTTTGTTAGATATTACGGCAGCTGGTCATATATTAGCAGATGAAACAGTTTCAGATGGGATACGAGAAGTGAAGGAGGAATTAGGCATTGACGTTGCAATGGAGTCGCTGGTATATATAGGTGCCATTGCCAATTGCATTGTAACAGATAAGATAATAGATAAAGAGTTTGGACATGTTTTCTTATATATGATGCCAGAACCAATGGAAGTTTTTCAACTTCAGGAAGAGGAAGTCGCAGGTATTGTACGAGCAGAATGGAAGCAATTTGTCGAACTATGTTCAGGAAAAAGAGAAGACATTCTTGTAAAAGGATTTGTAGTTCATCAAGATGGGCAACAAAAGCAAATTGAAAAAGTTGTTGGAAAACAGGGGTTTGTTCCCCATCAAAATACATATTTAGAACAGCTTGTCGAAAAAATTAATCCTTATTTAGAACAGTAGTTATACATGATTGTATAACTATTTTTTTGAAGAAAATGGGAGGGGAAATAAGATGAGAAAAATGCAATTAGCGAATGGGAAGACGGTAGAAGTAGCTTGTTTGAGTTGTGCGATTACAAGTGGAGTGATTGAGCCAGATGGTGGAGTAATTGTTGAAACAAAGTACTTTCATGCCCATCAAGACGTAGCTTATCCAATAAAAGGATTAGTAATTGTTGCTTCTAAGCGGCATATTACATGTTTGGATGAATTAACGGAAGAAGAAAAATTAGATTATATTCATTTGTTAACGAAGATTAGAAAGGCACAACGAGATGTCCTAGGAATTGAGCATGTCTATTATTTTTACAATGAGGATACAACGCATCATTTTCATACGTGGATGGTGCCACGATATGAATGGATGTATGAATTTGGACGTTCAGTAGAATCAGTGCGACCAGTTTTACTTCATGCTAGAAAGGAAATGAATGATGCAGAAAATATGAAAAATGTAGTAGAGGCTATCCAAGCTTTAAGGGA
>JBJEFI010000028.1:6960-17221 GCA_051873875.1 Bacillaceae bacterium | reverse complement strand
TTAATTTAAACATTTCAATAGTATTTGCCACCCGTTTTTAATTTTTATCTGTATAGAAAAATTCCTAGTATGTTTTCATTAGCTGTTATATGTATTGTAAATTGATAGCTATGGTTCTGTCCTTTGACCATTTTGCTCAATTTTACCATTAATTTTTGTATAAAAATAAATTTCCTTAGGTTGAGATTTAAACGTTATTGCCGCTTTATAACCAAATTTATCATAATAGCCTTTGGTTTTTTTTATTTGATCTTGTTTAATGTGTTCTTCCGTTTGTAAATATTCTAGTGTTTCTTGTACAATTCTATACTTATTGTAAGAATGGAAACCTATCAACAATATGACTATAACTAACATACTACTTAAAATAATTTTTTTTAATGAACCTTTTCTCATTATCTTCATTTCTCCCTTTTAATTTTTTTACATTTAGCTTTTTGTCACTAAAACATCATAAATTTATGTGGGAACATTATATTTTTTATCAAAACCTCACCGGAGTTATATGAAAATTAAGATAATTAAACTTTACCATATTCGAAAAGAGAAATTAAGCATGAAAAAATTCTTATTAATATTAATTGGAGGTATAGTTTTATTTTTTGGAACTATGGCTACCACAAGCTTCACTATGGAAGTTTCACTGTATTCCCAAAGCAAAAAAGAGGTAAATCAAAGGCTATTTTCAATAACCATTTGACTTACCTCTTCTTCATTTACTATTTATACTCTCTCCCCAGCATTCAGCAATGCTAACGGCACTTCATATTGTAAATTATGCGCTTGGGCTACGGCTTCATACGTTACATAGCCATCTAGTGTATTAATTCCTGCCAATAATGCACGATTGTCTAGGCAAGCTTGTCGATAACCTTTATTAGCAATTTGTACCGCATATGGTACTGTTACATTTGTTAATGCAATTGTCGATGTACGAGGTACTGCACCAGGCATATTGGCAACTGCATAGTGAACAACGTCATCCTTTACATAGGTTGGAAATTCATGTGTTGTAATTCGGTCTGTCGTTTCAAAAATACCACCTTGGTCAATAGCAATATCGATTACAACAGAACCTGGTTCCATTGATTTAATCATTTCTTCTGTTACTAACTTTGGTGCTTTTGCCCCTGGGATTAAAACAGCCCCAACTACTAAATCAGATTCTTTTACTGCCTCTGCAATGTTATATGGATTTGACATTAATGTCGTAATTTCATTTCTAAAAATATCATCTAACTGACGTAGGCGATCTGGATTTAAGTCAATAATCGTTACATCAGCACCTAATCCAACCGCTACTTTCGCCGCATTTGTTCCGGCTACACCGCCACCAATAACTGTTACTTTTCCACGACGAACCCCCGGTACTCCACCTAGTAAAATACCTTTTCCACCATGGATTTTCTCAAGGAATTGGGCACCAATCTGTGTCGCCATCCGACCAGCTACTTCACTCATTGGTGTTAATAATGGTAAAGAACCATTCGCTAATTGGACTGTTTCATAGGCAATTCCGACTACTTTATTGTTAATTAGTGCTGTTGTTAATTCTGGTTCAGGTGCTAAATGTAAATAAGTAAAGAGGATTAAACCTTCTCTAAAATAACCATATTCACTTGGAAGTGGTTCTTTTACCTTCATTACCATTTCAGCTTCCCATGCCTCTTGGGCTGTTTCGACAATGATAGCTCCAGCTTGTACGTATTCTTCATTCGTAAAACCAGATCCTACTCCAGCACCGCTCTCAATTAATACTTCATGACCAAAACGTACTAAATCAACAACTCCAGCTGGTGTCATTGCCACGCGATTTTCATTATTTTTTATCTCTTTTGGAACTCCAATTCTCATTGCCCTTTTCCCCCTCACTTATATTCATAAGCAAATCATACAATTTCCATTTTATCACATTCATATACATTCACGCTTAAGACTTGTTATTCATTTTGATATAAATAACGATGTGTTACATCCACTCCCCCATTTACGTCAATAATGCTCCCTGTAATGAAAGAAGCCTTTTCTTCACATAAAAAAGCGATTATCCTTCCGATATCCTCCCCACTTCCTGCCCGACCAATTCTTGCAAGATGCTCTTTACTATCTTTCGCTTCTTCAATGGTCTTTTCCTTTAAATCTCCAATAATATCTCCAGGACAAACCATATTCACAGTAATTCCATAAGGGGCTTCTTCATAGGCTACTGTTTTTGTAATAGAGGCTAGGGCACTTTTCGCTGCTGCAAAAACAGAGCGATACATCCACCCATCTCCATGGCTTGCACCTTGATAACCATAGTTAATAATGCGTCCAAATTTTTGTTTACGCATCATCGGAATAACTTCTTTCATTAAATAAAAAACAGCTTTTACATTCCCATTCATTAATTCTTCATATTCTTCATCACTATATTCAATGAATGTCTTTTTTGGAAAGTAATAAGGACCTGCATTATTAATCAATATATCAATTGGCCCATAGCGTCTAGATGCTTCTTCTACAAAATACTGTATTTCTTCTTTTTTTAATATATCACACTGTATAAAATGAACTCGATTTCCATATACAGTTTGTAATTGTTCGATATGGTCATAATATGTTCGATAACTTGCACTTACATTATATCCTTGTTCCAAAAGTATTTTTACAACCATGAACCCTAATCCTTTTGCGCCTGCTGTTACAAGTGCATGCTTCAAAACAATCTCCTCCTTTTTCCTTCTTACTTCCTTTCTAACAATTTTATACAATAATCTCAAAGAAAACGCTCATTGATTAACAAAAAATTCAAATTATTCGTCGGACTTTCATGTTATAATATATGTGTGAAAGAACCTTTCATATATAATAAAAGGGGGTTTTATGTATGGCACAAGAATATAAAAAAATTCTTGTAGCAGTGGATGGGTCACTCGCTTCAGAAAAAGCATTTAAAAAAGCAGTAGGTGTTGCAAAACGAAATAACGCAGAATTAGTTATTGCACACGTCTTAGATTTAAATAAAACAGGAGCGATTGAAGCATATAACAACTTAATAACCGAACAAGCTATTAAATTTGCTGAGCAATTATTAAGTGATTATAAGGATGAAGCTTTACAGGATGGGTTAGCTTACGTCACAACTGTATTAGAATATGGTTCACCTAAAACAATTATTCCAAAACAAATTGCACCAGAAAACAAAATTGATTTAATTATGTGTGGTGCAACAGGGTTAAGTGCTGTAGAACGCTTCTTTATCGGTAGTGTATCAGAAAATATCGCTCGACATTCTTCTTGCGACGTCCTTATTGTACGTAACGAAGATGAAAATGAAGATAAATAGGAAGATAGAGAGACGCTCCATCTCAAGAAGCGTCTCTCTTTTTATAGTATTTTAACCGATACAAACAAAGCATATGTTTAGCTGAAAAAACTAATTTATTCAGTCATTAATAGAAGAACATCACTGATGGGGGGTTCACTTTATCAAATGGGGGTGGGTATTATTACTATTTTTAGTTATGATCAACGACTTGGCATTGACATACCAACAGATACATTAAATTGGTCATCCTTAACAGTAATACAAAAAGAAAAGATTTTAATGCAATGGGAACAAATTCGCGGCACCATTCCAGATCGAATTAAGGAACTAGAAATGACCATTAATAAAAAACAAGAACAATTAAACAATGAAGTTAATTTCACTATTTCTTGTGAACTAAATAGCGAAATTGCCGAACTTGCATCTGTTATTAATGATTTATGGCTTTGGTATCGTGTTCAACAAGATGTAGAAGTAAAAATGCACCAATAAACTGCTAGTCTTCACTACTAGCAGTTTTTATTTTTTCCTGCAAAAAACGATATTGATAAAAACGATTAGCAAAGGTAGTTACTTGCTTTGTTAATTGATAATTTGTAATAGATCCAATCCCAACTCCAATAATTGGAATTCCTTGGATAACCTTCTTTTTAAACTGTGAAATACACATTATTTTCATTACTTGTCTCATTGGCTGTTCAAGCCACGTATAATCTGTTAGCTGTTCTTCCCCTACATAAAAATAATCATCTTCCCGTTCCATTACTTCTGTTAGAACATCATTCCAAGCACGATGCTGAAGACGAATTGGCAACGTTCCTCCATGAAATACTTTCAAAGAAATCATCATTTCATAAGGAATACGTTGATCATACCCATAACACATCCCAATCAATTGCGTAATGCGTAAATTAATCGCTGCCATCATTGGCAAATCAGACATACTTAAAACAAATCCACCTAACCCGGTTACCCCTCCTTGGGCAAATGAGTAGACACGATGCTTTGCTATTTCATTATTTGCTAAATAGATTAATTGATCAATTCCTAATTTCTTTAAATCTTCTAATCGCTCTACTTCTTCATAAAAGGCTTTCGCACGATTAATAATTCGATCCCGTGCCTCATTTTGAAATGATGCACCTTGGATATAGGAATGTAAGTGAAACAATCCTTTATCTAAACCTTGAAAAAAAGTTATTCTTTTATTAGTAGGCATTTTTTTGATTACTTTTTCAACCCATTGATCATAAATATGTTGAAAATCTGATAGCTGTATGCTTTCTAATTCGTTTCGATGTTGGACTAATTCATCCAAAATTCGTTGTTCACGACTTGTCAGCATCCTTCTCATCTCCACTATAAATATACATTTTCTCTCCCTACTAAATATATATTCCATTTATTCTTATCCTAGATTAAAAAATATAGATACATAAGCAGAATATTGTTTTTTTCTTTACATGTAGACATGTTTAATTAGAGGGTTATAGAAGAAGGATTTTTTGAATGTATTGTATTGTATAACAATTCGTTCACTAGTGAGCAAATTGTTTACTACACAAATAAAAAAATAAAAAAGACTTCCTAAAAAAGAAAGACTCAACACCATCAAGATGTTGAGCTCTCCAAACTAGGAAGAATAAAATAAAACAAACAGAAAAGAATTGAATGAAAATGAAAAAAACAAACAAGAAAGGATGAAAATATCAATGACAATTATTATATTAACATAAATAACCATTTATGAAACCGCTTAATAACAAAAAGTATTGAACTTTCTGTGAACGCTTACATTAAGTGGTTATGAACACTCTATGCACTTTTTATATAAAACTATTTTTATCTCCTTTGTTCTAAAAAAGCATATCCCCCATACACTTTACTGATTTATATTTTATAAAGAAAACGGGGTGTATCCATGGCTATTAACTTCCTTAAACTTGCTATTATTTACTTGTTTATTGGTGTTTGTTTTGGCTTTTATATGAGTATCGCCGAAAATTATACACTAACCGGTGTTCACGTTCATGTCAACTTGTTAGGATGGGGTGTATTTGGGATTGTTGGCCTTCTTTATCATGCTTTCCCTAGTCTGGCTACTACGAAGCTTGCAAAGGCTCATTTTTGGCTTCACAATATTGGATTACCTATCATGATGATTGGCTTGGCTTTTTACTTAACAATGCATAGTAAGTTCTTTTTTACCTTTATTCCAATAGGGGCAACCATGGTTGTCATAAGCATTCTTTTATTAGCGTGTAATATTTTTACGTTGAAAAATAAGAATGCATAATTTTTTGCATAAAAAAATGCTGCCTCAATTTGAGACAGCATTTTTTTATTTTGTTAAACGAACTACGTCACGAGCAATCATTACTTCCTCGTTCGTTGGAATAACTAATACTTTAACAGGTGAATGTGGATAGCTAATAAACGCTTCTTTTCCACGAATGTTATTTAATTTTGCATCAAAATAAACACCCATAAATTCTAATCCTTCTAATACACGCTCACGAATAAGTGTACTATTTTCTCCAATTCCAGCCGTGAAAACAATCGCATCTACACCTTTCATACGTGCTGCATATGATCCAATGTATTTATGAATACGGTTGACGAAAATATCAAGCGCTAATTTAGCACGATCATTTCCATCTGCTTGCCCTTGTTCAATATCACGTAAATCACTTGAATATCCACAAATTCCTAATAATCCTGATTTTTTATTCAGAACATCTAGTACTTCATCAACACTCTTACCTGTTTTCTCCATAATAAATGGAATTAAAGCTGGGTCTACATTCCCTGAACGTGTACCCATTGTTACACCAGCAAGTGGTGTGAATCCCATTGATGTATCAATTGATTTGCCTTCTGAAACAGCTGCAATACTTGCACCATTACCTAAGTGACATGTAATAATACGAAGTTCTTCCAATGGACGACCTAATAAATCTGCTGCACGCTCTGATACATATTTATGTGATGTTCCATGGAAACCATATTTACGAATACCATATTTTTTATAGTATTCATAAGGTAAGCTATATAAGAATGATTTTTCTGGCATTGTTTGATGGAACGCTGTGTCAAATACAGCTACAGCAGGTACGTTTGGTAACACTTCTTTAAATGCTTTAATCCCTGTTAAGTTTGCTGGATTATGAAGTGGTGCTAAATCTGATAATTGTTCAATTGCTTCAATGTTTTCCTCTGTTAGCAGAACAGAATCAGCAAACTTTTCACCACCATGAACGACACGATGTCCAATTCCTTCAATTTCATCTAAAGAAGAAATAACACCTAGAGATGTTAACTTGTCTAAAAGCATTTTAACAGCTACATCATGATTTGGAATTTCGCATACTTCTTTTATCTTTTCTCCATTTACTTCTATATTAAAAACCGCATCTTGTAATCCAATACGCTCAACTAATCCTTTTGTTACAACCTCTTCACTTGGCATATCAAATAACTGAAACTTTAGCGACGAACTGCCTGCATTAATTGCAATAATCTTTGCCATTATCGGAATCCCCCTAATTAAGTATAGTTTAAACTGTCATATTCCATAATCTTTATTCAGTATAACACACAATCTAAATAAGGAAAAATAAAAAGTTTTGCGAACGTTTACAATTAATGTTAAGAAAGGAATATTTAATTATTACATAAGGATTCTACACAAAATAATAACTCATAAAAAGCAATATCAAAAATAACAAACTGTTATATAAAGTAAATAATTCTGTATCATTTTATTTTAATCATAAATTATTATTGAATCAAAATTAGTTTCCCCCCTTCCCCTCTCTTAACCTTGCTACTCTCTTTTTTATGACACATCCAATCACTAACGCAATCTATTTTATGACGAAAAGAAAAAGAAGTACCTTAAGCCTAACAAGTACAACAGATGTATAAGTTAAACTTAAGGTACTTCTATTAATATTAATGGGCTTCATCAAAAATTAATTTTCACTTTTATTTTTATTAAAAAGAAGTAAATAATCAATAACTCCTAACGTTACCACAAATAAAGCTTGTGATGTTTCAGAAATTGTGATGCTAGCCATTTTTTCATCAATAAGATCAACAAGAAAGAAAAGCAATTGTAACTCTACAAGAAAACCAATAAAGCGAGCTTGCATATCTGTTAAATTAAATACCATTGTCATCATCACTCGAAAGACAAAAACAATTCCCTCAACAATTAACCCAAATAATAATAAATAAACTAAAAACAAAAATATTGCCTCATAAGATTCATATTCAAATCCAAATACAGTCAATAACCCTAAATATCCTAACCCAACTACCGTTAAAACAATCCCCATAAAAATCAGTACTAAAACGCCTACACCAATCCACTCTTTTTTCGTTTTTAGTACTTGTTCTTTTTGTTCTAATTCATTCCTCACTCTTTTAATCCTCTTTTTTATTTTTCCTTATTATAACAACAAAAAAGCCTGTTGGGGATTTTTCATTATCCTATAAACAACTTCGATTCTTTTCTCTCACATTATTATAATAAAGTAACTATTTCACACATAACAAACAAATTATCAGTTATAACAGAATAAATAGATTATGTTGCTTTACAAATAAAATAGAATCAAAGACAATAATAATATCGCAATAGAAAGAAGTGGATAACATCATGGGGAAAAACAAATTTTTAATCTTAGTTGCAAGCGTTGGAATTAGCGGTCTTTCACAAGGAATGTTACTACCTGTATTAGCTATCATTTTAGAAAATAGTGGGGCATCTGCTGCTCAAAATGGATTACATGCTACAGGGATTGCATTAGGAACCTTGCTTGTTTCACCTTTTTTAGAAAGGCCGATGCGGAAATATGGATTCAAACCAATTATTCTACTGGGAGGCGTTCTTGTCATTGGCTCCTTAATTGCCTTTCCACTTTGGAAGAGTCTAACCTTTTGGTTTATCTTAAGAATGATTGTTGGGGTTGGGGATTATATGCTTCATTTAAGTTCACAAACGTGGTTAACTTCTACACTACCACCTCACGAATTAGGGAAAAAAATATCTATTTATGGCCTATCTTTTGGTATTGGCTTTATGATTGGACCATTAATGACGTCTTTATTATCTATCAATGAAGCAATTCCATTTATCATATCGGCTATTCTCTCTTTATGTACATGGTTGTTAATGTTCTTGTTGCCAAATGAATTTCCTAAAGAACTACCTACTGAAGAAAAAGATTCTTCTATTCAGCGCTATAAAAAAGTAATTATTACTGGATGGGCTATTTTACTTGCTCCATTAGCATACGGGATTATTGAAGCAAGTTTGAATTCTAATTTTCCTGTTTATGCACTTCGCATCAATTATTCTGTTGAACAAATTAGTATTTTATTACCGTTATTTGCTTTAGGTGGGATTATTACTCAGATTCCTTTAGGGATGCTTAGTGATAAATTAGGAGGAAAAATTGTCGTTCCTTCTGTTTTAGGAATCGGTGGTTTCTTATTTATTATTACTAGTTTTGTAGAACAGCACTACTATGCCTTATTTGCCCTTATCTTTTGTCTAGGTATGGTAATCGGTTCGACATTCTCACTTGGCTTAAAATACATGTCAGAAATTATTCCAATTCACCTACTCCCTACGTCAAATATGCTTTTTGGTGTTGCTTTTAGTTTAGGAAGCATTTTAGGACCAACAGTAGGCGGGATGGTCATTGATAAAATAAATGGCATTAGTTTATTTGTTTTATTTGGTATGGTTTTCCTTTTATTCTTTTTATTAAATTTACTATTTATGAAACAGAAAAAAGGAATAGGACAAAAAATATCATAAAAAGGAGAATCCTCATCTTTCTTTTTGGAAAAGATGGTGATTCTCCTTTTATTTTCTATTTTTTCGTTTTGAACCATTCTTCTAATTGACGAAGAACATGATCCATTCCTTGTGCATTTTTAAAGGATGGCAATTCCACTAACATGACTTCTTTTGGTGCATGTGCGCCATTCCCTTTTTTCTGAAGAACGAAAATACTTTTTGCATAACGATCATTTTTAAACATACTTAATGGTAATTGTAATAACCCTTGGATATAGGCATGCTCATGAATAAACGCATGAAGCTCCTTTGCACCTTCACCTTGGAATAAAGAATTTGGAATGATGAAAAATAAATAGCCACCATCTTTCGTATAACGAAGCCCTTGTTCGATAAATAAATGATGGGCAAATGCCATTTCTTCACCACGATTTAACGTGAACTCTTTTGCACCTTCACGATTTGGATAGTAACCAACTGGCATATCGCATAATACAACATCAGCAGGATTTACTAGTAATGGTGCTAGTGCATCTTGGTTAAATAATTCTACTTCATTTTGTTGTAAATTACTATTTACCATTCCTAAACGAATTAATAACTCGTCTACTTCTACACCAGATGCCTTCATTTTTTTATCACTATGATTTAGCACCGCTGTTAATAAGTTTCCTGTCCCAACTGCTAAATCTAATACATCAATCATTTCTTGTCCCTTTGTAAACTGATTAACTAAATAGCTAACAAATAAAGCAACTGTATCTGGTGTCATTTCATGATTTGGTTGAATGCCTTCTTTCATTCCTTTTAACAGACCTAATTGAAAAGCACGACGCATTGTATCTTTTTCAAATGTATATGCCTCTAACTTATCGTATTCTTGTTGTAATCGTTCTTTTGTTGATGAATATGAAATTGGTTGTTGTACTTCTCCTGCAAGAATGTTCTCACCTGTTTCCATTAATCCATCAAAATATGTATATTGAAATTCTTTTTTTAATAATAACGCTGTTGTATCAAGTATTTGAAACAATTGTTCAACTGTTGCTTGTGACATATCTCCACCTCAACCTTTTTGATTTTCAAACAAACATTATATACCTAATGTTCAGTTTAGCCAAGGAGAAATGAGAAAAAAC
>JBJEFI010000028.1:0-6860 GCA_051873875.1 Bacillaceae bacterium | reverse complement strand
AAACAAACATTATATACCTAATGTTCAGTTTAGCCAAGGAGAAATGAGAAAAAACAATAAACCACCCACTTTTAAATTAAAGAGGAACTATATTTTATGATAAAATTAAATCGAGTTACTAATTATTATTTCCAATCAACAATGGGGAGGCGTATATGGGCGCTTGGGGAACTGAAATATTTGATAATGATACATCATGTGATGTAAGAGATGAATTCGTAGACTATTTAGAAGAAGGATATTCTGCAAGAAAAGCAACTAAAATAATTTTAAAAGAATATCTTGATGATGAAGAAGATTTGGAAGAAATAGCATTAATCTATATAGGACTCTCTGCTATACAATTAGAAAAAAATTGTATTCAAAGAAAAGTAAAAAAGAAAACAATCAAATTAATTGAAATGGGTGCCGACTTAGAATTATGGGAAGATGATCCAGATGCTTATGAAGAACGTAAGAAAGTTTTAAACCAATTTAAAGAAACATTAATTAATCTTTAAAGGAAAAATTATTAATCAACGATTAATAATTTGATTTCGAAACCAGTACTACTTTTAAATATTACCAAAAACGAACTTGAAATATTCAAGTTCGTTTTTGTTCATTTATACATCTTTTATTTATTCTGCTTGTTTAGCTGCTTCTAATGCTGCTTCATAATTTGGATGATTTGTTGCTTCACTAACGTATTCTACATAAACAACTTCATCTTTGCTATTAATAACGAAAACTGCACGAGCTAATAAGCGTAATTCTTTAATATGTACGCCGTATGCTTCACCAAAAGAAGCATCGCGATGGTCAGATAATGTAATTGCATTTTCTAAACCAGCAGCTCCACACCAACGTTTTTGTGCAAATGGTAAATCCATGCTCACTGTTAATACTGTTACATTTTCTAATTTTGCAGCTTCTTCATTAAAGCGACGTGTTTGCATGTCACATACACCAGTATCAACGGATGGAACGACACTAATTAATCGTACACCACCATATGTTTCTAATGTAACTGGACTTAAGTCATTCGCTAACACCGTAAAGTTAGGTGCTTTATCCCCAACATGTACTTCTGTCCCTAATAATGTAACAGGACCGCCCTTAAATGTAATTGATGCCATAGCTATAATTCCCCCTTTTAAAGTATAACTTCCATCAATAAAGTTACTGATGGTTAATTAAATGAATCAAGATCTTCCTAACACTTACTTTCCAATAAGGAAATGTTCGTTTCAGTTAGAACAAGATAAACTCACATAATTCTATCTTACCTACAAATAGTCTTTTTTTCCAATTAAAAAGCTCGGAATTAACCAAGCTTTTTTGCACATTTTTAAACTGGTGTATCTGAATGAACACCTAATGTTTCTTCTGGTGGTAATGGGTCATTAAGCATATCTGTATTAGTGCCCATATCTTTTATTTTTTGGATTACTTGCGGAACAGCATCAATCATTCGATCAAAAAGATGTGTTCTTTCATGTAAATGAATAAATTGAACACCATCTATATTGATGAGTAAAAAACCAACTGGTGAAATAGAAACACCGCCTCCACTCCCTCCGCCAAATGGGTATTTTTTATCGCCATTTGCGGTAGAAAATTCAGTTCCTCCAGCAGTAAAACCAAAGGCAACTTTCGAAACAGGAATAATTGTTGTTCCTGACGATGTGTGAATAGCATCACCAATAACCGTATTCACATCAATCATATCTCTTAAGTTGCCCATTGAGATATTCAGTAATTGTCCAATTGGATGTTCCATATTGCATCTTCCTTTCTTCCTCGTTTATAAGGAGGTTGATGAAACGTGCCCTTCTTCGATATTTTTTTCATGTTGAAAGAGTTTAAACACTTTTATTCCATAAATAAGTGCATAAATTGGGCGAATAGACAAGACACATGCACCATCCATTTTTAGCAATGTTCCTTGATAATATGGATGTACTTCTATATCAGGTGTACAATTTACCTTTATTAAAGACTTAATTGTTCCCCATATAATTCCATATGTCGTCCATAATACCCCAAATGACATCCCTGTAATCGCAGCATCTTCAATTCCATACGTCATATGTATCTTTAAACGTTCCAATGCTACTTTGTGTAAAAAATCCTTACCAATAGTATGCAATTGTTTCACCATTCTTATGAAAGGAATATTTTTGGAAACATCCTCCTTTTGTTTTGTTTCTTTATAATCCTTTGGTTGCTCCTTATCCGAATCCTGCTTCTTTCCCTTCCCTTTATAAAAAAAAGAAAAATCTCTTTTTATTGGAACACCAAAAATAATAAAGACAACTTCTCCTTTTGATGTCATAAAATCAAATACGAAAGCTACTTTTATTAATTTGAAGAAAAGAAGAAGAGAACAACGAACTTCTTTTTTTATGTCTGTATACAAAATCGTTGCTCGTACATACAATTTAGCCATTAATAAAATGATAATTAAACAACAAAAAATACCGATAATAATAAACAGAATTTTCATGCACAACACCTCATTGTTTCAGTATTGGCGATTTTCGAATAATGTAAACAATTTTTGAAACTTCGTCTTTCCTTCAAGGAAAAGAAAAGGACTTTGTCGAATAATATCATAACTACTTTTAAAGGAGGACCTTTTCATGTCAACACGCCGAAATATTTTTATTTATTGTCCACAGGAAGATAACCGCCAAAAAGTGATGCATTTACGCCCTTTTGTAGAACAACAAGGTTTCCAAATTGTCTACGATTCAGAACAAGCGAATATTATTATTAGCGTCGGTAGTGATGGTGATTTCTTACAAGCTGTCCAAAAAACAGGTTTTCGAGAAGATTGTTTATATGCAGGTATTTCAATTGAAGATACAAATTCTTTTTACTGCGATTTTCCACTTTCACAAATCACAGCGTTAATGCCAGAAATCACAAGTGAAAATTTAGAAGTACGCCGCTATCCAGTTATTGATGTACAAGTAAACAATGCCACTACTTTTCATTGTTTAAATGAAGTATCCATTCGTTCATCTATTATCAAAACATTTGCTTTAGATGTATTTGTTGATGATTTTCATTTCGAAACATTCCGTGGTGATGGCCTTGTAATTTCAACACCAACAGGTAGTACAGCATACAATAAATCTTTACATGGCGCCGTTGTCGATCCATTATTACAATGCTATCAAATTAGTGAAATTGCGTCTTTAAATAACAATACATATCGAACGTTAGGCTCTCCGTTTATTTTAAGTAAAGACCGTCACTTAACATTAAAAGTCGTTCAAGATGGCAACGACCACCCAATCATCGGAATTGATAACGAAGCATTAGCCGCTCGTCATATCCAACAAGTTACCGTTTCTTTAAGTGATAAGAAAGTGAAAACTGTAAAATTAAAAAACAATTCTTTCTGGGAGAAAGTACAACGAACATTTTTATAATCCAAAATGTAGTAAATACAAGAGACTATCTCTTTTACCACTAAAAAGTAGAAAGGCTATCGTCAATAAATGAACGATAGCCTTTCTTTTAGATGCAATAAATATAAACTCTTTATATAAATAATGGAAAAATAAGTTGAACAATGGAAATAACTAAAGGAATGATAGAAATAAGAAGCCGCCATTTCTTTTTAGAAAATATCCCTAAAAGAAATAACATTATCCCTATCAGTAACAGAGCTGTTATGATGAAAAAAGACATACAAATCCCCCTATCTAACATAAACAAGTCAGATTGTATGACGCTTTTATATGTAGAAATATGACAGAATAAAAGTGGGAGTCCTTTTCCTTGTAGTCAAATACAATGACTTTATAAGTGTATTTTTACACTATATGTATATTTTATCAATTGTTTACACTAAAAAAGGCATTTTAAGATACCTTTTCACTGTTTTTATATACAATTTCTCCATCAATAACGGTTTGCATGACATTGATTTGTAGTAATTCTTCTTCTGGACATGTGAAATAATCTCGATCAATAATTGTAAAATCCGCATCAAATCCTACTGCGATTTTCCCTCTTTCTTTTTCCTTGTAAATAGCATAGGCACTTCCTGCTGTATATAAGTTGATTGCCTGAAAACGAGATAATTTTTCTTCTTCCCTAAATACGCCTTCTTTTTCGAAAAAAGCATTTTGTTGAGTAATGGCACAATACATCCCAACAAAAGGATTAATCGTTTCAATCGGACAATCAGACCCACCTGCACAAACAATACCGGCCTCTATCATTGTTTTCCAAATATGTGTATAGGCAAGGCGTTCTTGTCCTAGCCTTGTCTCCATCCACTTAAATCCTGTCGAAATAAACACTGGTTGAATATCAACAACAATCGGTAGGTGCTTCATCCTTTCAAATAAATCCGCTCGCATCACTTCTGCATGGATAATTCGATCTCGCTGTCCTTCCTTTGGTGGATATGCTTCTAGTGCATCTAAGATATATTGCAAAGACAAGTCACCAATCGTATGAATGGCTACCGTCATTCCAAGAGAACGGGCCTTTTGAACAAGCTGATTTAACCCTTCTGGCTCTACAACTGCTAATCCACTCGTTGTTTCATCATCTGAATATGAACTACTTAATAAAGCTGTTCGTGAGCCTAGAGAGCCATCTGCAAATATTTTCATTGCTCCTTTTTCAATATAAGGATTTTCTCCCCATGTTTGTTCTAGCACATGACATGCCTTGTAATTTACAAGCAAATTCATCTTTAACTTATAGCCATCTTCTACAATGGTTTGAAAAGCTTGTAACGTTTCTTGGTCGTCTTTATAGTATGCTAAATCTTCCGTATGTACACCAACTAACCCATGACGATGACAGCTTTCTATAGCAAGTTGCAGAGCTTCTTGCAAATAGTGTTCATCTGCTTGAGGCATAAAAGGGAATAATAAATAAATTGCTTCATCATATAAATAGCCATTCAACTCATTATTTTTATCTTTGCCAATTCGTCCACCTTCTGGATTTGGCGTTGCATTTGTAATATCAGCTAAAGAAAGAGCTAAGCTATTAGCAAAGGCACTATGATGACAAATTCGCTTTAATAGTACTGGATGTACTTTAGTAATTTTATCGATTTCAGCTAATTGAAAAGGTGTTTTATGACTAAATAAAGAATCATTCCAACCTTCTCCAATAATCCATTCCCCATGCTTTGTTGTTGCTACTTTTGCTTTTAACAATTCAATAATCTGCTCCATTGACGTACAACGCGATAAATCTAATCGCTTTAAATTTTCACCATGGCCAATCAAATGAAGATGACTATCTGTTAACCCAGGTAACATTGTATTTCCTTTTAAATCCCTATATTGATCAATTGTATGGTTCATAACTAATTGTTCATAATTTCCAACAGCAACTATTTTAGTCCCTTCCGTTACAACACTTTCTACCTTTTTCCCCTCTTCTGTTAACGTATATATATTTCCGTTGTACCAAATTGTCTTCATACAATCACCTCCTTCTATTTATTCGTCCTAAAAATACATTTTCCTTTTTCTAACTTCATATTGTACAAAGGAACTTTATTATTTTTATATAAAAAAGAGACTGTCAAACTCGACAGTCTCTTATAGCCATTTTATTTAATTTTAAATTAACCTAATTGAGATTCAGCCATTTTCACAAGACGTTTTGTGATTTCACCACCAACTGAGCCATTTGCACGAGCTGTTGCATCTGGACCAAGTGTTACACCAAATTCTGAAGCGATTTCTTGCTTCATTGAATCTAGAGCTGCTTGAGCACCTGAAACTGCTAATTTGTTTGTGCTTGCCATCGAGTATCACCTCCTTGTGAATATAGATTGTGATAAACGATGGTAGTTCATACATATTATCAGTTGGTAATTTCATGTAATTTTTCAGTTTATTTTACCACAATAAAATTATAATAAATCTGCAAACTCGTCCTTCACTTTTTGTTCGCCATTTTGGAATGACACCATTTCAACATTATCAACTGCTTGTTGTAATAATTCTTCCCATTCAAAGGCTTCTTCGAATCGAGCCGCTTTATCGCGTTTCGGCTTTGTCGCTGGATTTGCAGGAGTAAAAATTGTACAGCAATCTTCATATGGACGAATTGAAATATCATACGTATCGATTTTCGTTGCAATATCAATGATTTCTAATTTATCCATTGTAATTAAAGGACGAATAATCGGGAAATTCGTTACTTCATTAATTGTGTGCATACTATCTAACGTTTGACTTGCTACTTGTCCTAAACTTTCACCTGTTGCCAATGCTAATGCATTACGTTTTTGCGCTACACGTTCTGCAATACGCATCATCATACGACGCATTACTGTCATTTCATATTGAGATGGTACATGCTTATGAATCGCCTTTTGTACTTCTGTAAATGGTACAACATGCACATTCATCTTACGACAATGGTTCGTTAATTGTGCTGCTAAATCAAACACTTTTTGTTTCGCACGTTCACTTGTGAAAGGTGGACTATAAAAGTGGATGGCTTCTACTGTTACCCCACGTTTCATTGCTAAATAAGCAGCAACAGGGCTATCAATCCCACCTGATAATAATAACATCACTTTACCACCAACACCGGCAGGATACCCACCTGCTCCTTTAAAGTCTTGGGACATAATATAAGTTGCATCAGGACGAATTTCAACACGAATGTTTAAATCCGGTTTACGCACATCTACCGTTAAGTGATCTGTATTAATTAATACGTGCGCACCTAACTCCATTTGTAACTCATTCGTCTCCATTGGAAATTGTTTGTATGAGCGTTTAACAGAAATTTTAAATGTCTTTGCATCCTTTGTGTCACGAGCACATGCTAAAACAGCCTCTTGCATTGCTTCAAATTTTGTTTCTACTTTCATTGCT
>JBJEFI010000027.1:2006-17232 GCA_051873875.1 Bacillaceae bacterium | reverse complement strand
GCAATTGGTCCAACTTTTTTTGTATATAATAAAACAAAAGAAAGAACAAAGGCAATAATCGTGTATGCTTCTATTTTAATTTCTAATGCAGATGAAAAACCAGCTGCTAAAATAAAACCAATCGTAATTGGACGTAATACTTTTAATAAACGATTGATATAAGCATTTTCTTTAAATTTTGTTAATAGCTTGGATACATAAATTAAACCAACGAATGAAAATAAACAAACACCAATTGTGGCTGCAATCGAACCCATTATGCCAGCCGCTTTATACCCTACAAACGTTGCACAGTTGATGGCGATTGGTCCTGGTGTGGATTGTGAAATAGCAAGTAAATCAATGAATTCTTGTTGATTAATATATTGATATGTATCAATAAACTCTTGTTGAATGAATGGTAACATAGCATAGCCGCCACCAAAACTAAAAGCACCAATCTTGAAGAAAATAAGAAACAAAATAATTATTTTACCCATATGCTAATGATTCCTCCTCCAATTAAAAGATAAAGAGGACTAATCCCAAAAACTCCAACTGCCACAAAAGAGATGACAACAAGAAGAATGTTTAGTACAGATTTTGGCATTTTGCTTACCATTGTTACGAACGTATAAAGTAACAAAGCAATAACGACTGGTCCTACGCCAAAAAAGAAGGCATCCAATATATTCGATGTTCGGTTTTGAAAGTAAAAATAAGATAAGATAATAACAATTCCAAAGGCCGGTAAAATAGAAGCTAATACACAAACTGCCGCACCGATAACACCATATAAACGATAACCTAACAACACCGAAATATTAACAGCTAATACTCCCGGATAACTTTGAGCAATTGATAAATAATCAATAAACTCTTCTGATGATAACAGTTTCTTTTTCTTTACAAGTTCATTCTCAATAATTGGTACCATTGCATAGCCACCACCAAAGGTGAATGCGCCAATTTTGAGGAATGTTAAAAATAACTGAAACAAATGTACTTCCTCCTACTATAAAGAAATTTTCCTTTTTATCCTCTATTTCTATCGTCTAATTGATACAAGCTTATAGATTAGTTTGCACCATCTCAAAATAGATTCATCCTTTACTTTTACCACATTTCAAAAAGTTATCTTTAAATAATTTCTAACAATATTTCAACATTAAGAAAAAACATAAACATTCCTTACAAGCAACATTCAAAGAAGTTCTTCGACAAAACATGGAAATAACAAAAAACCTCCTAATAAACATTTCAACCTATCAAAAATAAGTTTCTGTTTATTAAAAGGTTATTATGACCGTTTATTTTTCTTCTGTTATTAACAACATGGCATCTGTTGCCGAAAGTGGCTTCGAATAATAGTAACCTTGAATACAATCTACCTGCATTTTTTTTAGCATTTGTAGTTGTTTTTCTGTTTCTACACCTTCTGCCACAACGACCATTTCAACAGAATGAGCTGCATCAATAATTAACTTAATAAAACGATTGTATTCCTTGCTCTTATCCATTCCTGAAACAAAGCTACGATCAATTTTAATAATCGATAGGGGTAGGTGGGCAAGATAACTAAAGGAAGAATAGCCTGTCCCAAAATCATCTAATAAAATTGTCATTCCTAACGATTCTAATGCATGAAGTTTTTCAATGCCTTGTTCAATATCCTCAAGTAAAATCGTTTCTGTAATCTCAATCCCAATGCAGCTTGGGCAAACGCCTACTTCTTCAATAATTCGCTTAATTCCTTCAACAAAGGTATCCTTCATAATTTGGACAGCAGATATATTAATAGTTACAACGAGAAAATCCTTCTTATCTCTATGTTGATTAATTTGTTTCGCAAAGGAAAAAGCTTGTCTCATGATTTCATTCCCAATTTCATTCATTAGTGCACTTTTTTCCATCACATCAATAATTTTACCAACAGAAACATCTTTATATTTTTCATTTTCCCAACGAAATAAGGATTCAAATCCTTTTAAATTCCCATTTTTAAAATATAATGGTTGATAATGTAGCTTAATTTGTTTCTTTTCGATTGCATAATGCAAATCTCGTTCAATATTGATTCGTAATAATCGTTCATTTTCCAATCCTTTTGTATAAAAAACAAACTGATTTTTGCCTCTTTCTTTTGCTCGATATAAAGCCATATCCCCTTTAATAAGTAATTGATCAATATTCGTATCCCCTAATCCACAGCTAACGATACCAATACTAGCTGAAATATGATATTTATACTCATTTTCCTCAATTAACTGTTCGACGGCACGAATAATTTGTTTTGCTAGATTTTCTAATTGTTTTTTTGGATACAAACCTTCAAAAACAACAATAAATTCATCTCCGCCGATACGAGCAATAAATCCATCTTGGCATACACATTTAAGACGTATCGCAATATCTTTTAACACTTCATCTCCAAAATGATGGCCACATATATCATTTACTTGTTTAAAGTCATCTAAATCAATAAATAAAATATGAATTTCTGTTTTTCCAATCTTATCTTCTAAAAATTGATATAGACCACGACGGTTTTCTAATTGGGTAAGTGAATCTGTATATGCATGCTTACGAATTTCTTGCTCTGCTTTTTTAAACGTTGTAATATCCTTTGCTAGACCGACAATTCCAATCACTTCTCCAGATATATCAACAATCGGATTTTTATGCACTTCAAAAATATATTCTTCACCATTTAGTATATCAACGGATTCATATGTAAGATGTTCCTTGCTTTCCATCACTTTCTTATCTTCTGCTTCCATTTCCATTAGCTTTTTCCCACTAAATAGGATATCAATTTTCTTTCCGATTATTTGCTCTGGCGTTAAATTATAATGGCTTGCTAACTTAGAATTGACATCTAAACAGATGCCATCTTGATCTAGTACCCACGTTGCAAATGGAATATGCTCCATTAAAATTTGAAATTTCGTATCTTTATTTCTTAAATCCGTTATATCTCGAGCAATGCCAACTGTTCCAATAACATCCTCATCTTCATTTATAACAGGTGCCTTGTATACATTGAATTGCCGGTATCCTTTTTTCCCTGGAATCGTTTGATCAAAGACAACCTTCTTACGCTCATTCATAACAAGCAAATCGTATTCACGGCATTTTTCTCCAATTTTTCCATCCCAAACATAATGATCACCTTGACCATAAATTTGCTCTAAAGTCTTACCACTATGCTCCATAAAATCATTATTTACCATAATGTAATTACTATCTTTATCTTTAAACCAAGCCATATAAGGCGTATTATTTAAAAGCACCTCAAATTGCATTGTTTTTTCTTTCAAATCTTTATGCATTGCCAATAAGGAAAGTTGCTTTTTAATTCGCATCACTAATTCCTCATCAGAAATATCTTTCCTTACATAATCTACCCATTCGTTTTTGCATATTGTCTCTAGGTCTACGAAGTAATCATTTACAACATATAGGATTGCAATTTTATATCTGCTTTTTATTACTTCTTGTATTTTCAACATATCATCCTTATTCGTTAAAACAAGCAGTAAGTCCGGTTTTTGAATTGTTATTTCAATTGAAAGTGCTTCGTAGTCATTTATTATTTTGCACTGATAATTGTATTGTACTAGTAACTGTGAAAATCGCTCAGCTTCCCCATCTGTCGCTTTTTTTATAATGTAAATTAATTGCTTTTTCATGTTTTCATTTCACAACCTCTTCGATAACACATCTCTTTTATTTATTATACATACTCATATAATCATTTATGAACCCCTTTTTATAATTAATTGTTAAAAATATACAATTATACAAAAAATAACTTCACCAAAAATTATAGTAAGTTAACATTTTTAACACTTCCCATAAGTAAGAAAAACATAAAAATAATCCTCAAATAAAAAAAGGTTGAAGGAAAATAATGTCCTTCAACCGCTTTTTTTCTATTAAAAATCAGCTTGTCCTGTTGTACGTGGAAACGGAATTACATCACGGATATTTGACATACCTGTTAAGTACATAATTAAGCGTTCAAAGCCTAATCCAAATCCAGCATGTTTTGTTTCTCCGTATTTACGTAATTCTAAGTACCACCAGTAATCTTCTTCTTTTAAGTCTAATTCATTCATGCGCTCTAATAATACATCTAAGCGCTCTTCACGTTGGCTACCACCGATAATCTCACCGATACCTGGCACTAAGCAGTCCATTGCTGCTACTGTTTTGCCATCATCATTTAGGCGCATGTAGAATGCTTTAATGTCTTTTGGATAATCAGTAACGAATACTGGTAATTTAAAATGCTCTTCTGTTAAGTAGCGCTCGTGTTCTGTTTGTAAATCAATACCCCATTCAACTGGATATTCGAATTTTTTATCTGCTTGTTTCAGAATTTCAACTGCTTCTGTATATGTTACTTTTCCGAATTCAGAAGATAATACATGATTTAAACGATCTAATAACCCTTTATCGATAAATTGGTTAAAGAACGCCATTTCTTCTGGACACTCTTCTAATACGTATTTGATTACGTATTTTAACATATCTTCTGCTAATTCCATGTCATCTTGTAAATCAGCAAATGCGATTTCTGGCTCAACCATCCAAAACTCAGCTGCATGACGTGCTGTGTTTGAATTTTCCGCACGGAATGTTGGACCAAATGTATAAACGTTACGATATGCTAATGCAAAACATTCTGCATTTAACTGACCTGATACTGTTAAGTTTGTTTCTTTACCAAAGAAATCTTCTTTGTAATTAACTACGCCTTCTTCTGTACGAGGTGTGTTATCAAAGTCAATTGTTGAAACGCGGAACATTTCACCAGCGCCCTCTGCGTCACTACCTGTAATAATTGGCGAATGTGTATAAACAAATCCTTTTTCTTGGAAGTATTTATGAATTGCATATGACGCTACTGAGCGAACGCGGAATACAGCTGAAAACGCATTGCTTCGTGGGCGTAAATGTGCAATTGTACGTAAATATTCAAACGTATGACGTTTCTTTTGAAGTGGGTAATCAGAGTTAGATTGTCCTTCAATCACAATTTCTTTCGCCTGAATTTCAAAAGGCTGTTTTGCCTCTGGTGTTTCTACTAACGTACCTGTTACTTTAATAGAAGCACTAATTGATAACTTAGCTATCTCTTTAAAGTTTTCTAATTCGCTAGCAAAAACAACTTGAATGTTTTTAAAGAACGATCCATCATTTACTTCAATAAAACCAAAAGCATTAGACGCACGTAATGTACGAATCCAACCAGAAATCGTAACTTCTTTCCCTGCATAATCAGCCGTGTTACGGTAAAGGGATTTTACTAAAACAACATCTTTCATTTGTAAACCTCCTATAATCACAAAAAAAACAAGCAATCCTTTCAACTAAAACAATTTCACGAACAAAATTACTTGCATATTTCTATTCTTCCTTTAAAAAACCTCTCACTCTAGTTAGAGGTGAAAGGATGATGTATCCAAAATGATATAATAACCATTTTATCCTATTTACACTAAGAATATAATATAATAATTTATACAGAAAAGCTATGTTTGTAGATAAGAAAAACAATAGGCAAGACCTTCAAGAGCATTAGTAATTGAAGGTCTTACTAAAAAATACTTTTCCTACAAATATTCTTAAAAAATTGGTAGCCATTGATAAGTAATACCGAACCAATAAATACAAAAGAATAACACAATAAAAATAACATATTGTTGTGTCTTCTTTTTCACTATCTTCGTTCCAATCCACCCTACTAATAACCCAATTAAACCATCTAATAGAACTGCTAGTGGAACATAAATAAATTCTGTCGGTACATATCCATTCATTGCTTCAATGATTGGATTGTAAATAAAAATGGTTGGAAAGGCATGAATAATATCGTAAATATGTGCCATTCCAATCGATAAAATTGATAGTGCATTTAATAGCAACGATAATATAGCAAATAATAAGCCACTAAAAATAATTGGATTTTTCTCTATTGCTTCCTTCATTGTTAACTCCTTTTTGCAATATGTTCTTGAATAAATTCATCTCGTCCAGACTTCTGTCTGTCTTCTTTATAATGTGCTGGATTTTTCTTATGATAATCTTGATGATAATCCTCTGCTTCATAAAAGATAGTAGCTGGCAAAATCTCCGTCACAATCTGCTTTTGAAATCGACCACTCTCTGCTAGCTTTTCCCTCGATAATTCAGCAGCTTGTTGCTGTTTTTCATTTTCATAAAAAATAGCCGTTCGATATTGAGGACCTCGATCGTGAAATTGCCCTTCATCGTCAGTTGGATCAATTTGATTCCAATATAGCTCTAATAATTTTTCATATGGAAAGATCGTTGGTTCAAATGTAATTTGCACCACTTCATAGTGACCTGTCGTTCCTGTTTTTACTTGTTCATAGGTAGGATGATCGATATGTCCTCCCATATATCCTGAAACAATGTCTTCAATTCCATCCATCTCTTCAAAAGGAGATACCATACACCAAAAGCATCCCCCTGCAAATGTTGCCTTCTCCATTTTTTACCTCCAAACCGGTGCCTGCCACCTACATATTACGACATTTCCCAACACTAATCTTATCATTTATTAAGACGTTTACTATTATAATAAAAGAAAAAAGACAAGATAAAAAGAATAAATACACCTGTCCTGCTTTTCATAACTATTTATATACTTAAATTTCCTTTATCATCTGTACATTTGTAATTTGATAACCTAATTTCTCATATAAAGCTCTAGCGGCATGATTATGGCCAAACACATGTAGACCAATTTTTTTCAAGCCTACTTTTTTTCCTTCTTGTTCTACAAGCTTCATCGCTTCCTTACCAAACCCATTTCCACGATATTTATCTTCTATACTAAAGTCATATATAAATCCTTGCTCATCTGTTTGTTTACCAAGCCAAATCATTCCACAGGCTTGGTCATCATTCATAATGGTATATAAATAATGATTTTCTGTTTTCTCACCTTCAGGTAAAAGTTGTTCATAGGACTCTTTTGCTTTAGCAATAGATTCTTCTTCTTTCCAATTACCAGCTAATACTTTTTCTTTTGCATATGTGTTAATTGCTACAGCTACATATTCTTTGTATTCATCTGCGTTCATTAATCTTAATGTAATCATATCCATTCCCCCTTAAAATTTCGTTTTTATTTCACTACAGGCGTATCCTTTTAATGCCCTAACCAAGTTAGATTTATTAACTATGCTAACACAAGGACAAATTAGCAATCTACTATTTTTAAAGATATGATAATTACGGGTAGATTTATAATTTAATCTTCATATATAAAATAAAGTGAGGCTTTCATCTTTGATTTTGTCAAGTTTTGAGAGGAGAGCCTTAGTACCATTAAAACAGGAGAAAATTTGAACCAATAGCCAAAGCAAGATCCTTTTACAAATGAAAAAGCCCTTGTAGCGGCTTTCATATTAAAACCAACTACAAGAGCTATATTTCATACGCTACTTATCTTGCCAAATAGCATTAGTGTTAAATGTAATTTTAGCAAAAATTATTCTGCTTTTTTCCATTTACGTAAGCCAAATACTCCAGCTACACCTGCTAAAAGTGCTAGTAGCATTCCAGTAACTGGTGCCTCGTCGCCAGTGTTTGGATTTTTGTCTGATTCTGGTTTATTACCGTTGTTGTCTCCATTTGGCTTTTGTTCTGGTTTCTCAGTACCCGAACCATTGTTGTCTCCACCTGGTGTTTGACCTGGATTGTTGCCGTTGCCATTGCCATTTCCATTACCGTTACCATTTCCGTTGCCATCACCATCTGGCTTTTGACCTGGATTTTCTGGTTTTTCTTCAGGTAACTTGTCATTTTTATATGCATCCATTGCAACTGTTAATTGCTCATAAGCCGCATATAAATCTTCACGAGACTTATTAGCTGTAATTGCTGCTTCAGCTTGTGCAATTGTATTTTTTAAGTTCTCAATTACTTCTTTAGATTTTCCTTTTGTATCTTTAAGAAGTTCTTTTGCTTCTGCAACTAATTTTTCTGTATGTGCTTTTACTTCTGCTTGAGAGAAGTTTTCTGTAATTACTTCATAAATTTCAGGTTGTCCTGTACCGCCTTCAAATTGAACTGTAATTGAAGCGATGTTTTGAGGACGGTCTAATGTAAATACATTATATCCTTTTGTTAATTTACCTAATTCAATGTACTCATTTGATTTTGTACGTGCAACAACTTTTGCATTTGAAATAGTTTGTTCGCTTTGGAAAATTTGAACACGTTTCACTAATTGACCTTCGAACATGTTGTATACCATTTCGTCACCAGCTTTTACATCACGTTTTGGAATAAATGATGTTTGGATGTTGCTATCACTTAAGTTATCTAAACGATGCTCATCATTCTTTGGTTTTACATTTGACATAAACTCTACTTCTGCTGCTGGGTCATTCACTGAGAAGTCAGCCATACGGAACCAAGAATCTGTGCCAGCTGTCGCCGTTAAACGTAAATATTTTGCATCAAAATCTAAATCGTACATATTTAAAACTTCTGGAATTTTACCTTCTTTTAACGTTGTCCAGTTCGTACCGTCAGTAGAGTATTCAAGAATACCATCACGAATACGGTCGCCTCCATAGTTGCGATCTGCTATGATTTGAATGTTACGAATGTTTTTCACTTTACCTAAATCTACCTGTACATAATCACCTACTTTTACTGGTGAACTCGAAATAAAGGCATGATCTGTATTTCCATCGATAATGTAGTTTGGATTGTTGTATTGTGGCCAAGATGCAGATAATCCTTTACGGTTTGTTTCTACAGAAAGATCGCCTCTACCTTCCACATTTACTTTCATTTCAAATGCTTCTTTTGAATTTTTAGATTCATTTGCAATAAATTTCACTTGCTTCACAGCTACTGGCTTATCAAGTCCTACTTTTTCATTGCCATTTACTGTTGCAAGGTCAATCCAATCCATACCGTTAATTGTATATACTAGTTTACCAGCTACACCATTGTTCACTTCAACTGATGTAATATACTTGTAATCTACTAATTCAATTGCTGCATAATCATTCTTCTTAAATTTCACTGCTTTATCAGTCGAGAAGCTATATACATCTTCTGTATTCACAACAGATGTTTGTAATTCTGCTTCTTTTACAGCGTCAATATTTGAATGAATACCACTACCTGTTGATTTGTTAACTTGGAAGTCACGAACAAATAATTTATTTGCTTGGTCTTCTGTCGCTGTATATTTAATATAACGTGCAGATGTATCTAGTGATTTAAAAATCTCATGAGATTCGTTATTGTCAATGATTGTTGTCCAAGTTGATCCATCTGTTGAGATTTCTAACTTCCCTTTCATGATTGTGTTATCACTATTTGTTCTACCCATAAGCATGTAGATGTTGTTTAATTGTTCTACTTGACCAAGGTCGATTGAAATGTAATCTCCTGCTTGAATGTCATTTTGTGATTGGTACGTTGTATCAACTATTCCATCAACCATCTTCGTTAATTCATATGGTGATTTCGTATTTAACCAATCTTCATGTTTTAATGGTACTAAGTTATCTGAAGATGATACTGTGTAGTTGTATGCTTTTACTTCATCTCTTTCTACGCCTTCAAAGAACATTTCATCTGTTAATAAGTTTGCTTTACTTACGAAAGCAGCAAGTACTTCTTCAGAAATAATTGCTGTTGATTTATTTAATTCAGCAATCTTCACACTTAATTGCGCTTTCAAATCCCACCATTGTTGTGTATCTTTATTTAGCATTGCAACAACCATATCTGTTGCAATTGTCGCAGCATCTGCATAAATGCCTAATTTATCAAGCTGACGACTTACTTCTTTCATCATTTGTGGATTGTCTAATTCTTTTTTTACTGTATTAACAGCTTCTCTAACACGAACAAATTCTGCTTTTAATGTCGCAATTTCAGATGTAGGCATAGTTCCATTTTCTACTTTTTCCCAGAATGTATCCATTGTTGCTTTCATTTCTGGCGCATCTGGACGACCTGTGTCTAAACGAGTTGAATGATCAGCAAACACTTTAAAGCTATCTTTTAATTCAGAACCTACAGTTGCTTCAATTGCACGATCCCATGCTTTATCATGATCATAATTCGCAGTGTTCCAAGCATAATCTGCACCTGTATGGATTGAGATTTTAGATGATTCAGCAAATGTCATTGGATTAATAATGAATCCACCAACGCTTTCATTTAAGTTATTAGGTAGGTTATAAATTGGCCCTAACGCTAATTTTTCTTCTCTGTAATCACTTACAGGATAGTTCCACCATAACAACATGTCACGACCATAAATATCTTTAATTTTCTTCGCATCTTCTGGTGTTACAGTTTGAGACATTACATCATTACCAGTCCACATAACTTCAATGTCTTTATCTAAAGTTTTAGCAAAATCTTTAGTGTAAGGCTTTAGCTCTCCTCCATTGAACATTACACTCCCCCAATATTCTGTTGGAACAGTGATTAATGGCTTTACATCACCTTTAGCTTTAACAAAATCATTATTAAAACGATTCAATACTGTAGCTTGTCCTACTCCATCAACGATGAAGATATCATCCCAAAGGATAGCAAAGCTACGTACACCCATTTCATATAGTGACTCACATTTATCTAATAGTGCTTGATAATCTTCTGGATGAACTTCGTGTGTTTTTTCATCAAAACGAATGTCCTTACCTGGCGAAATCGCAAATACGAAGTCTACTTTATTTTCATTAGCCGTATTAATAAGTTCTTTCATACGATCTAATTCTTCTGCTGGGTATGGCTCTCTCCATTTATCACGATGATATGGATCTGATTTTGGTGCATACATGTACATGTTGATCTTGTTTTCACCATAAAATTTAAATTGATCTAAACGTGCTTGATGGCTCCATGGCTCTCCGTAGAATCCTTCTACAATTGCACGAACATGTTGTGTTGGGTTGTCTTTAATGTATACTTCTGCTACATGAACACCGTCATTTTGTTTTTCAATAAGTTGTTTTAACGTTTGAACACCGTAGAATGTTCCTTTTTCATCTTTACCTTCAATAGCAATCGCTGAAACGCCTGCTTCATTTTCCGCTGTTGCTAATACGTATCCTTCGGCAGTTGGAACTTTGCTAGCATCATCTTTATTTAAACTTGTGAAGAATTCGTTTAGTTCAATAATTTCATCCTCATCTTCACCGATTAAAATTGTTGTATCTTTCTTATTTATTTGAGTATTAACTTTAATACCATATTTATTTAATAATGCCGTTAATTCGCGCATTGCATCTTCGTCAGCAACATCGCTTCCGATAATATTTACAGAAGAAGTAAATTTGAATTCGTTTCCAATTTGATTTACAACTTGAGGAGTTGGACTTAATTTTTCGATAATGTTACTTACTACAACTTTTTCTTTCTCTGCATCTGTTGCATTTTCTGCAAAAACTGATATTGGAATTGTAGAAGCTGTTAAACAAGATGCCATTACAATACCAAAAACTTTTTTATAATTTTCCTTTTTCAATATACTCTCTCCTTTTCTCAACTGTAAAATTTAAAACATTATAAAAAGTCACACAAGAACACGCTTTCATCTTTCTGATTAATACTAATATTTCAGCAAAATGAACATATCCTCTGTGATTTATAACCAATTATTAACATAATGACTATTTTATGTATTTGTATACGGTTTCAGAATTTAATATATTCTAAATATATATTAATGTCAATTATATAATATATTAATATATTATTTTGTTTTCTATTTTCCTTTTATTTAGACACAAAAAGTTTTTATTTTTATTTATATATCTTAAATTCACTTTAAAAATCAGTCTTTTTCATCGCTTAAGCGTTCTGATTTTTTTAAATAATATATTATTTTTAAAAATAATTATCATTTTATTATTATCATTTTTAGAAGAAAATACGATTTATATAAGCTAGTTATTAATCTTTATTCATTTCAAAATATTAATTCTTGCTCATTAAATACGAACCTTTCATTCAACAAAAAACACGATTAAACTTAAGCGCCTAATCGTGTTTTTTATTTAAAAATTAAATAGAAAATAAGTATGAGTAAAAACCTAATTAACTCAACTAATCCCCCGCTTAACTAGTTTAACCTTATAAAATAGATTGTACAGGAATTTGGATTTCTGTTAACCAATCTTCTACATTTTCTTTATTCCAAATACCATCTATATACGATTCTCGTGGATTATCTACTACTTTATATTTATTTTCTTCAATCCATTTGAATGCGTAGGAATATGTTTCTCCTAAATTCGTATATGCACCTTTATGCAAAATACAAACGGCAGTTGGCACTTCATCTAGCTCTTTGAAGGTTAAAATATCTGTGTCTTCTTTTAATTCCGTTACTGCTTGGCATATTTCTACGTCAATATTTGATTCTCTATATTCACCATCATGATAAACATTAAAACAATAGTCTGGGATGGCACAAACACAACCTAATCTTCTCATTTCTTGCCCCATCATATTTGGACATAAATCGTTAAGCTCATCGTAATTTTTGATTACTTTTCGCATCGATGCTACTTTTACCTTAGGTAGAGATTTAATAACGATGTCTTTCATCTTACATTCTCCTCTCAAATTAGTAAGGTAACTACGAAGTTTAAGAAGCTTATTCTCTTCTTCCTTCATTACTTCGATAATTTCTTGTTCTTTGGCAACAAGAATTTTTTCAATTGCTTCTTCCCGATCAATTACCTCTTTTATTTCTGTTAATGATAAGCCCATTTGCTTTAAAGTCATGATTTTATGAAGCTTTGGTAATTGCTGCGTTGTGTAGTATCGATAACGTGTATGTTCATCCGTGTATTCTGGTTGCAATAACCCAATTTCTTCATAGTAACGTAACGTTTTTGTTGTCACTTTATTAATTTTCGAAAATACACCAATTGAAAACATCTAAATCACCTGCGCGCTTTGGATTTGATACTTTAAGTGTACTGTTTCCCCTAAGGGTAAAGTCAACACATTGTAATCATCTTTTTTATAAAATAAAAAACTATGCTATAAAAAAGCACAGCCTATTTGCTACCTATTATTTTTTCACGTAATTGTTCATCCGTCTTCTCTTCAAATAACAATAATTGTTCATAAGGATTGCCTTCTAATTTTAATAATTTAGCAAAGGCAGGCTCTGTCTTTAATCCATTTCTTTTTAATTGAATGATTTGATTGCGAAAATCAGCTCCACCTAATCGTAAAAATCGATCTTCTACGACCATATGCCGATATCCATTAACTTTCTCTGTATCTTCTTTTGAAGCATAAATCTCAATTTCCATTTCTTCTACACGAAAATTACATACCATCACTTGCTTTTGTTCGTTGTATTTTATTGTAAAAGATAAATATTGGCCGAAATTAGCAATTAACAACTATTTAAATTGTTCAAAGTTAGTTACTGTACAAACAATATCTAAATCACTATTGTTAATATCAATACTTAAAGGAATTGTTCCTACTAAAATTGGTTTATACGCTTGAAGTAAATGAAAAATATCAATTCGAGTTAATATGTCATAACTCTTTTGCTGTTTTTTATTGCCTTCTTTTAAATACGAAATATCTTTCCAATTATTCATTTTTCCTCCTATCACAAAGTCTTCTTATTATTTAAATGAACGATTTTTTTATCTTTTTCCTTCATCTGACTCACTCCCCTTTTTACATTGTTATCTTGTATACGTAAAAAAAGAGCTTTTTCTGGCAGGCTGCTAAAAAATTGTTCTTTAAATCCTTCATATTTATTTCACTTCCAATAAACTATATCGTCACAAAATAATAAAGTCTTTAAAAAAATAATAAAGGTTAATTTACTAACACGACAGTTTAGTAGAGGAAGGATATTCTAAAACCTTACAGAAAGTATTAATAGAGTTCTTATTAATTTATAGGGAGCAAAAAATATGAATCTAGATAATCTAGTTGCAATTGGTAATACAGCAGAAATATATCGATACGAAAATACAATTATTAAATTGTTTAAAGATCACTTACCACGTACAGAATCTTTATATGAGGCAAAGAAACAGGAATTTGCTTATTCATGTGGACTTGATGTTCCAAAAATAATTGACGTAATAGAAATTAATGGAAGACAAGCAATCGTAATGGAATATATTGAAGGCGAAACAATAGGTAAACTCTTAGCAAATAATATGGAGCTAACTGATTATTATTTGAATATTTGTGTTAATGTACAAATAAAGATACATAATGTGCTTGTTAAATCAACTATACTTGAATCCATGTCAGAAAAATTGAAGCGTCAAATTAAATCAGGAAAAGATTTATGTGAATTACAAAAGGATTCATTATTAAGAAAATTAGATTCAATGATATTTGAACCAAGACTGTGTCATGGAGATTTTCATCCATTTAATTTAATTATGAGTGATGACAAAGTAACAATTATTGATTGGGTTGATTCTAGTGCAGGTGATATTCGAGCAGATGTATATCGAACATATCTATTAATTTCACAATCTTCTATTAAATTAGCTAAAATGTATTTGCATATCTATTGTAAAAAATCTGGTCTTTCACAAAACGAAATTTTACAATGGGCTCCTATTATTGCTGGGGCAAGATTATCAGAACATGTTTCATCAGAAAACAAAGAACGTTTAATCAAGATAATAACCGATCATGGCTTTTAAAATAAAAAGGTTTTATTTTCCTTGTGCTATGCTTTAATTAATCAATAACAAGGGAGATATTTTGATGAAAATGACAATTAGACAGTTAGGAAAAGACGAAGCACTTCCTTTGCACCTTCTTTTATTAGCAGATCCTTCTGAAGAAATCGTGATGGAATATACAAAGCGAGGAAATTGTTATATTGCCATTATCGAAGAAAAAATTGTTGGTGTTTATGTACTCATTCAAACAAGACCACTCACAATGGAACTTATAAATATAGCAGTTGATGAAGCATACCAAGGAAAAGGAATTGGAAAATTACTCGTATTAGATGCCATCAATGAAGCAAAATTAGCTGGAATGAAAGTGATTGAAGTTGGCACTGGTAATTCTAGTTTAAGTCAATTAGGGTTATATCAAAAATGTGGATTTCGAATAACAGGTGTAGACAAAGATTTCTTTAAAATTCACTATAAAGAAGACATCTTCGAAAATGGGATACAGTGTATCGATATGATTCGATTAAGTCAGGAACTGT
>JBJEFI010000027.1:0-1906 GCA_051873875.1 Bacillaceae bacterium | reverse complement strand
TCACTATCTTTAAACCACTCTTCGAAAATATATTTCCACGTTTGCTTAATAACGTCAGCAAACTGTAATTGATCACGATCATTTTCTGTATCAACTGGTAGTGTTGTGAAAACAGCATAGGTTGCAGCAGGGACTTCCACCGTTAGCATCTCATCTGTCACTTTCATATAATCCTCAACAATGACACCAAGAAGATAGGTCGCATCTCCATTTTCTTTATTTGAAGGTACACATAATCCTACTTCCCCATGCTTTGGTGGATTAAGAATGTCATACATTTTACTTTCTAAGTTTTCCCCTTCATAATTGCTCCAAAACGAAGCAATATCTTTCGTGTAGTTTCCATTTGCAACATTCGTTTTAATACCATAACCTGCCACCTTAAACGCTGGCTTTTGTATAATAACAGGCTTCATTATATACCCTCCAATTTGTACTGATGTACTTTCCTCAAAATAACCGTCCATCCGTTTTACATATTGAGTAGGACTAAATCCAAACTCCTTTTTAAATGCTTTTGAAAAACCGCTATGTGTATCAAATCCATAATCAATTGCAATATCGATTATCTTCTTCCCCGCAAATAAATCGATTGCTGCCAATGCAAGTTTTCTTTTGCGGACATAATCCATTAGTGGCATCCCTTTTGACAAATGAAAAACTCGACAAAAATGAAAGACCGAATAACCCATTTCATCAGCAATTGATTCTGCTGTTAATTCTTTTTTTATATTTGCTTCAATATACTCGATGCACATGGCTATCGCCTTGCTATAATTCAATTCATCACCAACTCTCTCCCACGTGGTAATTTTATTGTAGCAGTAATAGTAAGATGACATTGTTCCTAACTTGCTAACTATATAAAATAAAAAAGCACCCAATTAGATGCTCTTTATTTAGCTATCTATAATTTGAACAATCTCATTAAGTGCTTGCCTTGATTCAGGAAAAAATAACAAGGGCCAAACGTGAATCATTAACGGATATTCAAAATAGTTAATTGCTATTTTCCTTTCTTCCATTAGTTCGTTAAATCTTCTTGAATCAGGATATAAGATATCGTGGGTGCCAATAAAGATACTAATTTTGCCTAAGTTATGAAAATCTCCATAAATTGGGCTAATTAAATAATGAGCTGGGTACTTATCGCCAGCATACCATTTGCCAGCATCAATAATACCTGGTTTTGCTAAAAAAGAATCAACAAGTTGGATATTATCAATTTCAGGATTGGTGAGGGTCATATCTAGAGCCGGAGATATTAAAATGATGTGTTCAGGCTGTTTCAACCTTTTTTCCCTTAAAAGTTGAGCAAGCGCTAAAGAAAGCCCACCACCTGCTGAGTCACCCATAATAATTACATCTTTACTATTAACCATTGAAATGATTTCTCGATAAATTGGTAAAATCATTGCAAAAACATCTGTATGTTGATAGGCAGGTGCTAACGGATAAATAGGCACGACAATGGTACATTGCAACGCGTCGATTAATTTACTTAAAAAATTCCAATGAAAGCTTGTAATCGTATAAACATAACTACCACCATGTAAATATAAAATCGTTTTATTCGTCTTTTTTTTGATTGGAGAAATAACATAATAAACATGGCCTCTCATCTCTTTTTTTATAATGTTAACGTTCCTTTTAAATCCCCCAGGAGGTTCTGCTTTCATTTTTCGTTGACGTTTTTCGACTAAGTCCCTTAAATCCATTCCTGATTGCTTCCAAATTTTATTGCGACCATAAACTTTAATTAGTAGCTTTGCAAGTTTACTTTGAAAACTCTCCATTTCCATAGCCCCCAATTTCGTTATTCTTCTTTCTTTTATTTTGCTTTATTGATGAGTTTTCCTTCTTTAAATTGGGGACAGGTACCGACAAAAATCAACATGAATAAAAA
>JBJEFI010000026.1:0-3118 GCA_051873875.1 Bacillaceae bacterium | reverse complement strand
CTGAGTCCAAAGGGAGCGAAGATCCTATTACAAGAGCTTGAGAAAATAGGAAAATAATAAGTATAGAGGGAAAGTCATGAGGAAAACAAGAACCGCATTTTTTACATATATGATTCTTTGTATGATAGGAGTTGCAATCATACTTTTTCAAACTAATAACCAGGTATTAAATGAGAATACGATTAAAATTATTTATGCAGCGTCTATGTTGTTTGCTACTGGCAGCATCCTAATTATAATGTTTATTTTGTTAACTGATAAAATAAGCGAATTTATGGATTTTTAAAAATTAAAAAAGGGGTTTATTATGGAAATATTAGAAAATGGTTTGCATTCTTTTAGAAAAGCTATACAAAATTTAAAAACTGTAGACGAAATTACTGGAACCGAAAGAGAGTTAGTTGTAAAAGATATAATTCTAGGCTTGCATCATTCAATTGAAACTCTCTTTAAATATATCATCCAAGAAAATAATGAACTACTTGTATATAAAAACCTTGATGAGTATTTTTCCGTTAAAGTGAATCAAATTACAAAGAAGGGTACTCAAATATTTAAAGGACATACCATAACATTTATAGAGGCAATACAAAGAGCTGTTGTTTTAAATAATATAGCAATGGATGAAACTAAGTATGGTAGTTTTGAAAGAATAAATGCCGTCAGAAATGCTATTACTCACCACCAGTATGACCTTTCTAATAAGCAAATTACATACTTGATTACTCAAGTAATCACAGTAGTTTTTCCAATTTACAAAGATTTGATACCCAACTTTTCTGAATATGTAAAGAAACATGATTTAAACTTAATAGGAAACACTCAAGTTAAAGAATTTCATGTATGGAAGTTTATAAGATATTTTGCACTTTATAAAAAATTCGTAGATGCTAGAACGGAAATAGATAGAATGAAATCTACTAGTGGAGAATTTAATACAAAGTTAAAATCAATAAATAAAGAACCTTACATTTCTTATCATGAATGTCCTTGTTGTGAAAAAAACTTTTTTATGAAAGATTACATTGTTTGGGAAAATACAGAGGAAAAGGGTTATGCAGGAAATTGCCTTCTTTGCAATATATCTTTTGATAAAGAAGACACATATTTTTTATATCTTTTATCTCTTGATTACAATTCTTTTAATGAGAAATTAAACAAGTTTACCTATAGTAACCCCTTTGTTAATGAATTATTAGAGGACGAAAAATTAGAAGAAAAATTAACTCAAGAAGAGTTGAACGATATTAAAAATATTATTTACTCTCATAAGGAAAGTCGTGAAACACTCGCTAGGTGTACTAATACTTATTTACATTACAAATTAAACGATATACTTGAAGATTATGCTGAAAATTGGGTTTCTAGTTATGATGCTGCAGAGATGGATAATGGACTGTATTTAGGAAAAATTTCTGACTCATTTGAAATGACAATTGGAGAGCTTACTGAAGAGAATAAAGAGTCATTAAAGAAGGTAATGGGTAACTTTAAAGCACTTGAATTAACAAAAGAATTCTATAATAAAGCTTTTGATAGTAAGTATCCATTTCATTTCAACGCAAGTCACCCAGATCCTAATGATGATAATGAGGAAAAGGAAATAGAAATAGAAATTACCGTTACATTATCTAACCAATTGTTTTCATTGTACCTAATTTAATAAAGATTATTATTAAGGGAGATAACCATAATAATGTTATCTCCCTTATGTTATAGATTGTTAATTATGTCTAAATTTTTCCATGAGTGGGCTGCATTGTTTTGCTTAGACATTTCTTTTTCTAAATAGATCATTGTAGGTTTTAAATCACTATGCCCTAGAGATTGACTAATATTTTGAACACTTACTCCTTGATTGCTCGATTCTATGGCGTAATAATGTCTAAAAAAGTGGGGAGTAATGGGTGTTTCTCTCATTTTAATAAAATCTAAATCCGCTTTATTTATCTGCCTGGTTAAATATTGGCTCAAGTATTTATAACTATAAGCTTTTCCTTTTGCTGTGGTAAATAAAGGGGAATAATCACTCTTATCAATGAATAATGGTTTCCTACGTCGTACTCGAAACCTTTTTATAGTCTTTAAAACATTTTGATGAATAAGGACTTCTCTTTGTTTTCTTCCTTTTCCTTTAACCTTCAGCCAGTAATCTTCTCCATCATAATAAAGATCACATACTCTTGCTGTACATAATTCTGCCACCCTTAACCCAGTAGTAGCCAGCACAGCAAGTAGCGAGTATATGATGACATTCCCCTGGAAGTAATCTAGTAACAAAGCCACTTCTTTTGACCGTAAATCCCGATTAGGACGTTCTTCGAATCTTACGCTGCTACTCAGCATACTTTCGGCAATATTATCCTTTATATACCGCTTCTTATATAAGAAAGTCAGAAAGCTTTTTAATACTCCCATCTTTCTTTGTAAAGTAGCAGGGGAATAAGGTTTGCCGCTCTTTCCTAAAGGAGCTGTTTGAATCCACGTTTGATATTTACGTAAATTGCGGGCCGTTAAGGAGGTAAAAATTCGATAATCTAATTCATCCGGTCTTTGAATCTCAAAGTTATCGGAATGGATATTGAACAGCTTATAGGTAATCACCAAATCTCGGAGATATTCCTTTTTGCTATTTTCAGAGCGATTTTTATCTTTGTTCAAATCACGTTGCTTATGTACGAATAAATACATCATTTCAAAATCATTAAATGCTGAATAATCTATTTCCCCAAATTGATCAGTTAAATCCATCATAGAGTGATAGTAATCTTCTTTCATCATATAGGCAACTAAAGAAGAGATACTGCCAGCTAATGTACTTAGACCTCTATTAAACTCTCCACTAACACTTTTTAACATAAGGCTTTGGCTTTGGTTCATTATTAATAGACTCCTTTTTAAATTAAAGTTTCTATAAATAAATAAAGCTCATTTTATATCTATATATAATCAAAATTCATTGTTAATGATAAATGATATGAATTCAATTGTTTTCTATTATAACATATGCATTTATGGACTAATAGGTTATTTGTCTATTATATATTATCTTTTATATAATTTATAATTAACTATAAATATACATATATTAATCAATTAACTAGATGTTATATGTATA
>JBJEFI010000025.1:15713-18010 GCA_051873875.1 Bacillaceae bacterium | reverse complement strand
TATTATCTGAAATTATAAACTATTTAAAGCTAGTAGCAAAGTGAGAAGTCTTTTTGTGAAATCTGAAAATGTAAACCAACTAAAATAAATACCTTTAATTCAGCAAAAATGCATATTTGCCTTTATTTTAATTTTTCTAACCTATTAATCTTACAAATAAAAACACCTCTTTCTGTTCGTGTCTAATTACACATTCACGAAAAGAAATGGTGTTTTCTACATAATTAACACTCTCCTACTTCACAACCCGTCTATCTCGATAGATTGATATCATTAACACAATCCCTGAAACGGCACCAAAGAATAAGAATGACTGAATAAGTGGAACGAAATTGTAGCTTCCACCTTGCCAAAAGTCGATAAAGTCACTGCTGATATAGCTCATTGGAAGTGTCTTCGCAACCACTTGTAATGCTTCTGGTAAGTTTTCCACTGTAATTCCCATCATGCCGCATAAAATCATAAACCCAAAATAGAGTACCATGACAACCGCATAAGTCGGTCCAAATTTTTTAAAAATATTAGAAAGTCCATGAGCTAAGATACAAAAGAGGATTCCTAATAAATATAAGCAAACAAATAAGATAATCGCCGAACTTGCCTTAGGTGTTTGTAAATCAAGCATTAGGTAATCGGCTCCCACATAGATGATAAATGCAAAGGTCATCACTAGCAATTGGGCAATGATTTTCGCTGTAACGACACTTCTTTCACGAAAACCAAACAATCTCATTCGAATTGGTATTTCCTTCTCTACTTCTTGGGAGTAAGTTGCTGCATAACCAAGCAGAATAACTGCCATTGGAATGATTAAGCTCATCGTAATAAAGACACTTGTATTTGCCTCTGGTATCATCGCTTTTGGTACTTCACTTGCAAGTGCTTTTGTTATAATGAAAGACATTAATACCGGAAAGACAATGCCGAAAAAAGCAACAAACGGATTCCCAATAATATTACGCATTTCATAGACAATCAAGTTCCAATTAAAGTTCTTGCCCTTCATGACGCTCCGCTCCTCTCTCATAAAATTTCACCTTAGCATTAATGGACATAATTTCAATATCATTATTACTTCTTTTGAAATTAACATTATTCTCAATAAGCAATGATGTAATTTCTTCTTCTATCTCTCTATTTTTACAAGAGAGGGCAATTAAGTGATTTGGTGCTTTTAATTTTGGAAATGTAGCCGTTAATTGTTGATTCTTTTCATTATTATCAACGGTAATAATGGCATTTCCACAATACGTATGAAATAATTCTTCCTTTGCCCCAAAATCTACGACCTTTCCTTTCTCTAAAATTAAAATTTTATCTACTAATTGCTCTAATTCTTCATAGTAGTGAGATACAACGCAAAGTGTCGTTTTTTTCTTTTCATACCATTGTACTAATTTTTCCATTAGCTTTTGTCTTGTTTCAAAATCAAGCCCTGATGTTACCTCATCAAAGAAGGTAAGTGGCGCATCTTGAATCATTACCATAATGATGGTTAGTCGTTGTTTTTGCCCTCCTGATAGTGCGTTAAATTTTTTCTTTAAGCACTCTTCAAAGTCAAAAAATGAAATTAATTCTTGCAGTTGTTTATTTTTCTTAATCTTCGTGTTCAAGAGTGTTTCCATAATATGCTTTACAGCCATCGTATTAACATAATTGTTTTGCTGCAAATGAACAGCCATCTCTTCCGGTTGAAGCTCGGTATGGATACTGCCTTTATAATCCGTTAATCCAAGTATTGATTTTACAAGCGTTGACTTTCCAGCACCATTGGAACCAATGATCCCAATTCGTTCTCCTTCTTCGAAGGCAATTGGCTTTTCAATGTGAAGTGCTACTTGTTTTCCATATTGAACGTGTAAATTTTTAATGGTTACTAACATGCCTGTCACTCCCTTTCTGTTGTGAAGCGAACTATTTATTTTCCTTACTATTACATTACCAAATCCTTATGAATTTCCAATGAAGATACGATGCAGATGTGTTGATTTTTACACTAATTTCCTTTTATGCAATAAACTATCGCACCTCTTTAAAGAAAAGCTCTGCTCTCACGCCTCCATCAACATTATTAATCTTCACTTCACAATCTAATAACTTCGCATAATAGGAAATGACGTATAACCCAAGTCCGTGCCCTTTCTTCTTTGTATTACTACTAACAAATGGCTCATAAATATGTGGCAATATCTCTTCTTCGATAACTGCTCCATAATTATTTATACAAAGGTGGTTATCCGCAAATATAATTTCAATCCGTTGTCCTGCTGGTGTATATTGAACCGCATTAGAAAGCA
>JBJEFI010000025.1:2876-15613 GCA_051873875.1 Bacillaceae bacterium | reverse complement strand
AATATAATTTCAATCCGTTGTCCTGCTGGTGTATATTGAACCGCATTAGAAAGCAAATTATCAATTATTTTCTTCATGATTTCTCGATCTGTTTGTACCGCTGCCATTGTTCCTTTTTGACTAACAGATATATCCTTATCCGCCATTTGAATTGTATAGGCACTTAATTGTTCCTGTACAACTTCTTCAATGGAAACAGGCTCTATTTGCAAATGGTCGATACAATGATTTAAATACAAAATGTTCTCCACAATCTTTCTCATTGATTGGAGCTGTTCTTTTATCTGTGGTAAATATTCTTTTGTATTCTTATATTTTCCTATCTCGTTCATCATACCTTCTATTAATAATAAAGCCGCTGTAATCGGTGTTTTTAATTGATGGGAAGATGCTCTTAAGAACACTTCCTGTCGTTTATTTTCTTCTGCTAGTGCTGCATTTCTTTTCTCTAATTCGATGTAATTCGCTCGCAACTGTTGGTAAAGTTCATTTAACGTTCTGCCAAGCTCACCGATTTCATCTTTTCCAGTAATCTTTAGTGGCTCTATTTCTAAGTTTTTAACCGTTTTTACAGAATCCGCATACCGAGCCAGACGAATAATTGGATTAGTAATTCGCTTCGCAAATACTTGAGAAAGGATAAGCACTACTAAAAAGACAACTGCAACAATCATTGGCAAACTTCCAAAGATAATCGGCTTTATCTCTGCCATTTGTGGTGTCATAACAGAAAGAAGGGAAATAATCATGGAATCCTCACTTTTCCCCATGGCAATATACGACGTATACTGATTGCTATCGTCTGCTACATTACCTTCATATACAAATAATGAATCGGATACGCGATGCACTTTAAAGCTTTCTTCATGATATTCACTTTTTGTATCTTTTACATCAAAGCTGAATTTCAAAGGAAAATCTTCTTTCAATACATCCTCCGAAAATAATTTTTTCTTTAGTAAGGAGAAATCAAACATATCTTCATCAAAATTCTCTAGTTTCTCTGGATTGTCTGCATACTCCCTAAATGTCTCTATCATACTTTGTAATTCTTTATCTTCTACCTTCACTGTCGCCTTAAAAAACTGATTAATAAGATAAAATTCATTTCCACTATCAGGTATTTCAATCGTCATTAAATTTGTAGGATTTTTAACAGGCAAATTATCATAGCTTTTCTCTTTCATATATCCTTGTTGAACAGCAACAATTGATTTATAATTACTATTTTTCATATGATCGACATACAAGGATGGCAGCATAAAAGCAAAGTAACCTATAACAAAAACCACCATAATAGTCGAAACAATTAGGCTATACATAAATGTTTTTCTTGATAATCCCATCGCTACCCCTCCCGATTAAATTGATAGCCAACACCGATAATTGTTTTAATATAATTTTTTGGTAATTTTTTTCGAATGTTCTTTACATGGGCATCAATAATTCGATCGTTTCCAATATAATCTTCATTGAAAATCTTCATAATCAATTGTTCTCTTGTAAATGCTCGATTTGGTTCTTTTTCTAATGCTTGCAGCAATAAAAATTCACTTAACGTAAAATCCAAGTCCTTACCGTTATAAAAAACTTGAAAGGATTCATCATAAATACATAATCCTGTTTCGGACTCTTCTGGTTGCCCTTGTCGCTTCGTTCTTCTTAAAATGGCTTCCATTCGTTTTAATAAAATAATCGGTGACACAGGCTTTACCACATAATCATCAGCGTACAAATTAAAGGCTTTGATTTGTGTTTGTTCATCTTCAAGAGCCGTTAGCATAATTGTTGCTAGTTGTGGTTTATGCTCTCGAATATATTGCAGCACTTCTAACCCGCTTATTTTCGGCACCATAATATCTAGTACTGCTAAATCAAATGATGACGTTTCCAATAACTGTATTGCCTCTTCTCCATCCGCAACAGGGCTAACCTCGTAGTCTTGCATTTTCATATATTCCGTTAAGACCTCTTGAATGGTCGGCTCATCTTCTAAAAATAATATTCTCATCATCCATCTCCCCTTTTTCCTAATTATAACAAAGGCATATGAATCTCAGATGAAGATTCATGACTTTTATGTGTAGATATGTTTTTGAAGTCAAAAAAATCCCCTATTATAAGGAGATCTTAATGATTTAGTTTTTAATTAATTTTTCAACAGTTCCATCCGCTTAAATTTTAAGCTGATTTTATTTTATAACCGCACTGTTTCAAATTTCCATACTGAACATAAACTCGAACAACATGATGAAATTCTTTTTTATAATTAAAATTTGCCTCATAATTAATAAATGCTTTATCAAAATAAATAATTGCTTTCTCTATTTGTTTTCTTTTAACATAAAAATTTTCTAACATCTAATGCACATTTCTTTTTTCCTTATTTGATAACGAAATTGTAGAAATTCCTTCTTCATAATTAGTAATAGCTAGTTTATATAGCCCCAATATCTCTAACTTCGTTCCCCTTTTTACTAATACTTCATAATTCCTGGCTTCCTTTGCCTTATTAGGCACTAAAAATTTTTCTAATATTCTAACATCACAATCAATTTTCTCAAAAATCATAATAGAAAGCTAGTAGAAATAAGGGTTAATTCAAATACATTTCCTTCTCAGGTTGCTTTTATACGCAATTTTATACTACAATAGTTATATTAGAATAAAAAAGAAGGCGGATATATGAAGAAAAACCTGTTAATTAGTACCATTGTTCTTAGTATGTCTACTATCGGGATAATTGGTTGTTCTAATCCAAAACAAGTGAAATTAGAAGATACAGTTGAAGACACATATAATATAGAAGTAGATTCTCCAAATTTAAAACGTCATCTTTCTAACTGGCTATATCAGAATTCTGTAAAAGAAATTTTAGATATTGTAAAACTCGACTCTAGTAATACAACCATTGTATTTGTAACATTAGACAACGATGCAGAAGGCTATATCGTGATGAAGCAAGGTAAGAATAACAAATATAAAATTCAATCGGCAAATTTTGTGACGTATCAAGAAAGTAATTGGGTAAATGATGATATTATTTCTACAAACGAGGGACCATACGCTATTTTCTTTGGTGAAAATGCAAATGGTAAAATTAAAGCGATCGAAGCAATTCCATATGTTATCAATGAAGAAACAGAAGAAGTAACTACAAAAACTACAAATTTATATACATTTTCAAACGATGTAATAAAACTTAAGGTACCACAAGCAAAACGATTTATGCTTACAGCAAAGCTACCAAGTGACATAGGCAGTAATGCATTTTTAGATGTTGCATGGCTAGATTCAAATCTAGAAACGCTATTACCAACCTTAAAAGAAATTTCAACTGAAATAGATTAATATACGGATAATGAAAAAGCTTCATTCTATTTATGAACGAAGCTTTTTATTTTATCTTTAGGATTATCCATTCTTAATGTTGCATTCGGATATCAGAAATTGGATAGTATACTAAACTTGTTCGACCAATTATGTTCTCCATAGAAACAAATCCAAATAATCGACTATCATTACTGTATAAACGATTATCCCCCATCACAAATACATATCCTTCTGGCACAGTAGTCATTTTAGTAGTAGATAAGTTCTCTAAATCAAAATCATATGTAAGCAATTTTCCCTTTGATAAATCTTTTTTATATTGAGATAAGTATGGTTCTTTATAAAATGTCTTATTAATATATAGCTTATCATTTTTGTATTCAATGCTATCCCCCGGTAAGCCAATAATACGCTTAATTAGCTGTTTATTATCATGTTTAAATACAACAATATCAAATCGTTCTAGATTATCTACTTTATAAAAAACTTTATCCACAATCATTCGCTCTTTATCATGCAACGTAGGCATCATTGATTCTCCATCTACAACAATTGGAGAAAAAATAAATTGACGAATAATAAAGGCAACAACAAGAGCAATTCCAATCGACTTAATCCATTCTTTTAGCAAGATTATCCCTCCACAAGCTATTCTACTACTATTATCAAGAAAAAAAGCCCTCCAACCAAGGTCTTAGCTAGCTTCGCTTATTCAACAAGTTGAATTCCACCTACATGTTCTAGCCACTTATCTATCGCTTTTTTCGGGTAATAAGTAACATGATCAATTTGGATAAAACTTATCCCGTTATGAACAACCCCTTCATTATCAGGTTCATTGACTACAGCTAATATTCTACTTATCTCTTCCGTAGAAATGCCTAAATAGATAGCTACTTCTGAGGTCGTTAATAGTTGCTTATCTATAACACGCTTTATCCCTTCATTTTGATTCGAATCTACCTTTTCTTTTTTCGTTTCCATCTTACCAATATATGCTGCGCTGAGTATACTGATGCCTAAAATCATAGCTGATACTACATTCATATTTACTTTCATAATCTCCTCCTAATTTTATACCCACACAATACAAAGAAGAAGGGACGTCATGATAAAAAAGCTAAATACTATCAATCTAGTATCATCAGACCATGTCCGTATCCATTTCCAGCGCTTTTGCTCAATATCAAAAATATAATAATCCGCTATAAGAATAAGAATAAATAATAGTATATAACCACTCATGCTATCACCTCCATTTCTTGCATATTTTGTTTTCTTTTAACTGTTGAACAAATTGTATATTTCTTCTATACTATTCTTGCTATCATACAAGTTCTACTAAATAAAAGAATTTCGCTAACCCATTTTCTAAAATCGGCGATAGTCCTATATCGCCAAAAAGAAATTATACTTTCATAAAAACATTCCCTATTTAGCTAGTATCCTCGTAAGTGTACACCGTTTGGATCTACAGATGATTGAATTCCAGCTATTACAACCTGTTGCAATGTAACAAATTCAGCTGGTATTCTTGTTATTTGTTCAGAAAGTTCTCCTAATAATTGACGAAGTCCTTCTTTCATTTCTTCATTTGGTGCCATTATGCTCATCTGCTGGATTGAATAGCTTGTCTCTCTTTCATCAATGATGCTTTCATCTAATTGTAGCTCTATTGCAAATCCATAAGGTGTATCAATAAAGGTTCTTCTTTCGCCAACTCTTACATTCCATTGAAGCTTTTTTGCTTGCTCACAAATAGTGTTATAATGCGCTTTGACGACAAGAAAACCAATATGATCAAACATTACCTTCTTTCCATAGCCAAACGTTACATTTACGCTCCCTTTTCGCATTTCAATAATCCGAAAAAGAATCTTCTTGTCTCTTATATCTTGTAATGTAAGTGGTGGATTAAAAGATTGAAACTCCCCTTCATACTTCCCAATTCGCACATGTACACGAAAGCCATGCTGTAAATAAAAATTCTCTGTTTCCTCTATATACGGTGTCCAGAAATGATAATGAAATAACATACATCCCTTTTTCCTTTCTCACGATTCTACATAATCTCCAAAAATTCTACCTAGTATAGTCATTATATCATTTATATGTTATAATTTTCTATATTTTCAGAATTACAAGAGGTCGAAAAATGATACATATAAATAACCGTTCTATTCCCGCCTTAAAAATGATTGTATCAATGACAATCTTTGGTTCTATCGGTTTTTTTACTACTAAAACCAATTTACCATCCTTTGATTTAGTATTTGTCCGTTGCATTAGTGCTACTATATTTTTAGCTACTTATTGGTTTTTTTCAGGAAAATATAAAGCTGAAAAGTGGAACAAAAAAGAAGTACTCCTTATTATGCTTTGTGGCTTTTTTCTCGTCTTTAACTGGGTATTTTTATTCAAAGCATTTGAACAAATGCCTGTCACAATTGCTATTTCCATTTATCACTTAGCACCTATCATTGTCTTTCTTGTTGGTAGTATTCTTTTTCGAGAAAAATTGACACTCTTTTCCTTCTTATCTATTTTCCTTTGCTTTATAGGTACGATCCTTATTGCTGGTGTAAATGGCAACACTTCCTTTGAAAGTCTCTTTTCATCAGGAGTGATATGGGGATTACTAGCAGCCCTCTTTTACGCTTGTACAACATTACTTGGAAAAGGAATTAAACAAATGAGTGGCTATGCCATTACCTTTATTCAAACAGGGATTGGTATTTTTTTATTACTACCATTTGTACAGGTAGAACATTTTTCCACACTTACTACAACAAATTGGTTCTTTATTCTTGCAACAGGCTTTATTCATACTGGATTTGTTTATTATTTGTTTTTTGATAGTTTACGAAATTTATCGGCAAAGACGATTTCGATTCTTGTCTTTCTCGATCCAGCAGTGGCCATTCTATTGGACACTGTGTTTACTGGTTTTCGACCAACAATGATCCAAATTGCTGGTATTCTCTTTATTTTTATCGCGATTGGATTTACCTTTCCAAAGAAAAAACAAGTAACATCTCAACCAGATATGCTGCAATGAATAAATTCTTTTCAAAAACACTAAAGGAGAAAAGTAAAATGAGCATACAAACGGGAGATATTTTTAAATTAGAAAGAACATTTACTATTGAAGAAGTATTGCAATTCGGGGAAATTTCTGGTGATGTAGGAAGACATCACGTAGAGCTAGATGAGAAAGGCAGATTGATGGTTCAAGGTCTACTTACTGCTAGCATTGGTACAAAAATAGGTGGTCAGATACATTATATTGCTCGGGAAATGATTTGTGAGTTCATTCGCCCCGTTTTCACTGGAGATGCTATTACATGTGCAGTTACAGTCACGAGTGCTGAACAAATGGAAGGATATAAAAAAGTAAGTATGGAATCTATTTACTATAATCAACATGGAAAAGAAGTGCTAATTGGAAGTAGTCATGGTATTATTCGAGGTTAATACAAAAAACGCACATGCTAGATGTGCGTTTTTACTATATTTATAACAGAAACTTTTTCTTCCCTTTTACATTTTCCGCTTAATTCCTCGAATAATATAACCTGCTCCAAGTCCTAAGAAACATCCAAATAGGCCCCACATAAAATTATCCGTAATAAAGCCAATCGCCATTCCGATAATAAAACCACCAGTCATTAGCCATTCATCTTGAACATCCTCATCCTCATCTTCTTCACTCTCATCATTAATTAGAGTTTCACTTGGTGTACTTTTCTCTTTTAATAACTCATCTAAGGATATTTGAAATAAATCACTTATTTTTATTAACTTATCTATTTCTGGATATGTTTGTCCCGATTCCCATTTTGATACGGCTTGTCGAGAGACATCTAATATCTCGGCAAGCTGTTCTTGAGATAACCCTTTTTCTTTTCTTAGTGTTTGCAACTTATCTGAAAAACTCATCTTTATCACCTCACTTATAGAATAGCAACATATCCATTAGTAGACTACCAATTCTCATTTGCTTTTTGTCAACTTACGGTTGCAATTACACTTTCTATCCGTTCTATCATTTATTTTCTCATAATAAAGAGTCTATTTTTCAAAATAGACTCCATTTTTCTAGCCCTGATAACGTTCTAACGTTTCTGCTGAGTATGCTCTTGTCCAATGGTATGGCTGTAATTCTTTTAACGAAACAAATTTCAGTGTGCCATCCATTGTTGTTACACCTGCTCTTACATCTTCGCCCCAATAACGTAAACGCTCTTGGCATACGCCACATGGGGAAAGTACCTTAAACGCTGCATTTTCATCATCTCTTACAACACAAAGGGAATGCGTAATTTGTAAATTATATTTTTGGGCCTCACACATTGCTCCTGTTTCGATGCACACAACTACACTAGCATTTGCTGATTCTAGTGCCACACTTATTAAATATTGATCATCAGCAGTGTGCATAACAGCAGCTCCTCCCCAACCAATCGGATAGCGCTGCTTAATAAATTCAACAGCCTTCGTATACATTTGTTGTTCAATATTCATTGCATTTCCCCCATTATCTTATAAAGTGATACTTCCATAAGTGGAAGAGTTTCCTCTTACACTTATGATTAGTTGAGCCAATCGGGCTTTTACTGACACTTATCCCATCCTTAAACTTCATCGTTTTGACTATGTTTTGAATAGCAAGTCTTAGTGACAGTTAAAGCGGGATAAAATCACTTTCTAGTAATCCTAATGTGAACACATCCGCAAATTGACCATTTTCACAATGAGCTTCTCTCCGTGTCCCCTCATGTTTAAATCCAATTGTTTGCAACAACTGAAAGCTTATATCATTAAAATGATACACCTCGGCATCAATTCGATGTACGCCTTTTTTAAACAATTCACTAATAAATACTCGTAACGCTTCTTTTGAATAACCGTTTCCTCGTTCATCCCCTAATCCAAATCGTAGCCATGCATATTTCTCTTTATTATCCATCCAATTTACCCTTATATAGCCAATTGGTTTATCTGTTCCCTTCATTACAATAATAAAGTATAACTGCCCCTTTGTTAAACTACTCCTGATATCATCTTCTTCATTTTCTTTTGTAATAAGTATATCTGAACCAACTGACATCTTTCTTATTAAGCTATCATTTTTCCATTTTACCATTAATAAGCTATCTGAGGGTTTAGCACCTCTTAAATATAAACGTTCACTTTCGCAAAATATCGTCATATAAAATCCCCCTTAATCATGGTAGAGTTTACCAGTACCCTATTATTATATGACAAAATTAATTGACAAGAAATGCTCCGTTATGAGGAGATGAAAGCCCAAATGAAACTGTGACTATTGGCGTAGGTAAAGGATATGCTTACTTACAATTAATGCTATAATTGTTAAATGGCAATACAATTGTTGAAGTGAAACTTTCATCAATGGGTTTCTTAATGTCAGTGTGAGCGAGATAATTTTAATGAAAAATACATGAAATAACATAGTTGTAACTGTAATTTGACAAAGTGCATTTATCAGAAGATAGAATATAAGGCAATGTTTTAATACAATTTAGTTATCAAAAATAAAGGAGTTGGTTGAATCGGGCTTTATTAGTAATTATCTTCCACTTAAACTTCTTCGATTTCATTAATTTTTAAAGTAGGGCCTTAATGCTAGTTAAAACGAAATAAACTATAAAAATTGTAGGGGTTAATTTAGTATGAAAAAGAGAGCAGGGTATTTTATCGTCACCTTAGTAGTCATGCTCATGGGTTTGTTATCGAGGAAGTTCATGTTCCTATTTCCAACTGCTATTGCGCCATTTATCGGCGATGTCCTTTGGGCTATGATGATTTATTATGGATTTAGATTTTTAATTCCAACATGGAAGCTAGCAAACTGCTTTAGTATAGCAATTATTTTTTCTTTTTGTATAGAAATAACCCAGCTATACCAAGCCGATTGGATAAATCATATACGTGCAACTACACTTGGAGGACTCGTGCTTGGATATGGTTTCTTATGGGAGGACTTACTAAGTTACAGTATTGGAATAGTACTTGGGCTAATAATTGATAAATTTATCTATTTAAATTATGTACGATAGGACTTCAAATTAGAGGATAAACGTTCATTTATCCTCTAATTTCCTTTTTATTAATAATGTGTAAGAAATCCACGAGTGATTACACTACATTTCTGTATCTTCTATGATAAAAATAACTATCACTTTCCATATTAGGCTGTTTATGTCCGATTGGTGTCCTTTTTCCAAATAATTCAAAACCACATTTCTCTGCAAGGTAGCAGGAAAGAATATTAGCACAATCAATAGTTAAAATAAGATACTTTATATCTGAGACATTAAAGCACCACTCTACTAAAGCAGTTATGGCTTCTTTTGTGTATCCTTTTCTCTGATATTTTTCTGACATAAAATAGGCTACTTCAATTTCGTTCAATTTATCTTCCATCCCCATACCTACCATTCCTATCATTTCATCCATTCCAGGTAAGACAATGACATATCTTTTGTTTTCATAAATATCTGTTGAACTTTTTCGAGCTTGATGCCAATCAATATAGCCAAAATAGAATTATGGTGAATCCCCAACTCCTACCCAATCAGGTATAAAACGAAAAATACCCTTCTCTCTAACAATCCTATACAGATTTTCTGCGTCTTTCCTCTCAAAATCTCAAATTATTATATGATTTGTTTCTATTCTCATGCTCTTTATCTCCCCCACTAACATATAAGTAATCGTTACTATAAATACTATCATTCCTATATTTTCACAACGACCTTAAGCATTTTTCAGAATCAAAAATGCGCCATTTCCAATCCAGTTAGCCCATTTTTAAATAAAAATGACGTTATAAAAAAACACTTATCTTACTCCAAAAGTAAGATAAGTGTTTTTAGTTTCATTTAAGAATTATTAAACCTATTAAGAATCTAATTCTCCAACTGCAGTTGGTCTTTTTGATTCTTCGCCGTCGTGTCCTTTTCCACCTTCATATGTGTGGTTAGAAGTTCGAAGTGGCAATTCTTTCAAGAAGAATACAAGGAAAAATGCCACTACTAGCACAAGTGTTGATGTTAAAAATACAGTCGATAATGTTTGTGATAATGCATCTCGAATGTTATCAATCATGTGTACGAATACCGTTTGTAAATCTGGTGGTAAACTTGCCTCTGTTTTTTCAAGTAATGGTTTGTTCATTAATACTTGTGGGTTGGCAAATCCAGCCATTTCTTTTGCCATTTGTGGATCTAATGTTGCAAGATCGGCAGCAGATGCTTGCATTTTTTCTTTTAAATGAGTTGCTAAATTATTTGACATAACTGTTCCCATTATTGCAACCCCAATTGTACCACCTAAATTACGGAATAACTGGGAAGATGCCGTAACAACCCCTAACTCTTTATGAGAAACAGCATTTTGAGTTGCCAGTGATAAGACAGGCATACATAACCCAAGACCAAGACCAAAAATAATCATACTAATAACAGCTAACGTTGCGTTGTGCATAAAGATCATAATTGCCATACCAGCTATCATGATTGGCACACCAACTAATGCGTATCGTTTGTATTTTCCAGATTTTGCGATTAATTGTCCAGTAATAGCACTAGCAGCAACCATTGAAACCGACATTGGGATTGTCACATAGCCAGAATAAGTTGGTGAGATGCCTAGTACACCTTGAACAAAGAATGAGATATAAATTAAAGCACCCATCATCCCAAAGTTCATAATGAAACCAATTAAGTTAGAAATCGTTACAACATTGTTTTTAAATAAACTTAACGGTAAAATCGGATTTTTCACTTTTGATTCTACAAAGATAAAAATAAGAGCTGACACGAAAGTTGCAGCAAATAAGCCTAAAATTCGTGATGAGCCCCATTCATATTCTGTTCCAGCCCAAGAAAAAGCAAGTAGTAATGGCACAATTGTCGTTGTAATAAACAATGAACCTAAATAATCAATACCTTCCGACTTACGTCTTTCCACTTTTGGAAATAGTACTAAAATCATACCAAAAGCAACAATACCAATTGGTAGGAAAATCCAGAATAACCAATGCCACTCTAAATTATCTACTAAATAACCACCAAGTAACGGTCCAATGACACTAGAGAAACCGAATACAGCTGACATTAAGCCCATCCATTTCCCACGTTCACGAGGCGGGAATAAATCCCCTACGGCAGTAAATGCAGTTGATTGAATTATACCAGCTCCAACCCCCTGAATCCCTCTATAAGTAATGAATTGATATACATCTGATGACGTACCTGTTAAAAATGCACCAATCATAAATAATAAAATACCTAGTAATAAAAATGGCTTCCGACCAAACATATCGGAAAGCTTCCCAACAAGTACAGTTGCAATTGTTGATGTAAGTAAGTAAATATTAATTGTCCATGTATAGTAATCCATGCCATCTAAAATTGCAATAATACGTGGCATCGCCGTACTTACAATTGTTTGATTGATTGCCGCAAAAAACATAGCAGCCATAATCGCAAACATAATCGTTTTCTTTTTTTGAAGCGATAAATGTTCCATTTGTGTGTTCTCCCCTTTCCTAAACCCTTCCTTATATATTCTCAACTAAAACGCCAAAAATCCGTTTTAATTGCTGAATATCTTCTTCTGATAGTCTTTCGAAGTATGATTGCAACGATTTTTGCTGGCCGTCTAACACATTCTTCACGATAAATTTCCCCTTTTCTATAATCGTGATCGTTACAACTCTTCTATCATTTTTTTCTCGTTCTTTCCTTACATAGCCTTCGTTTAATAATTGATCTGTTATTCCAGTTACCGCTGCAGATGAAAGACTTAGTGCATTTGCAATTTGTGAAACTTTTTGAGGGCCTTCATTTACTAAGTGAAAAAGTACTTTAAACTGAGTAATGTTAATACCGTGCCCTTGTTTCTTCCAATCTTGCGAAACTCTCTTTAAGAACATTCGAAACATAGCAGTAACCTCAAACAATTCCTCATTTCTATCCACCAGTGTAGCCTCCTTTCCATCACAGAAATTATCAAAAATAATTAACAAATTAATTATTAAGAACTTAATTATTAATTTTTTAGCTAATTATGAATTATAGAATTTTTAGAATAATACGTCAAGGAATATGCAAAGCCTCTTTTATTTCTAAAAAAAGCACGTCACACCCTAACTAGGATATGACGTGCTTTTTGCCTCTTCCACTTTTTAGAGAAAAATAAAATCTCTAAACTCTTTCACCTGTTCAAAATAATACGTTGCTTCTCATTTCATCTGCTCTCTTATTTCAGGAATGTGATGTGACCAACCTGCCGCTGCAAAATCTACATTACAGCTTTTTGTCATCATTTGGTCTTAACTCCTTTAATGCCACCACAAAAGATGGATAATGTAT
>JBJEFI010000025.1:0-2776 GCA_051873875.1 Bacillaceae bacterium | reverse complement strand
TGTCATCATTTGGTCTTAACTCCTTTAATGCCACCACAAAAGATGGATAATGTATATTAGATGTACTCTTTATTGCTGTATCATCATGGTCTAATAGTAAGCATTAATATCTTAATACCATTGTGTATCCCCTACTCCTCTTTAAATTAATTCCCTTACTAAACTAATCCTTCACCACTGGCAATTGTATTTCTGTTACAAACTCTTCACGAAGACTTGTTTCATGAATATCAATTTTATATAACTCTAATGGTTCACCAATAATGGTATAGCCATTTTCGTTTGAAAATGCCACTAGTTGCTCTAAATACTGTGCCGTTTGACTATAGTCCCCTCGATAACTAATTGTTAAATAGATGCCACCCTTAATCACATCATCAAACCATGGTGATTGCTCATCAATAATAAACACGGAGCTAAATTGATGATAAATTCCCTTCTTCCAATAGGACTCGTCAATACACGCTCCAATTCTACTATTCCCAATAATATGTAAAGAATTTTCGCTTGATTTTTGTAGCTTTTTAATTAAAAAATCTATTTCACTTTCTAAACTAACATTTTCTTGAATACGACAGCAACGACGATCTTCAAAAGAACGAATGGCGATTTTACCACATTGTAGCCTTAAAGATTTATTCATATCTGCTGTTCGTTGACGAATATTTTTTTGGAGTGCTCTCAGCTCTTGAATTTTTTCTTCAATCAAATTATCTTCTTCCATTAATAATCGAAGAGTTGTATCAACCGTTCGTTCATCTAAATATGTTTTAATTCGCTCTGTCGAAAAATCAAGTTGACGCAACTCTTTAATCACATTTAGCTTCCATATATCTCGTAATCCGTATAAACGATACCCATTTTTATCTCGTCTTGGTGTTAATATTCCCTTTTTTTCATAGTAACGTAACGAATCTGTGCAAATGTTATATAAGGAAGATATTTCACTAATTTTATAATATTCTTTCATAACTTTACCCTCTTTGTAAATAAAAAATAAATATTTCTCTTGACCTTAGTATTGTACCAAGGTTTATTGTAGATAACAATGAATAGTGCTATCGGACAATAACTTCAATCGACATAGCCAATTAGCAGAAGGGAAGTTTTATCATGTCATCACAAAAACAACCAGCATTGTTGAAGCAATTTTTAAATTATGCAATTCCATCCGTCCTTGCCATGTTGGTATTCTCGGTTTACACAATGGTTGATGGTATATTCGTTGCAAAAGGGGTTGGCGAAACAGCTCTTGCTGCCGTTAACATTGCCATGCCATTTATCAACTCTCTGTTTGCCCTATCCTTATGGTTCGCAGTTGGAGCATCCACTTTAATTGCCATTGCCATGGGAAAAGGTGAAACAAAAAAAGCGAACGAACTTTTTACAATGAACACTGTTATTCTTATTATTATTTCAATAATTATTACGGTTCTTGCATTAACGAACCTTGATTCATTAGCATACTTTTTGGGTGCTAACGATGCAATCATTCCATATGTAACAGATTATTTAAGAATTGTCATCGTATTCAGTGCTTTCTTTATTGTTTCTTATTGCCTAGAGGTACTTGTAAAAACAGATGGATTTCCTGTACTAGCCACATTAGGTGCCTGTGCTAGTGCACTAACGAACATTGTATTGGATTACTTTTTCGTTATTAAATTTGGATGGGGCATTGAGGGAGCAGCTTATGCAACGGGTATTTCCCAAGTTGTCTTACTCGCTATTTTCCTTGTTCATTTTATGATAAGTAAAAAATCAAATTTAACCTTTTCACGTTTCACATGGAAGTTAGGTGTATATAAACGTGTTTTATCTATCGGCTTTTCCGATTGTATTACGGAATTTTCAACTGGTATTGTTATCTTTCTTTTTAACTGGAGTATTTTAGCGACTATCGGACAAGATGGTGTCGTTTCGTATACAATTATTAGTTACGTAAACACGTTAATGTTAATGGTTATGATTGGCTTAACACAAGGAATGCAGCCATTAGTAAGCTTTTATTATGGACAAAACCGAATGAAACTTGTTCACAAACTATTGCGCTACGCATTAGTATCGGCAGCAATTTGCGGTGCTATCGCCTTTGTGGTATGTCAGATTGGGGCAAACTATTTAGTTGGTATTTTCATTGATCCAGCTCATATTGATTTAACAACTTACTCAACGGTTGCACTAAAAATGTTCTCTGCCTCTTTCCTAATATTAGGATTTAACGTTGTAATTGGTGGATTCTTTGCAGCAATTGAACAACCAAAACGCTCTTTAATGATTTCTATTTCAAGAGGATTACTATTAGTTCCCGTAGGACTAGCTTCCATGATTATTCTATTTGGAGCAGGTAAGCTTTGGTTTGCCACTGCCGTTTCAGAGACAATTTGTTTAGTTATTGCCTTCTTCTTATTAACGCGTTATTTAAAACAGCACCGTCAACCAATTGTCGACACACAACCAAAATCAGCATAAACAAAAAGCACATCAAATTGATGTGCTTTTTTGTTCATTGATTCATTTACATAAAAAGAATTGGTACAAATATACATGCGACAAGAATCAATCCCATGCTAATTGCAGAAGAAATGATTTTTCTGTTAACCCTCTGCATTTTCACATGTATAATAGATAATACATTTAGTTCTAAAAAAGGAAGGAGCCATACAGTGTCCATACGTAAATCAAGCGTCTTCATCTATTTACTAGTAAATAGCTTGTTCACATTTTTAGCATATTACAGCATCGTCATTCCAATGCTGCATCTATTCAGTAGCTC
>JBJEFI010000024.1:0-3287 GCA_051873875.1 Bacillaceae bacterium | reverse complement strand
AACAATCGTACTTATTCCTTTTACGCGAACTGTATCACGACTTAATTGTTTTATATTGTCCTCTCCAAATGCCACTTGCCAGCCTTTTGAACGAGGAATTGTTACATTTCTAGTCCCACGATTTCCATTATGAATGACAAGAATATGCTTTGCTTCATCTCCATTGGCATGATGGCGTAACGTATAAGCAACAACATTTTTTGGCGCTTTTTCAAAACGAAGATGATTTTTAATATCTTCCGCTGTCTTCATTCGGAAAGCAGGGTGTTTTTTACGTAAGGCAATTAAGGCCTTTACTTTATCTATTTCATCTTGATATGCTGCTGCACGATTCCAATCTAACCAATTAATCGATGTATGAGAACGGTAGCTGTTTTCAACACCATTTTTCGTACGCATAAACTCCTGTCCAGCATGTAAGAAACTAATTCCTTGTGACGTTAATACAATAGATGTACAAAGTAGGTGCATTTTCTTAATAATTGCTTCCTCTTCTTGACCATTCGTCACCATTAACTTGTCCCAAATTGTATGATTATCATGTGCTTCGGCATAAGATACCGTTTGATTTGGCTCTTTTGCAAATCCTTTTATTGTAGTTGAATAGTGAATTCCTCCAGCAATCCCTGCTTTTAAGGCTGTTTCTTTCCCGTTTTCTCCATTTACAAATCCTTTTTGTTGTGGATATAATGCATGTCCTTTTAACGCATCACGAATGCCATCATTAAAATGAGCAATGCGGGGCATTTTAGGTGCGTTATGTTGATTGGCCTTTTGATTTTTATGTAAAGGGGTATGTAAGTCCCACCCTTCACCAATCACGATTATATTCGGATCTATTTTATCTAGTTGTCTACGAATCTCATTCATCGTTTCCACATCGTGTAAGCCCATTAAGTCAAAGCGAAAACCATTAATCTTATACTCTTTTGCCCAATGCACAACAGAATCAACGATAAACTTACGCATCATTTTCCGCTCTGATGCTGTATCATTTCCACATGCAGAACCATTTGCTAACGTATCATTATCAAGATAACGGAAATAATAACCTGGAACCAATTTCATAAAACTCATTCGATAAGCATCAAACACATGGTTATATACAACGTCCATAATGACTTGTAACCCTTGTTTATGCAAGCTTTGAATTGCCAGCTTTAATTCTTTAATTCGGGCAGTTGGATCATATGGATTCGTAGAATACGAACCTTCTACTGCATTATAATTCTTCGGATCATAACCCCAATTATATTGCTCTTCATCTAAACGCGTTTCATCTACGCTGTCTGTTGAATAATCATAAATTGGTAGTAGTTGCACATGTGTGACACCTAACTTTTTAATATGATCAATTCCTGTTGCAATACCATTTGGACCTGTTGTACCTGTTTCTGTAAAAGCTAAAAATTTCCCTTTATGATGCATGCCACTTTCTGGATGAATTGAAAAATCACGTACATGTAATTCATAGATAATTGCATCTGTTGAAGGAAAGAATGGTAGATTACTATTTTGCTCCCATCCTTCTGGGTTTGTCGATGCCAAATCTACAATATAACCTCTATCCCCATTTACCCCAACTGCTTTTGCATATGGATCTACTGCTTCATTTATACTATCTTCAATTTGCACTTCATACGTATAATACTTTCCTTCTAAGTTAGATGCATGTGTATATACCCATACACCTTTTTCTTCTCTTGTCATTGGATAGATTATTTTTTCATTCGAATCCCAGCTATCGTATATGATTACAGAAGCACGATTTGCCGTTGGTGCCCATAACTTAAAGCTAGTACGATCTGTAGACAAACTTACACCTAAATCATTCCCCTCGTATCCAAATGCCGAATCAAACTCCTTGGAATGAACATGAATTCCGTTCGTAACAGTTAAATCTCCGTATCTGATTACTTCTTCATTTTCTCGTTGAACTGCCATGTTTTCGCCCCCTATATTTTAGTTATAAATCATTATTTCACAATTTGATTAAACGTTTAATTAAATTAAAACATACCTAATTTTAATATTCAACACCTTTTAAGAAAACGTTATCATAAATATAGTAGGGTAATAAAAAAAGACTATTTTGCAACACAGCTATTGAGAAATACTTTCCCTTCTCAAGTTCCATTTGCAAAATAATCTATTCTAGTTCTCAATCTTCTATGCCTAATATCACTAAGCTTTCATCTTCAAAATCTAATTTAAGCTGATTTGCGATTTCAACAACTTCCTTGGCAATTGCCACAGAAACACCGTTGATTGTTTCTCTTATATCGCTTTCTTCTCCATCATCTAACGTAATATCCCATAACGGTATATCCCCTTCCATTCCTTCAAACGTAATTCGTAAAGTATGGATGTTATTTTCATTCATCATTTCTTTTATATATGTACTTGCTGAATCCGTAATAATCATTTTCTCGACTCCTTTCAAATTCTTATTAAAGCTACCATATTTAGACGCTAAAAGCAAAATTCGGCTATAATAAAGAAAAAGCAAACAGTTGGGAGTTTCACTATGAACTATATCGTTTTTGATTTAGAATTCAACCAAAGTACACAACCAAAAGAACAGAAATCACCGCTTCATCATGTCTGTCCGTTTGAAATTATTCAAATTGGTGCTGTTCGTTTAAATGCTCAATTTGAAATAGAAGATACATTCAATTCTTTTATTAAGCCTGTCTTATATCCAACCATGCATCCATTTGTTGAAAGTATGACCGGAATTACGCAAGCAATGATAGATAAGGCAAAAACCTTTTCGGAAGTAATGGAACAATTTCTTACCTTTATAGGTGAAGAGAGTATCTTTTGTGTATGGGGTGGAAGTGATATGAAAGAATTATTTCGTAATATTGCTTATCACCAATTCCCTATGACCTCTTTTCCGAAAAAGTTTATTAATGTACAACAATATACATCTAAATTACTTCAATCTCCTGGTGGAGGAAACATTGGCTTACGAACAGCCGTAGAAATACTGAACATCACAATTAGTGGCGCTTTTCATGACGCTCTTTATGACGCATGCTATACAGCTGAAATTTTCAAGAAAATATATAGCGATGCAATGGATGTTCAAACATATGAATTTAAACCTACTCCTCCACCAACGAGAGAACCAAAGCGAGTATTAGATGAACAAGCCTTATTTACACAATTTGAAAAAATGTTCTCTAAAAACTTAACGGATGAAGAAAGAGCAATGATTCGCCTTGCTTACTTTATGGGTAAATCAAGACAATTCCAAATTGAAGTAAAAAAAGAAAGCCAAG
>JBJEFI010000023.1:0-18431 GCA_051873875.1 Bacillaceae bacterium | reverse complement strand
AAATTAAGAAATAAAATGGATAAAGAGTTGGTTAGTTAATACATAGAATACATATTTAGTAGATAGATAAATTAATAAAAAATAAGGGGAGATAGGATTGGGAAAGGATTTAGATAAACAGATATACATATATAGTCTTGATACTTCTGCTTTCTACACAGATGAGGAGTATGAAATATTTAAGACGTTCATGGAACTTTCTAGGCAAAAAGGGGAGCTTAAGAAAAGTAGAAGTGAATCAGAAGAAAATAAAAAAGCATATAAGGAATTAGTAAAAGATATAAACTTACATAAAGCTAAATTAACAGATGAAATGAATAAGAATAAAACAATTAGAGATTTACGAAGTGATTCCATCAAGGATTCTGATATTATATCTATTTTTGATTCAGTTCTAACTAGAACATTAAAACTTAAAGAAAACACTCTATCTACAGACGTGATTGTAGTAAGATCCTATTACTATAGAATACTTAAAGATTTAATAACTGACGGATTTATATTCAATAATGAGAAATACATATATTACACCTCTTCTGCTGGTCAGATTAGGACAAAGAAAAGCCTATTTATAAAGGAATCGGTTTGGGAAAAACATAAAGACACTCTTACCTGTGGTTTGAGTGTCGATGAGATAAATGCTAAAGGTGGCAGTAACGTTAATAAATATTTAAGCTATCTTGCCCTCTCTAATAGTGCAACCGTTGAATGGAAAGGATTCAACATCAACAAAGCAATAGTTGTAGATGACTTAGCAACCAATGTAAATAGCTTAGTTGATTATATTGATCGTGATACATATGAAATAACCAGGCAAACAATGGATATTGAGATTGAACATACTGATGGGTGTGGAATGATACTTCCTAAGAAATCGAAGAAATCATTCATGTGTCGCCTCCCCTTTGTTAAAGGTTTACTGGTTCCTTTTGATTTTAAAGAGTTTGCAAGAATACATAATGAGTCTTATAAGGTTAAAGATATTTACGGTAAAGAATGGGATATTGAAAAAGATGAAATTGAGGTCATCTTTACTAAGAGTCAGTTCAAAATGCATAAGTATTATGATGGATGGGATGATTACAAGCAGAGATTTACTAAATACAATTGCAAAGCTGCCAAGCTAAATGAAGAAGACACTTCGAATGGGGCTATGTTGAATTATCAAATGCTCCAGACATTAACTGATATTACTGATGAGGAATTAAAAAAGATTTGTCAGAGTACCATTGATGACATAATTAACATTGGATCAGATAAGGAAACCATGTTAAGAGTTCTAGGGGCTACTGAATCAAACAAGAGAAAGAATTACTTCCAGCAAGCCCTGTATATGTATCCTGAGTTGCTCAATGATGCTCATGCTAAACAGACAATTAAGGATAAAAAGAAAAGTCTGGTTCGGGCAGCTAGAGCCGGTAAACTAAATGTTAATGGCAAGTACACCTTCCTTTGCCCTGATTTATATGCTTTTTGTGAAAGATTGTTTTTGGGAACTGAAGAGCCAAAAGGATTATTACATAACGGTGAAGTTTACTGTAGGATATTCGAAGAGGGAAAAATTGATTGCCTTCGCTCCCCTCACTTATACAGAGAACATGCTATAAGGAATAATGTATTGGATGAAGAAAAAAGCAAATGGTTTATAACTGACGGGATATACACAAGTATATTTGATTCAGTTTCTAAGATGCTCCAATTTGATAAGTAACATTGTCAAACCTTGTAGAAATATAAGGATATAAAACTCGGTGAACCTGTAAATACAGGGTGTATGGTTAACGTAAAGTAGCAGTAGGAAATGACTGTTAATAACCATGCTAACAGGGAAGGTTACGACTAATCCTGTGCTAAATATATAATTATCGCAAATTATAAATTAATATTAAATAACAAGGAGGTGTTAACTGTTGAAAAGTAAACCAGTGGCACATAAAGAATTAATGGTAAATGGCAATACTTTCACTATCAGCAACAATGGAAAAGTATATAAAAATGGAAATGAACTAAGACAGAACGAAAATTTTGATGGATATCTCGTGGTCTACGTAGGTAATAATCGTAGTATAAGTGTACACCGTTTAGTAGCAATGGCATTTATCCCTAATGATGATCCAGATACTAAAAAAGAGGTGAATCATAAAGATTTTGATAGAAAAAATAATTGTGTTGATAATCTTGAATGGATCAGTCACAAGGATAACGTTAGATATTCCATAAAACATGGCAGATACACTAAAAAGTTTGGTAAAGACAATCCCAATTACGGTAACAAGAAATTGTCAGAGTTCTATGCGAGCAATCCACACGTTGCTTTAGAAAAACAATCAAGAAAAGGAAGTCAAAATGGTAAAGCTACTCCTATCGAGCTGTTTAAAGATGGGAAATTAATAAATAAATTCGATTATATTGGTGATTGTTGCAAGTATTTACATGAGAACTTTGATTTTAGTAGCAATGCTGAAGTGATTAGATGTGGGATAAGGCGATCAATGAAACGGAACGTACCATATAAAGGTTTTACATTTAAAAAATAATCAATTTGCGATGATTATATAGAAGTGCAACGACTATCGAAAAGGTATCCATAAGCTCAATACGGATTTATGGAGAGTAACTGAGTAGAGTACATTTAAGGTGAAATTCCTTAAGTGGAAGTGCCGAGAGCCTAAGTCAGAAATGATATGGCTAAGATATAGTCTACTAATCTCTTTGAGATAAGTGAATGATGGAGATAAAGCTCTGGTTATACAGGATGAAACTATAGTTAAAGTTGCAGAACGTAATATGGCAGGCATCGTCCCTCTATATTATGAAATGTCTAAAGCTGAAGCGCAAGAAATTAACAGTAAGAATATTTATGACAGTTTAATTATGGCTTATAAAGCTAATATAGGTGAAATAAGTAATAACATAACAAAGATATGGAATAGTGCCGATGTTGATTTGGATGTAATTAAGTGGCTTTGCATGGAAAACAACTTTACTATAGATTTTGCTAAAACATTATTTATGCCAACTAGACCAGATCATATCAATGACAGAATATCTAAATATGTAAAGAGAAAAGTACCCCACTTCTTTGTTTATGCTAAAGATAAAGATAAAAAACGTGTTGAGAAGGCTAACGCTTGTACTGTGAATAGATTACATAGATTAATCCCTAATAAGAGAATTAAGTTTGAAGAAATAGCCGGTGAGTTTGATTATAAAACACTCATGACTGTCAAAAGCAGAAGTGTAGATGATGAAATAGTCAATGAGTATGTTAAGTTTGATAGAAAAAAAGATGTGCTATTAAAACAATATGAGCAAACTCAAAATAGCAATGTAAAAATGTTTGTATATCAGAAATTTCGTGAAGAACTTCTCAACATTAATGGGGACGGTACTTATATATCTGATGTGTTAGTAAAGTATCTTTATAGTGAGAAAAATTCCAAATTTAAGACTACTCTTTGGGAAACTTTTGGAGATGCTTTAATAAAAACGATGTCTAGGAATCTTAATGGTACAAAGCAATGTGAAGGTTGCGGCACAAGAATAGAAGGAGCTAACGGTATAAAATTTTGCGAAAATTGTTTTAAGGAACACAGAAAAAAATACAAAGCAATTAAAGAAAAAGAATACAGAAAAAAGAAAAAGCGTGGACAATGTGAAAATCCCGAAACGTAACTGGCGCAAGGGTTTAGGGAAATGACCAAAAAACACAAAACGGTCAAACCTTACTCTCCCAAGGCTTTGAGCGATTTTCGTTAATCGTCGTTAAAGGAAGTAAAAAGACTAATGTACAAGCGAAAGGGTTATTTGCTTCTCCTCTCCCCTTATTTTTGGTTTAATATAGTAAATTAATACATAATTACAGTTACAAAGAAAGAATAGTCTTCCCCTTCTATTCTTTCTATTTCTCTTATTAAAAATACTATGAGGTGACAAATGGGTAAACTTTATGCAGTTGATACAAATATCCTGCTAGACCATATTGAAGAGTTAAACGAATACAAAGTTGTACTCCTCTCCCACACGCTCAGGGAAATCGAAAAACATAAATCTAGCCACAACCCTGATTTGAGTTTCAGAGCTAGACAGGTTTCTCGATACATTAATAGTAATTTAGATAAGTTTGAATTTGATGCTAAGAATTATGATGGTACTACACTGGGATACTCCAATACATATGAAGATGATAACATTCTTGCTGCAGTGGTTGAGAATGGATACTCTCTATTAACTAATGATGTATTGCTGAGTTTCAAAGCAAAAGGTTTTGATGTAGATACTCATTCATTTGAATCTATTAAAACTAATAAACAACAGGATTATAAAGGTTATAAAGAACTTTTTATCAATCCAAAAGAAAATTTTATAGACTTGTTGGATACAAGTAACAAATACGATTTAAAAGTAAATGAATACCTTATAGTTAAAGATATTGAAACAAAGAATGAAAAAATTGAAGATCAAAAAGTACTAGCCGCTTATAAGTATGACGGAAATTTCTATAATGAAGTATCTAGTAAAGGATTTACTACTTGTGCTTTCGGCAAGTTTAAACCATTAGATATCTATCAATCTTGTGCTTTAGATAGCCTTGAAGAGAATAAATTAACAATTGTCAAAGGTAAAGCTGGTTCAGGTAAATCAATGGTTGCTCTTAACTATGGATTTAAGAAAATTGAAAAAGGCAAAAAAGATAAATACGTATGCTTTGTCAATCCAGTTGCAAGCAAAAACTCAGCCAAGCTTGGATACTACCCAGGAACTAAAGATGAAAAGCTTTTGGATTCCAACGTTGGAGCTATGCTAATTAGTAAGTTTGGTAGTCGTACTGAAGTAGACAGGTTGATTCAGGACGGAGTTCTTTATCTACTCCCCTTCTCTGATATTCGTGGATTTGATTCTACGGGTATGAATGCGATTATACATGTAATTGAAGCACAAAACCTTGATATTTCACTGATGAAGCTTGCTATTCAACGTGTTGGTGATGATTGTGAAATGATTATCGATGGAGATTATAATGCTCAGGTAGACAGTGTTCAATATGAAGGATCTAATAATGGTATGCGTAGAGTTTCTGAGATATTCAGAGGCGAACCTTACTATGGTGAAGTTGAATTACCTATTATCTACCGCTCTGCAATTGCTAAGAAAGCTGAAGAAATGTAACTAATAAGATAAATTAATAATAAATATGTTTACAAGTATTAAAAGGAGGAGTAATAAATGGCAAAGCTAACGAATCAGGTGAATTTTAAGGGAACATTCTCTTTTCTAGATATGGAAATCGAGGAAACTACAAAGGAATCAATTGATACATACGATTTAAATGAATACTTAAAAAGGTTCGATGGTCGCTCTGTGAGTATTACTATTAAAGAAGAACAACAACCAGAACCAAAAGAACATGAAGGCGAATAAGGAGGAACTATATGACTGAAGAATCTATTATCCTCCGCAAACAAAATGAATCCGACTTTGATTATAAGGTTCGCCTATGTATCGCTAAATTAAATAAAGAGATTGATTTAGATTGGTCTGAGATTGTTGATTTATTAGGACTTAATTGTAGTTCCGATCATTTACGTAAACTTGCCTATGCTTATAAGGAAATGTCAGAAAACCTAGAAACTAGACAAGTTGAAGTTGTTGAAGAAGATGAATTTCTTGATAAGCTTACAGTGAAAAAATTAGAACTACAAAAAGAACGAGTTAAATTACAAGCTGAGAAAACAGAAATCAACAAATGGATTCGTGAACAAGGACGCTCTGAAGTATTCTACGAGAAATATTTAGAAGCAATTACAAAGCGTGAGTTACCTAAAGTTCCAGAATATAAAATTGATAAAGTTGAATCCGATTTTGATTGGAATCTTAACATTGCTGACATTCATTACGGTAAAGATGTAAAGATTTATGGACTTGAGGATGAAATTCTTGCTCAGTATAATGTTGAGATATTTGAAAAAAGAATGTGGGATTTGCTGAATCAGGCTATCCATGAAATTGAGGAAAGAGATATTAAACATGTCAATCTCTTCAACCTTGCTGATTCTGTAGACGGAATTCTAAGAATGTCCCAATTGCAGTCTATTCAACTAGGTATTATTGATTCTCAGATTGGATTTGCCGACTTTATGGTTCAATGGATTAATGAACTATCTAAATATGTATATGTTGATTACTATGGTTGCTTAGGAAACCATGATGAAATCCGCCCTCTTGGTTCTAGTAAAGGTGACTTCCCTCATGAATCTTCTGCTAAAATCATAGATTGGCATTTAGCTAGAATGTTGCAGCACAACCCTAATGTAACAATACATAAGAGCAAGGCTTTACAGTATGTGGATGTAGTCGGGACTAAAATCCTTGCTACTCACGGACAAGATGAGCGTAATTTAGAAAACTCTATCAAAGATTATGTTAATACATATAACAAAAAAGTACATATTCTCTATACAGGTCATTTGCATAATACACATACTAAAACAGTTGGAATGGATGGAATGCAAAATATTGAATTCTACCAACACCCCGCCCTTTCAGGTATTGATGAGTACAGTATGAAACTTAAAAAGACTGCTCCTGCTGGTGCTGTAATGATGAAGATTGTTCGTGGATTAGGTAGAAAAGAAACAATTGATTTTAAATTAGCTTAAATAATAAATTAATACATAATCAGGTAAGATTGTTTAACAATCCTCTGCCCCTACTTTCCAGGAGGCATAGCATATGACTAGTATTGATGACTACCCTAATGTCCTAGTAGTTCCTGAAAATCAAGAAACACCAGAGGATATCATTGAAGATTATTTAGATTTGATTCAAGACGTAAAGAAAGATCCTGATTTCCTACGTGAACTACTACAAATGTTTTTCGATGATGTGAATTTTTGGTCTGTTAGACAATTACTGATTGATCAAGCAAAAGTTAATCTTCAACAACTGCAAGAACTACAGGATACTGTGTACGTTGAAGAAGATGATGAATAAGCGATAAGAACACCTAATAAAACGGTGTTTTTATTATATAGTATTTTCCCCTCTCCTCCCTCACAAGAACATTTTAGAAGCACATGGGAAGGTTATCCCCCTCTCCTGCCCCGTGTGTTTCCGTAAGTGTTCTTTTTTATTTGAAAAGTATTGGTGGTGTTTAAATGTCTAAAACGGTTAAAGAAGATACTAAAGTTTGTTCTCAGTGTAAAAAGGCAAAAAAGTTGTCGGAATACTATATGGCTTCCTCAACATTAATAAATGCCGATGGAAAACTTTGCATTTGTTCAAGCTGTTTAGTCTCTATTGTAGATTATGAAGATAGAACCTCAGTAAAAAACATTCTTAGAATGATAGATAGACCATTTTTGATAAATGATTACATAGAATCTCCTGATTCAAATAAGGTTAACCCTTTCAGAGAGTATATGCGTAGATTGGGCATGAGACAAAATAGAGAAAAAACATGGTTGGATAGCGATTTTGGTGGTACAGATGATAATTTAAATTCAGAAGACCTAAATTCAATGAAGGTTGAGTTAGAATTCGAGCAAGATGAAAACGTTTCTTTGCCTGAGCTAATTAAATTTTTTGGTCGTGGATTTGAAACAGAAGATTACTATTGGTTGAATGATGAATATGAGGACTTTCTTAACCGATATGAATGTGATTCTAAAGGTATGGAATTATTAATTAAAGAAATTTGTTTAACTCAACTAGACATTAAGAAACGAAGAGCTAAAAACGAAAAGGTTGATCAGCAGCTTAAAACATTACAGGATTTGCTTGGATCTAGTAATTTGAAACCTGTACAAGAAACTGGAGCAAACGCAGTTGACCAGGAATCATTTGGGACTTTAATTAAGAAATATGAAAATGATAGACCAGTTCCTGAGCCTGATCCTAAATGGAAAGACGTTGACAGCATAGGTAAATATATAAGAGTTTTCTTCCTTGGTCATTTATCCAGAATGTTAGGAATTAAAAATGACTATGAAAATGAATACTGGGAGGAAATAAATAAGTTTACTGTAGAAGAACCTGTTAATGAAGAAGGTATTGAAGATGGCAGGTTATAAGAATTTCCAAGTAGACAGAAATAAATCTCATAAAGGTATCAATATATTTAAGAAATCTAGAAAATTTAATAAGAAGTCAAAATCTGAAAGATTAATGGATGGTGTTGGTCTTTGGTGTTCGTTTTATAGAGCCAATCCCCACCGTTTTGTCAAAGAATATTTAGGAATATCCTTAAAGTTGTTTCAGATTATACTTATCTTCATGATGAATCATAATCATTACTTTATGTATCTAGCAAGTCGTGGTCAGGGAAAAACTTTTCTGACTAGTATCTATTGTTGTGTGCGGGCGATACTTTATCCAGAGACTAAAATAATTATAGCATCCGGAACTAAAGGTCAATCCAGAGAAGTTATAGAAAAGATTGATGACTTAAGAAAGAACTCCCCTAATCTAGCTAGAGAAATATCAGATTTAAAATCATCTTCCAATGATGCTAGAGTTGAATTTCATAATGGTAGTTGGATTAAAATAGTAGCTTCAAATGATGGTGCTCGATCAAAAAGGGCAAATTTGTTGATCGTGGATGAGTTCCGTATGGTTGATTTGGAAATTATCTCAAAAGTATTGAGAAAGTTCCTAACAGCCCCACGTAATCCTCGTTATTTGGAAAAAGAAGAATACGCTCACCTTAAAGAGAGAAATAAGGAAATATATTTATCGAGTTGCTGGTACAAGTCTCATTGGTCTTATAATAGATTTCTATCTTATTATAATTCTATGATTTTAAAGTCTGCTAAATATTTTGTATGTGGACTCCCTTATCAACTTGCCGTTAAGGAAGGTCTTCTTGATGAAGAGCAAGTTAAAGATGAGATGTCAGAGGATGATTTTGATGAAATTGGTTGGTCTATGGAGATGGAAGCGTTATGGTTTGGTGAATCAGAAAAGGCATTCTTTAAATTTGAAGATTTAGAAAAAAACAGAAAAATAGCTACTCCTCTCTTCCCTCCTGAATATTATGACCTAGTAAAAGATTCTTCCTTCAAATACGAACATAAAAAACCTGGAGAAATCAGACTAGTTTCTTGTGATATAGCAGGTATGGCTGGTAAAGAAAATGATGCTTCTGTTTATGCAATTTTACGATTAATCCCTACTACAAAAGGATATGACAGATATATTTCGTATATGGAAAGCATGACTGGCGGACACACAGTTACACAGGCCATTAGAATAAGACAACTTCATGAGGATTTTGAGTGCGACTATATTGTTTTGGATACTCAAAACTTTGGATTAGGTATATATGATCAGTTAACAAATCCTTTATATGATAAAGAACGAAATAAAGAATATGAGCCAATTTCATGTACAAATGATGAAGCTATGGCTGAACGTTGCGCTTATTCAAGTGCTGATAAGATTGTCTACAGTATCAAAGGTAACGCAAAACTTAATAGCGAGATAGCAATTATGTTTAGAGATGGTTTTAAACGAGGAAAAATCCGTATGCCTATTAATGAAATTGAAGGTAGAGAACATATGAGGAAATTCCGTGGATACGAAAATCTCCCTGAAGAAGTTAAGGCTAAATTAATGTCAACTTACACCCAATTCACACTTTTGGTTAATGAAATGATCAATTTAGAAGCTGAATATAACGATAACGGTCAAGTTAAATTAAAAGAGCCAAATGGTAAAAGAAAAGACAGATTCTCTTCTACATCCTACGGTAACTATGTTGCTACTTTACTAGAAAGAAAATTAAATAAAGTTGAAGAAATAGATTATGACGATGACCTTGTATATTTTTAAAGTTAAATTAAAAAAGAAATGGAGGTGTTAACTTGTCTACGGAAATAACTAATATTGACATGGAATCAGAGGAATATAAAAAGATGGTCAGTGATTACAGTGACTATGCTGCCACATTTGCTTCTGGATTTGTAAGTAATTTATTTTCAAATGGAATAATTACTGAAATTGAAGCTGAGAAACTAAAAGAGTACTTTTCTAATCCAGACAAATACCAAGAAGAAATTGAAAACTTAGCGCAATACTTTTACATTGCATCTGCTGAAGTCCATCAACTATTCGAATTAATCGAAGCTCTTCCTAATTTGAATTATAAAATTGATTCTCATGAAGACCATAAAAACCATGAGAAGTTTGCTTCAACAATTACAAAGACTATGCACCGTATTAAACATAAACGTTTGACAAGGGATTGTATCAAACAATCTGCCTCTTCTGGTACATTGGTCGGTATTTGGCTAGGTAACAAGAGTAATCTTTATCCATATATTTTTGATAAAGTTAAGTACACATTCCCTTCTCATCGGGGTGTAAATGGAGATTGGGTATGCGTTATTGATATGACATATGTCCACAACATGAAAGAGCGTGAAAGAGATATATTTTTAAAGAACCTCTCTCCTTACATAACCCAAGAGCATTATGAAAATTTCCTTAAGGATATAACTAATAACAAATACGTTGAGCTACCTACAGATAGAACTTTTGCAGTTAGAACTGGTACTTTAAAACGTAGTCAACAATTAGGGACTTCATGGATAACATCTGGTTTATTTGATGTACTTCATAAAAAGAAATTAAAAGACGTAGAACAATCAATTGCCAATAAAATAATTAACGCAGTAGCAGTTTTAACTATTGGTAATATAGGTACAAAAGATTTCCATGATTACAGTAACATGAAACTGCCTAAGGGAGTAAAACAAAAAGTCCATAGTAGAGTTAAGGAAGCGTTGGAAAAGAATACTTCAAATGGTATTACCGTTGTATCCGTCCCTGATTTTGCAGAACTTGAATTCCCTGATGTTAAAACAGATGGCTTAGATGGTAAAAAATTTGAACATATTAATAATGACATACAATCTGCTTACGGACTATCCGGGGCTGTATTGAATGGTAATGGATCAAATATCAGTTCCGCAAAATTAAACTTAGAAACACTTTATAAACGTATTGCTGTACTGCTTGAAGATATTGAGCAAGAAGTATACCAAAAAATGATTAACCTCCTTCTCCCCTCCACTCAAAAGGATAATTTCTATATTTCGTATGATAAAGAAGTCCCTCTAACTTTAAAAGAAAAATTAGATGCATTGACCAAACTTAATGATAAAGGATGGTCTATTAAGCATGTAGTTGACAATATTGCAGGAGTTTCTTGGGATGCTTATTTGAAACAAACATTGTATGAAACTGAAGAACTGAAACTCCAAGATAAGATTCATCCATATCGTACAAGTCACACGATGAATGGAAATGAAGGTGCTGGTAGACCTGGAATGGAAGTTCAAGATGTTGAAAATGAAAACACTATGAAATCAATTGACAATGATAGTAATGATAAGTAAAACTATTACCCTTTTGAGGAGGTGAGAATTAAAAATTGCAGAACAAATTAACGTTTGAAATACAGTTAAATTCTATTCAGGATACCGACAACCCCACAAAAAAAGAAGTGGAATTCATACTCCATGATTTTGACATGTCACACAACTACGCTTTTATCTCTAAAGAAACTTCCGAAAGAACTCTCGACACCCTTAAAGATATGCCAATCGTATGCAAATATCATCCTAAGACAGATGCCAATGATGATGCATTAGGATCACATGAAATGTTTTTGGATAAAGACCGTGAAACTGGTCGAGAAATCGTTGCAATGGATACATTAGCGATTGGTGTATTTACTGAACCGGCTTATATAAAGACCGTTGAGGACAATGGTGAAGAAAAAGAAGTTGTAGCTGGTAAAGGTGTTTTATGGGCATCCAGGTATCCTAACATAGTTGGATTATTGAAAGAATGGGTCGATGATGGAGTTCCTGTCACCTCTTCTATGGAGATTTTATATGACGAATATAAAGTTAAAGACGGAATTACGGAGATTCTGAACTATTACTATGAAGGTCATTGTCTTTTGAATTCAGAAGATAGAGGCGTACATAAAAAGATTTACCCTGCTTACGATGTATCAAAATTAACAAAATTAGTAGCACAAGCTGTTGAGCAGGAAAATACACAAAAGGAGGATGAACAAGTGGAAAAATTCAAGAAAGTGTTTGAATTGTCACATGATGATGTTCGCACTAAGTTGTATGGGAAACTAGATCCTACACTTGGCGAAGATTCTTATTCATGGATTGCAGATATCTACGATGATTATTTTGTAGCTAATATTTATAGTTACGAAGAAGGAAATGAATCTGACAAGTACTTCAAATTTGATTACACGAAGTCTGAGAATGATATTGAGATTAACTTTGACTCTAAAAAGGAAGTATTTTTATCTCGCAACTGGGAGGAGGCTACTCCACCTGAAGTGCAGAATCAATTGAGTGAGAAAGATGATAAGATTTCAGAACTAGAAAAACAAGTTAATGAAATTACATCAAGTAAAGAAGAAATTGAAGTTAAATTTAATGATACTACTGAAAAATTAACTCAACTTAACTCTTTAGTGGAAGAATTAACTCCTATTAAAGAAAAGTATGAAGAAGAACAATATCAAAAAGCCCTTTCCGAAAAGAAAGACTTCTATTCTGCTAAGTTCTCAGCTCTTAAAGCTAAAGATAAATTTGAATCTGACGAAGTACAAGATTTGATTACTTTATCCGCTAAAGATGCGGAAGAATCTAAAAATGCAATATTACAACTTAATAGTATGTTAGTAGATTTAGTCACTTTAACAGAAACACCAAATGAAACACCTGCTATTCGAGAAGTTGCTAGTAAGAGAGAAAACCTTTTACCAGCTAGCGATGACTTTGATAGCAAATATTCTATTTAATAAATTAATTAATAATTAGGAGGAATTTTATAATGGCTACACGTCAATTACAAGCGTTGAAACAACGAGGGAATCACGAAGTTGGTAACTTAAACAACATTAAAGTTAAAACTGTTGCACACGGTGCAGTAGTAACAGGTGGAGACATCGATAACTTCACACTAGGTGAATTAGGTTTTGGAGCAGACGGTGAACGTACTGTTAAACAACTATCCGCAATCGATAAAAAAGCATACTTGGTAGCATCTCCAGAAGCACGCTACATGAGTGAAGACCTTGTCGACTTTTACAATGCTGAAGGTGAACGTGCAAGAATCGTAATTCTTGAAGAAGGTTACACACGTTTTGACACTTCTGCTTACTCAAAAAATACTGATGCAACTGAAATCAAGAATGGTCAAGTAGCTCATTTCGATCCTGCTTCCAAGAAATTTATCATTTCTGCCCCAGGTTCTGCACACGCTGACTATGCTGGCTCTTCTGCTCAATTTGTAGTAGTAAGTGCTGAAGATGATCTTGAATATGTTGCTGGAAAACCAGTTGTTCGTTTAGAAGTTACAAAAGCTTAATTGATAAATTAATAATAAATTCACTTATACTCAGGAGGTATATTAATAATGGCACTAGATACTACAAAATTAAAAGGGTTATTTGCCCGCTCAATGCAAGAACAGGTAGCTGATGAAGATAGAAAAGATATGATGGAATTTGCAAAACGTGTATTTGGTGATGGTAGCTTTAATCCAGACCCTTCCCTTCTACACCAATTCAATAACTTAGTAGTACAACAAGCTGATGTAATTGCACAACCTTTAGTTACTGATATGGTTGCTACTCTTGCTACATACAAGCAAGCACAACGTGATCAAGTGGTTAAATATGAAATTCCAGTTAAAAATAAAGCTAAAGTACGCTGGTCTGCTAATGGTTCTGGCGTTGACTTGGTACGTGTAGAAAACGCTAAATCCGAAATCGCTGTACCTCGTACATTCTCCACTGGTTTCTATTATGAGCCGTTTGGTATGGTACAAGATGCAGTAGCTTCTTTCCAAACACTTGTAAATGATGTTGCAAATGCAAAAGTACGCCTATATTTCACTGAAATTTCTAAGTTGATGGATGCTGCTGTAACTGCTGGAGATATCCCTACAGCAAACATTTTGAGTGGTGATAACCTCACTCTTGCTCAATACAACAAATTAGCTTCTAGATTGGCTCGTGTAGGTGGAGGTCGTCCACTGTTTGTTGCTGACACTCTTCTTATTGACCATTTTGCACAACAACAAGCTGCAGTTGCAAATGGTGCTCTTATGACTGATCGTATGCGTGAAGAATTAGTACGTGAACTAAATATCACTCAAATTGGTCGTACAGATGCAATCAATCTAGTAAACCCATTCCTTGATGCAGCAGGAACAAAAACTGAAATCCCTGTAAATGTAGGTTACATGCTTGCTGGTAATGGTACACAAAAACCATTTGTTGTAACTGAATTTGGTGGCCTTCGTCAAATAACTGAGCAAGACATGGAAGACGAACGTATCAAAATGAAAATCACTCAAGATGCTGATATCCAACTTATTTTCGGTGAGGCAATTGGTAAGGTAAAAGAAAGCGCATCTGTTGCTCTTTAATCAACAAATTAATACAGAGGGATAGTTAATTCTATCCCTTTTTATACTTAGGATAAATAGGAGGAATAATAAATGGCTAATATTAAACTCGCTCGATATAGAAACACCCCATATATCGTTAACTTTGAAACTAATGGTGGTATGAAAAGTTACTCCTGGTCAGGTAGTAAGGGTAAAAAATATGACATTAAAGATGTTCCAGAAGAAGTTGTGGACTGGTTAACTATGAACAGTGTTTGTTTCAATGATGGTGAATTGGTTATTGTCAGTGAAAACAAAAAAGCTAAAGAATTAGTTTCTAATATTGATAATGTTGAGGAATATGAAAATAACACTCATTCTAAAGAAGAAGCTATTCAAATTCTTGAAGGTAACACTAATTCAATGAAAGCTGAACTTAACAAAATTACTAATCGTGACGAGAAGAAATTCTTCATAGAAACAGCTAAAGAAATCGAATTAGACAGTAATGCAAAATTAACTTTCCTAGCAGAATGGTTTGGAGTTAAAAAAGATATTCTGTTTGGCGAATAAGGGGTGAATTTATATGTTCACTACCTATGATGAGATTTGGGAAACTTTTTTATTGAACTGCAAAACAGATGATATAAATATACCTCAAGCTCAAGAAAAAATATACGCTACTATCCGTAACGCAGTCATGCATTTTAAGAACCGGACTAGGGATAAGATTAATTGTATAGATGAAACCGAAACATTAGATGTGAAGCTTTCAGATGACCATTTACTCATTCTTGCTAATTTCATCCGCCTTATATTTTTAAGAAACGAAAAGACTTATTTTGAAACTCAATGGCAACCTTTCCAACAAGATATTGGAATCCGTAACTTTTCATCCCAAATAAAGTCTATGGAAGGCTCTATAGAAGAACAAAAGGATACAATAGATGAGATGTTTAAGAATACGGAGGTTGATTACTTATGAATCTATACGTAAAAACACCCGTATCAAATGAACCTCTGGACAGCTATTGTAAGAAGTTGAGCAAGAAAAATAATGCAATTCTTTACAAACTTGAAAATTATATCGGTAAACCTCTTCTATCAGATGATCAACTTGCGGAAATAAGAGACATTATCCTAACTGTTAGCGCAGATATCGGTCGTATTAATCAGTTAATATCTGAGAGTGATAATAATGAAAGATTATAGCAACTATCACAATATAGATACTAAAACCAAAATGGTATCTGATGGTAAGAGGATATTGAAACATGCTTTGGAACGTGGGTACGAATCTGAAGATGTTATTGTTGATGGTAAATCCACAAAAGCGATAATTCAATCAAAATATTCCGATAAAGATGGTGATTCTCGAAATATAATCACTGAGTCAGGAACTATTGTTAGAGGATCACTTGTTGCTAAGCAAAACACCAATTGGTTAGTTACTGGCATACCAACTAATAATAACATTTATGAAAAAGCGATAATTCAACTTTGCAATGCAAACATCACCATCAAATCCATCCCCCTCTCCCCTCCTATCATCGGTTATGACGATTTCATGAATCCAATTTATCCAGATGATTATGATCCTACCCCACAAGAAATCCCCTTCCCCGCTATCGTTGAAAAAACTGTGGTCAATGAAGATACTGGAGCCAAGATTGCTCTTGATGAGGATAAAATCAAAGCCACTATCTCATACGTAGATTTAACAATTGAATCTTTTTGGGTTTATGGGGAGAAATTCGATGTGTACAGTAAGGATCAAACTAAAGTTATTGATGATAAGGGGTTGTTAATTTTATTTGGAGAGAGGAGTAAGAATGGATGAGTAAACAAAAGAATCTATTAGATTTCTTTAAAGTTCTATCAAAAGATGAAACTTTAATGAGATTGTTGTATTATACTTCAAAAAATTCTTTGGACAGTCCTCTTTCACCTACTAAACCAAATTTAATTAACACTGATATCTATATAAACAACATAATGAAGCAACGTCTTTTAAGGTCAGCAAATGCTGATGGATTAGTAATTGGTAATGAAGGTATTTGCAGGATTTGTATGTATATGGGTACTGCTACAAGGACAGCGAATGAAAAGATATACCGTCAACGGATCAACATAGATGTATTTGTTAATATCAACAAGTATGAAGTAATAGATAATCGTTCTACTTTAATAATTGACCGAATTAACAAATTGATTCTCGGTAAAAAAATTACTGGTATGGGAAGAGTTCAGAAACTTGATTCTTCACCTATAGCTGCACCCGAAGGCTATGTTGGTTTCACAAATGTATACTCTTTCTGGAGTGCTTCGTGATGGATACTGTAAAACACATATTCCGTAAACCGGATTATATAGATGGCATCGGTTATATCTATCCTGTTCAATTAAAAGATTATGACGATTTTATGGCACATACAAATATTATTTGCCTTAGTTATGAACACTTTGATATTGAAGAAATAAAAAAACACACTCACATGGATGATATTAAACTATTGGATTTGATTATAATAGCTTCCTTACAAGACGGTGGAAGTCTAGGTATATATAATCTTACTAAGGTATTCAGGATTATACTTCAGGCAGATGTCAGGTTTGATCAAGTTACAAATACATTTTACTGTGAAAACGGAAAAATAACTCGTGATAATTATGACCGTTTTAGAGATGTGGTAATGAGCCAAAATCTTCTTTTTACCCCTAAAGTTTATAAGAATAAAAAATTACAAGAGTGGGCAGAGAAAGCTATTAAAGCTAGGGCTAAATCCTCTGTATCATCCACTATAGAAGATCAAATATCCACAGTTTCTGTTTTGGCCGGGAAAGATTATGACACAATTAAAAACTGGTCAATTTATCAATTGAGTATGGAATTTAACAGAGTAATTAAAATTGAAGCATATAGAACTTCGATTAAACAGCTATTGGCCGGTGCACAAGATGTTAAACCTGAACATTTTATCGAAATTATCAACCTGTTCAAAAATCCATATGATGATTTATTTAAAGACAAGAATAAAGGTAAATTAAAAGATTTAAATTCGGCAATTCAAGGGAGCTAATTGGCTTCCTTTTTTATTTGCGTAAAAACATTTTAGGAGGAATAAATAAATGGCATTAATAGCAGACGTTTTTGACGTTACATTGATAGACGAAAAGACTGGTGATGTAATTGCTACTACCACTCTTCAAGATGCTGGAATTGAAGTATCAGTTGATGAAAACGAAGTACGTGGTGGTAAAGGTAATGCTCTATTAGGTACACTTCACGTATCTAGAGATATTGAAATTAGCTTAACTGATGCTGAATTTAGGTATGAATGGCTTGCTAAACAGTTAGGAACAGATGTAAAAACAGGCGCAGGTGTAGCTTATGCAATTGCCAAGTTCTATGAGTTAGACGCTGACAAAAAGATTGTGTTGGATAGAACTCCATTAAAAGAAGACAGTCTCGCTATTTATACAGAAGCTGGTGTGAAACTTGACACTTATACTACTGAAGGTAAAGATGTCACTTTCTCTGCTGCTGATTTGAAAGCTGGAGATTATGTTGAAGTACGTACATACACATATGCGACTCCTCCAGAAACTCAAACAATCGAGTTTGATAACAGTAAGTTTGCTTCAGGCGTTAAAGCTATTCTTGAAACAATCGAAATTGATGGAGATGAAACAATCACTCATACTCTTCAATATCAATTTGATAGAGCTATTCCGACAGGCAACTTCTCTATCAGTACTGCTTCTGAGCGTAGTGGTGTTACACAAGACTTCAATCTTCGTGTAGTTAAACCAAAAACTAGCACTAAAGTTGGTCGTCTATTACGTTTTCCTTATGTGGAACAAGACTAATAATCTATTGGAGAGGCATCCCCTCTCCTCTTTATTTTTATAGAATGAAATAACAGTTTTATCGTGAATTTTTGTGAGGATAAAAGGAGGAAATTTATATGGCAGCAAAAAAGGATTTAACTTTATCA
>JBJEFI010000022.1:7419-18511 GCA_051873875.1 Bacillaceae bacterium | reverse complement strand
CATTCCAAAGAACTTTATTTTAATTTAGAACAAGAGTCACTTTATATATAAGGAGGTTCTTTCATGCAAACAAAATTATATATGATAAAAAGAGCAAGAGGAGAAACAAGGACGGTTTTCCTACCTAAATCCTTTCACATGTATTCAGATTTACAACGTGTTTCCTTTGGGACAAAAATACTTCGCTGCTCAGTTTACTTTGATGAACAAACATTAAAAGAAAATGAAATTGCCATTTCAGAAGATTTATTTCGCCGTCTTTATCTCCCTTATGAAGCTGAATGCCATCTTACATTTGTTGAGGACACCATTCATATCGGTCCAACAATCGGCGTATTTACAACTGGATTTTCTGCTTCACTAGTTGAGCCATTTGGCATGCGAACAGAAATGTTCCAACGTTTTAGTGAACTAGCTTCTGAAAAAGGAATGTTTCTTTATGTATTTGGTTCTCATCAAATTAACTGGATTGATGGAACGACAACTGGCCTTGTTTATAGGCAAAATCATTGGGAAGAATATACCTTTCCACTTCCAAATGTCATTTACGATCGTATTCCAAATCGAAAAACAGAGAAACATCGTATCATTCAGCGAGTAAAAACGAGACTTCAATCTGACTATATGATTCCATGGTTTAATCCTCATTTTTTTAATAAATGGGATGTCTTTCAATTGCTACGTCAACAGCCACAATTTTCTTTTTTCTTACCAGAAACCTATCTTTTTCCTACATTTGACCAACTTGAATATATGCTAGCAAAATACTCATACCTTTATTTAAAACCTGTTCATGGAAGTACAGGAGCGAATATTTATCAAATTTCCTATAATAAAGAAAATAACGCTTATTATTGTCGATACCATACAGAAAATGGGAATCATTTATCAAAGTTTCAAACCTTATATAAGCTAATTGATACGTTCTTTAAACACCAACGTTTAGAAACATATATTGCTCAACAAGGTGTAGAGCTTATTCATTATAAAAATAGAAATGTTGATTTTCGTATTCATACAAATAGAGATAAATATGGGGAATGGCAATTAAGTGCGATTGCTGCAAAAATTGGTGGTATAGAGAGTACTACTACCCATGTACAAAATGGAGGAACGGTTACGACATTAGAAGAAATTTTCCCTATTCACGAAGAACAAATTGCAATGAAACGCCATATTACCAACTTAGCTGTTAGGCTAAGCGAATATTTAGATGAAAAGATGGAAGGAATTATCGGTGAGATTGGGTTTGATTTTGGAGTTGATAAAAACAAACGGATTTGGCTATTTGAAGCGAATTCCAAACCAGGGCGGGGTATTTTCGCAAATCCTACGTTGAAAGAATATGATGAACGTACAAGAAATCTACTTCTTGATTTTTCTGTCTATCTATATGAACGGACCATTCAAAATCCAGAAATTATGATAAAATAAGCTTACTATTACGCAAGGAGATACTAGGATGCTAACGAAATTAAAGCAACGATACAAACAAGAAATCATCATTAATGAAACACCTGAAAAGCATTCTGCATACGAATGGTTTCTATCTGAAAAACAGGATTTAATTGGCATTAAAAAAAATGCATTGTCAGAAACCGAATATGAATTACTTACTGTTTTTTTAAATCCGATTCAACCCAATTTCACAACGCCATCTCAAACAAATGAAAAATGGCGGAACTTTTTGTATGGACAACAAACGGACGAAGAAAACAATACATTTATCAAAACAACATTGCAGAACATTGAATCGATTCAGTTTTTACATTTTCATACACCAAAAGCATTCTTTGAAAAAGAAGAATTCCAAGAAGCGTTAACAGGTCTTATTGCCACGCCATTTGTTATTATTTGGAAAGATTATTCAAATGGCGTTATTATTTTATATAATCCTCAAGATTCAAAAGAGCATTTAGAATGCCTACAAATCGTAAGCGCTATCCAAACAGATTTCTTTATTGATTTAACTTTTTTCGTTGGGAAAATATATACGGTTACGAATAAGTTAAATAATCAATTCTTATTTGAAGAAACATGCTTTAGCCATAGTTTAAAGCACAAAAATAAGCAATCCGTTTATACTCTTGCTCACGTCATTCCCCAATGGATTGTCAGTCATCTTTCTCCTGAAGAAAAAGAGCAATTTCACCTTAATTTATTAGGAGAACTGGCACAAGAAAAAGAATTGCTTCAAACAATAAAAGTATTTATCGAGTGTAACTTAAATTTATCCCTCACGGCAAAAACACTATTTCTTCATCGAAATAGCGTTCAATATCGGATTGACCGATTTATTCAGCGAACAGGTATTGATATTAAACAATTTAAAGAAGCACTTCTCGTTTACTTAACCTTTTTATAATGCCTTCCCACCATTTACAATCCCGTAATGGTGGGAATTTTTCATTTATTTTTTTCCTAAAAAGAATACATTTAATACAAGTGCAACTGCTCCTAATAACGTTCCTCTTTCTCCGTTTTTAGCAATGATAATTTCTGTTTTACGAGCAATACTCGTCAACGCATGATTATTAACGAATTTTCGGATTGGATTTAATAATAAATCTCCAGATTTTGACATACCTCCACCGATAACAAATCTTTCTGGGTTAATAATATGAATAAGATTATAAACAGCCATCCCTAAATACGTTCCAATTCGATCGTATACTTTTAAGGCTAATTCATCTCCATTTTTCGCCGCTAGCTGAATAAGTTCAGGGGTAATTTCATTTAAATCCGCTACATACTCTGTTAGCTTTGTTGTAGCCCCCTCTTCTACTTCTTTTATTACATACTGTTTAATCCCTTCATGACTAATAAGACTTTCTAGGCAGCCATGATTGCCGCATGAACAAAGTGGGCCTTTTAATTCAATAACGATATGACTAATTCCTCCTGCAATTCCATCATAACCACGGAAAATCATGCCATTTTGTAAAACACCAGCCCCAATTCCACGACCAATATTGATACATACAAGTGTTTTCGCATCTCCACCATTTCCATACCAGTACTCACCAAGCCCCATTAACCTAGCATCATTTTCAATGTAAACAGGAATTTCAAGTTGTCTTTCTAACAACGCTTTTAGTGGTACATTACGGAAGTTGAGGTTTGGTGAATAAATAACAACTCCCTCTTCTACTTCAATCATCCCATGCATTCCTATTCCAACCCCAACAATATGAGCGATATCAATTTGTTGTTTAACAAGAATGGTACGAATCTTCGATACGATAAATGCAATAAACTCATCAATTCCTGGATTTATAGGTGTATCCCATTCTTTTTCAAGAATAAGATTTGCTTTTAAATTAGCAATTGTAAATCGACATCTTTTGATTCCAACATCAATTCCAATTGCATAAAAATGATGTTCATTTATTTTTAATAAAATTGGCTTTCTACCACCACTTGAAGGTCCAACTTGGCCTTCTTGTACAATTTCTTCTTCAATTAATTCATTTACAATGTTTGTGACAGTAGGAGGTGTTAACTTTGTTTGCTTTGCAATTTCTGCTCTTGAAATAGGTTCATTCATTCGAATCATGTTTAAGATTAATCGTTTATTCATTGTCTTTATTAATTGAAAACTACCAATTACATGCTCTTTTGCCACCTTCATCCCTCCATTTTTCTCTTTCTTACAACCTTTTTCGACTGCTATTTTCATTCTATCTCTATGTAAACGCTTAAAACAATCTTTATGCCTTATCATTTTAAGAAAAGTAAAAAAGAAAGCACTACAAAAATAGAATTTTTTAAATATTAGAACATACATAACAATATCATGTAAGAATAACATTAAAAAGAAGCAAATTAGATTCCTTTTCTAATTAAAAGACGTATTTCTTGTTCATTTTTAACAAGAAATACCCCACTTTTGTGCACACTACCTAATTTTGACCTTTATCTTTGTATAACTTACCCATTTACGAAATCGGTTTCAAACTATATTCTATAGACAAGTAAACGATTTCAATAAAAATAATTACTTGGAGGCAATAGAAAATGGCTGAATTAATTTTAGATAACATTCAAAAAATTTATGATAATAATGTACAAGCAGTATTTGACTTTAATCTACACATTAAGGATAAAGAATTTATCGTATTCGTAGGACCATCAGGTTGTGGTAAATCAACAACATTACGTATGATTGCTGGTTTAGAAGAAATTTCAGAAGGTGATTTCTTTATCGATGATCGTCGTGTAAACGATGTAGCTCCTAAAGACCGTGATATCGCAATGGTATTCCAAAACTATGCATTATATCCACATATGACTGTATATGATAACATGGCATTCGGATTAAAATTACGTAAATTCCCTAAAGATGAAATTGAGCGTCGTGTAAAAGAAGCAGCTCGTATCTTAGGTTTAGAACAATATTTAGATCGTAAGCCAAAAGCACTTTCTGGTGGTCAACGTCAGCGTGTTGCTTTAGGTCGTGCAATCGTTCGTGATGCAAAAGTATTCTTAATGGATGAGCCTTTATCAAACCTTGATGCAAAATTACGTGTATCAATGCGTGCTGAAATCTCTAAATTACACCAACGCTTAGGCACAACTACAATTTACGTAACACATGACCAAACAGAAGCAATGACAATGGCTACTCGTCTTGTTGTTATGAAAGATGGTCGTATCCAACAAGTTGGTACACCAAAAGAAGTATACGAAAAACCAGAAAACTTATTCGTTGGTGGCTTCATCGGTTCACCTGCAATGAACTTCTTAACTGGTACATTAGAAGATGGTAAATTTACAGTTGGTTCTACATCATTTGAAGTTCCAGAAGGAAAAATGAAGTTCCTTCGTGAACAAAACTACGTTGGTAAAGAAATCATCTTAGGTATTCGTCCTGAAGATATTCATGATGAATTAGTGTTTATCGAATCTTCACCAGGAACAAAAACAAAAATTAAAATTGACGTGGCTGAGTTATTAGGTGCTGAATCAATGTTATACGGTCAAATCGAAGGCCAAGACATCGTAGCACGTGTAGATGCTCGTTCAACTGTGAAAAACGGTTCTATCTTAGAATTAGGATTTAACATGAATAAATGTCATTTCTTCGATGCAGAAACAGAATCTCGTATTCGTCCTGCAAGCGAAATGAAATAATAAATAGTTCCCCATAAAAAAGATTATCATTCATGTGAAAAATGAATGGTGACCCACGTGAAAAGGCCTGATAGATATTATTATAAATATCTATTAGGCCTTTTTTCATTTATATGTATGCTATATCAATTAGTTTTTCTTTTTGACATGTTTGACAATAAAAAAGATGTTTGCATACATGCTCATCTTCCTCACTTGTTAAGCCATCTACTTTATTCGTAATGGCTTCATCTAAATAAGGACTATAATCATCGTAATAATCTACGGCTCTTCCACAGTCATCCATGATACTAGAACATGTTTCACATCTATACGTTGTAGTCTGTAATCCGTTGCATTTTGGACAAATATACATCGTTGTCCTCCCTATATCTTAAACAAAAGTCTATGAAAAAGCGGGAGACAAAATGCCTCCCACTATTTATTCCATTTTTATTTTATTATTAACCTAATTGTTGTTCTGCTAATTTTACTAATCGTTTTGTAATTTCTCCACCAACTGAACCATTTGCACGTGATGTTGTATCTGGGCCAAGTGTTACACCAAACTCTTGTGCAATTTCATTTTTCATCTGCTCTAAGGCACTTTGTGAACCTGGTACTAATAATTTACTAGTGTTTGCCATTGTTCTTTCACCTCCTCGGTTGATGTACTCTTATTATGTAACACTTGATTGTTTATATGTATCATAGAAACATGTAAATAATGGAAAGATTAATCGACTTCCTTATCTCCATCAATCGTTGTAACTGTTACTTTTCGAATTCGTCGATTTTCTACTTTATCCACACGAATCTCTAAATTATCATAGGTAATTTTCTCTCCAACTAGTGGAATACGTTCAAATCGTTCGAAAATCCAACCGCCTAATGTGTGAAAATCACTTTGAACCTCTAAGTCAGCAAATATTTCTGTAAACTCATCCAATGGCAATTCTGCGTTAAATTGATAAGTAGATTCGTCAACCTTTACAATATTTTTTACGCGTTCATCATGTTCATCCCATATATCTCCGACAATCTCTTCTAAAATATCTTCTAACGTGACTAATCCAGATGTTCCGCCAAATTCATCAATTACAATTGCCATATGAGATTTGCTTTTTTGTAATTGGGGTAATAATGTAGAAATTTTCATCGATTCAACAATAAATAACGGTTTACGCAATAGCTCTCTTAAATCAACGGCTTTATTTTGAATAAGGTACGTAAAGAATTCCTTATCAGACAGAATTCCGATTACATTATCGACATTTTCTTCATAAACAGGAATACGAGAATAACGTTCTTCAATAAAGATATCTCTAATTTTTTCGATGCTGTCATTTACCTCGACAGCTACCATATCAATTCTTGGTTGCAATATTTCCCCTACTAAAATGTCATTAAAATCTAACGAACGATGGACTAACTCTTTTTCTTCCTTATTTATAACGCCTTCTTCTTCACTTAAATCAACCATTACCTTTAACTCTTCCTCTGTTACTGACGGTTCATTGTTTTTTTTCCCTACAAATCTTGATACAAAGGTTTTTAATTTTACTAATAAGTAGTTAAATGGTGTTAGTATTTTCATTAATAATAACAGTGGTCCTGATACTGTTAATGCAAATCCTTCTGCATTTTCTTTAGCAAATGATTTTGGCAATACTTCTCCAAAAATTAATACAATAATTGTCATCACTGTCGTACTGATAACAATTGCATTTGCTCCTTTTAAAAGATCCGTTGCTAATTGGGTAGCAATTGCTGAAGCTGCAATATTCACTACGTTATTTCCAATTAAAATAGTAGATAGTGCTTTATCGAAATTTTCTACAATATATAATGCTTTTTGGCTTCCTCTTCTATTTTCATCCACATAATTTTTTAAACGAATGCGGTTTACACTTGAAAATGCTGTTTCTGCTGATGAAAAAAAAGCAGATAAAATAATAAACACAAATAACGTTGCAATAGTAGATACAGGAATCTGATCCATAACTTTTACACTCCTAACTCATGATGCCTCTTTATGTAGTTTTTGTTATTCTATCATAAAAAAATACTTTCCCCATTTTACCAAAAGCAACCTTAATAAGAAATAGGAACCATTTTTAATTTTATTTTTATAAATTAATTTTTCAAGCTTTTCCGTTGAAAATAGCTAGAATATAATATATTTTATTATCGTAAAATAAAAAATAACTTAACTAAAGACCTAATTTGAAGCAAAGGTATTGCCATTTTGCAATAATAACCATACAATCAATACAAGTCATAAAATTCAATCGTTGCTTATTATAGGAGGTACTATGAATAACTATAAATATTACATAAACGGTGAATGGAAAATGAGTGATTCAAACCAAACAATTTCTATTTCATCTCCATATTCACACGAAGAGATTGGACAGGTTCAAGCAATTTCACGTGAAGAAGTAGATTATGCAATTCAAACAGCAAAAGAAGCACAACGCGACTGGTCATTATTAAGTATTCGTGAACGTGCAGAATACTTATATAAATGGATTGATCACTTATTAGATATGAAAGAAGAAATTGCTGATATCGTTATGAAAGAAGTTGGAAAAGGCTATAACGATGCAGTAAAAGAAGTTGAACGTACTGCTGACTTAATTCGTTATACAATTGAAGAAGCTATTCATATGTATGGTGAAAGCCTATCTGGTGAAAACTTCCCTGGTGGTTCTCAATCAAAAATTGCAATTGTTAAACGTGTTCCACTTGGCGTTGTGTTAGCTATTTCTCCATTTAACTATCCAGTAAACCTTGCTGCAGCAAAAATTGCACCAGCCTTAATTTCTGGTAATGCAGTTATTTTCAAACCTGCAACACAAGGAGCAATTAGTGGGATTAAAATGATTGAAGCTCTTGATAAAGCTGGCTTACCAAATGGTGTCTTAAACATCGTTACAGGTCGTGGCTCTGTTATCGGTGATTACTTAGTAGAGCACAAAGGAATCGACATGGTATCATTCACTGGTGGAACAAACACAGGTTATCATATCGCTAGCTTGGCAAAAATGATTCCACAAGTAATGGAATTAGGTGGAAAAGACCCTGCAATCGTTTGTGAAGATGCTGATTTACAATTAGCAGCAAAACAAATTATTGCTGGTGCTTATTCATACTCTGGCCAACGTTGTACAGCAATTAAACGTGTATTAGTAGAAGATAGCATTGCCGATACACTATCTGCTTTATTAAAAGAAGAAGTTGAAAAATTAACAGTTGGTTCTCCAGAAGAGAACAAAACAATTGTCCCTTTAATTGACGACGGCTCTGCTGATTATGTTCAAGGATTAATCGACGATGCCATCGAAAAAGGTGCTACATTATTAGTAGGAAATAAACGCGAGCGTAACCTAATTTATCCAACATTATTTGATAACGTAACAGAAGACATGCGTATTGCATGGGAAGAACCATTCGGCCCAGTATTACCAATCATTCGTGTTTCTTCTTTAGCAAAAGCGATTGAACTAACAAATAAATCTGAATTTGGTTTACAAGCAAGTATCTTTACTGCTGATATTAACAAAGCATTCCGTCTTGCTAATGAAATAGAGGCTGGTTCTGTTCAAATTAATGGACGTACTGAACGTGGACCTGATCACTTCCCATTCATCGGTATAAAAGGTTCTGGTATGGGTGCACAAGGTATTAAGCGTAGCATTGAATCAATGACACGTGAAAAAGTAACAGTTATTAACATTATTTAATCAATAGCAGCTATCCAATATGGGTAGCTTTTTTTATTTTCCAATACCAATCTCTTTTCAGGCATATCTATGTTCCGCTAAAAAAATAGTACACTACTTGCTTTTCTAAACGATATAGAAGGAAATCGCCTGTGATTTTTCTTAATAAAAATTGGAAACACTAACGAGAACAATACATAAAGGGGATTCATAATGAAAGAGAAAAGATGGGGCGTTTTTATGTTATCGGCAATCGTTGTTGGGAATATGGTAGGGGCTGGTATTTTCATGCTTCCAACTACTTTGGCCAAGACAGCTAGTCCATTAGGAATATTAATAGCTTGGATAGCAACTGGTATGGGTGTACTTATGCTTGCCCTTGTTTTTGGAAACTTAGCGATTCAACGGCCTGATTTACCAAACGGACCACAAAGTCATGCTTATAAACTATTTGATAATGAGACATATGGAACCATCGCAACCTTTAGCATGGTATGGGGATATTGGGTGGCAAATTGGAGTAGTAATGTAGCCATTCTTACCTCCTTAACAGGATACTTATCTACTTTTTTTCCAATCTTACAAGATGGAACAATCTTGTTTTCACTTCATACCTTTACCATTACAAAAGGACAATTTTCTACCTTTCTCGTTTGTAGCAGTTTACTGTGGATTAATCACTTTATTCTGTTAAAAAGTGTCCATAGTGGCGGCAAAATTAGCTTCATCGCAACCATTACAAAAGTACTTGGCTTTGCCTTGTTCATTTTTATTGCGCTATTTTTATTTGATAAACAAAAAATGGGGCCATTTTATACAGAGTCATTTTATGAAGGAGAAAAAACAACCTTATTTGAACAAATCAATAATGCTGCCATTTTAACACTTTGGGCTTTTATTGGAATTGAATCTGCTGTGTTACTTTCCAACAGAGCTATTTCAACGAAAGCGGTAAAACAAGCAACTATCTTTGGATTATTATTAACATTAATCATTTACATTGGCATTTCTTTTCTAACCCTTGGCACGATTCCAATTAAACAATTACAGCAATCAGAACGCCCTCTTGTCGATGCATTAATGACTGTACTTGGTGAAAATGCTGGCTATGTCATGGCGATTCTTGCCATCATCTCCTTATTAGGTTCTCTAATAGGATGGATTTTATTAAGTGCAGAAGTTGCTTACCAAAATGCAAAGGCTGGCTTATTTTTATCTATCTTCGCGAAGGAAAATAAACATAATAGTCCTTCTACATCATTGTGGGTAACAAACGGAATGTCTCAGCTATTTATTTTTTCAACAATTTCTGGGTCAATTAATGAAGCTTATGAATTCGTCATTACAGTTGCAACACTTGCCTACTTAATTCCTTATCTTGTTTCACCACTCTTTCAATTAAAATTAATTATACGGGGGCAATTAACACAACCGATCTCTAATTGTATCTTTGCGATACTAGGGTTAGTTTATGCTATTTGGGTTATCATTACTGGTACATCTGATTTACTAACATTTGCCCTTGGTATTGGTTTATTTTTTGTCGGCTTTTTACTTTACCCATTTATGAAAAGAAGTAAATGATTTCCTATTCGGCTAGAATCCCCCTGTCGATTCTATGAATTGTAAATTTTCTGTTACAAGATTGTAAAGAATCATGTTTATTGCTATTTTTTTGAATATTTATATTTGTAAAAACAATCCTCCCCATTTAAAATCAATAGTGTTCACATTATAGAGATAGAATATTGATAGAAAAAACGGGGGTTTTTAATTATGATGTTTTCACCGAAGAAAGACAAATTTTACAATTTATTATTAAACATGGCAAAAAACTTGGATGAAAGTGCAATTTTCTTTTTAGAGTTTAAAATTAAAAACATTAGCGATTTAAAAGAATTCTCCAAAAAAATGAAAGACTATGAATCAAAAGGTGATAACTACTTCCACGAACTTATTCAAGAATTAAATAAAACATTTATTACGCCAATTGAACGTGAAGACATTTTAGAATTAGGAATGAGAATGGACGATGTTTTAGATGGAATGGAACATTGTGCAGCATTGTTTGAAATGTATTCTATTACAACTACTGATGAGTATATGATTAAGTTTGTAGATTATATTAAAGAAGCTACTACACAAATTTTAGAAGCAGTTGATTTATTATTAGGGAAAAAATTATTAAATACTCGTACGTATATTATTAAAATTAAAGATATTGAATCTTCTTGTGATGAATTACTACGTCACTC
>JBJEFI010000022.1:0-7319 GCA_051873875.1 Bacillaceae bacterium | reverse complement strand
ACTCGGGCTTTAAAACCACGTCATGCTATTTTTCTAGCCGCTACTATGAACTTTGTCGGTGCCCTTACGTTTACAGGAGTTGCCAAAACAATTACAAAAGACATCGTTGACCCATTTTCTATTCCAAATGGCTCTGTCGTTATTTTAGCTGCCTTAATTGCGGCAATCATTTGGAACTTAGTTACTTGGTACTATGGAATTCCAAGTAGCTCTTCTCATGCTATCATTGGTGCCATTGCAGGAGCAGCAATCTCAGCTGCCGGTGTTTCTGTTTTAAATTACGGCGGATTTATAAAAATTCTACAGGCATTAATTTTGTCACCAATCTTAGCCTTTGTTGCCGGATTTATTGTCTATAGTATTTTTAAAGTTATTTTTCGTAATCGAAACTTAACAAGAGCAAATAAACGCTTCCGCTTAATTCAAATCTTTACAGCTGCCTTTCAATCGTATACACATGGTACAAACGATGCTCAAAAGGCAATGGGGATTATTACAATGGCCTTAATTGCTGGTGGATTCCATACAACAACAGACATTCCTTTTTGGGTACAACTTTCCTGTGCAACAGCAATGGGCTTAGGAACGTCTATCGGTGGATGGCGTATTATTAAAACCGTTGGTGGTCGTATTATGAAAATTCGCCCTGCTAACGGAGTTGCAGCTGATTTAACATCTGCCGCTATCATTTTAACAGCAACTTTTATTAAGCTTCCTGTTAGTACAACCCATGTTATTTCGTCTGGTATTATGGGGGTAGGTACAGCCCATCGTGCCCGTGGTGTACAATGGATTACTGCCAAGCGAATGGTTATTACGTGGTTTATTACGTTACCAATTTCCGCTGCAATGGCAGCATTATGCTACCAAATATTACATATTCTTTTTGTATAAAAAGCTTAGACGATAGTTATACATCTGTTATATCAAAAAAGCTTCCTCATCTCTTTAAAGATGAAGGAAGCTTTTTCACTAAATAAACATGGCATAAAAAATTCCTTTTATTACATCTGTTAGCTTCAATGTACTATAGGTGATAGCAAGACAAAGAATAATCTTCTCTAACCATCCTCCCGTTCGATATGTAATAAAAAATTTAAATCGTTTATTTGTAAAAGGAAGTAGTAATGGCACACCTTTACTAGAAAAGAAATCACCAACAATATGTAAAAGGTAACCAATACATATTCCAATTGTAAACTTATTATTTGCAACTGTTAATAATAATCCCATTAAAATAAACCAAATAATAAGGGAATGTGTTCCACCACGATGTCCATATTTTTTATTTACAACGTGAGAAACTCCTAAAGAACGTCTTCCTATATATGATTTTGGTTCATCTATATCTGGAATTAAACTACCAATAATTGTTCCAGCAATAATTGGCAATGTTAACGATTGATTATTTAGCTCCGTTAATGCAATCGTCCCTGCTACTGCTGTTGCTACATGGGTATAATAACGAATGAAAATCACCTTCTTTCTTCCACCCATTATACCAAACATTTGTTCTAAAAGAAAAAGCTAACTTCAAGAAGTTAGCTAAAAAATGACTGAATTAATTGAAGTCCAACAACGCCCCAAATAAAAACAATAAAGGATGCACCGACCCACATTCCTCTTGAGACGATTTTTCTCTCTTTTACCGTTTTCCTAGATTCATCTACAATTTCACTTGGAATTAACAATAAAGCAATCCATACACCTATCGGTAAAAGAATTAAGTCATCTATATATCCTAATACGGGAATGAAATCGGGAATTAAATCAATCGGACTTACTGCATAGGCCACTACTAATATGGCAATTAACTTAGCATACCAAGGCGTTTTTGGATTTTTATATGCACCGTATAAGACATACATGTTTTCCGTTATCTTATGTGCTTTTTCTTTCCATTTATTCAACAACAATAATCAATCCTCTTTATTTATTTTGATTCATTATAACATAGGTTTGTATAAAAACACCTAAAGATAGCACTTCCTTAAACTAAAAAAATGTATGTAAAGAAAATAAATGCTTCTCTCTACATACACTTTTTATTCCGCTCTAACTGTCACTAAGACTCCCCCTTCAAAATTTAACAAAAACAATGAAGTTTAAATGAGATATACGTGTTAGTAACAGCCCGATTGGTTCAACTAAGCCTCAGTAGGAGATGATAAAAACTCCTACTGAGGGAAGTTTCACTTTATATGAATTAGATTTAACCTAAATAAGAGTTTAACATCCAATTTTGTTTTTCTAAAGCAGCGATTTTATCACGGAATAAGTCAGCTGTCTCTTCATCGCCAGATTCCTCTGCTAATGCGACTACTTGACGTGATTCTTCGATAATTGTTGTATAATCTTTTAATAAACTAGCTACCATTTCTTCGGCAGTCAATTGTTCTGTATCTTCTTGAATTGTTGCAGCTTCTAAGTATTGACGCAATGTTGCTAGTGGTTGTCCACCAATTGTTAAAATACGTTCTGCTAATTCATCCACCATTAAGTTTGCATCGTTATAGTATAGCTCAAATTTTTCATGCAATGTAAAGAAGTGTGGACCTTTTACATACCAATGATATTTGTGTAACTTCGTATAAAGCACATTCCAGTTAGCTAATTGTTTATTTAACACGATTTCTAATGACATAAAAAAATCCTCCCTTTCCCTTATTTATAATTATTATAATCATTCACATTTACATTGTAAATGATTCTGCTTATACAATCACAGAATATATACATTTTTGCCAAAATTTGTTCAAAAAAAGAAGAAATAAACTAATAGCTAGTTTACCTCCTCCTCTTTATAATTAATCACCTATTATTTAAAAGCATTTCTCTTTCCCATCACAAGATGCTTCTTGTTCAACAATAGGCTTTACTCCATATACACTACGATATGTTTTATAGCCACCACTTAAGTTTTTCACTTTAAAGCCATTGTCCATTAAAATACGTGCTGCTAAATAACCACGGAATCCGACTTGGCAAGAAACATAAATTGTTTCATCCTTAGGTAATTCATGTAAATGTTCACGTAAGTCATTGACAGCAATACAAATGGAACCAGGAATAAATCCATTATTTCGTTCCTTCTCATCACGTACATCAATTAATGTTGCTCCATTTTTCACGATTTCATCGATTTCATGCCAATGAACAACTTCAACCATTCCATCCATAATTGCTGTTGCTACATATCCAGCCATATTAACTGGATCCTTGGCAGATGAATATGGTGGTGCATAAGATAATTCTAAGTCTGGAAGATCTAAAACCGATAAGTTACCTTTAATTGCTGTTGCAATAACATCTATCCGTTTATCTACCCCATCTTTACCAACTGCTTGCGCACCATAGATTGTGCCATCTTCCGGGTTAAATAATAATTTTAAAGAAATTGGCGATGCTCCTGGATAATAACCAGCATGAGAATTTGGATGCACGTGAACCGCTTCGTACTTATAGCCTACTCGTTTTAATGTTTTCTCGTTATTTCCTGTTGCTGCCACGGTTAAATCAAATACTTTCGCAATGGATGTTCCTAATGTTCCATTGTAACTACCACTACGTCCCATTACAATATCTGCCACTAAGCGACCTTGACGATTTGCCGGCCATGCTAATGGAATTACTGTTTCTTGACCATTCACATAATCTATTACTTCAATGGCATCCCCAATGGCATAAATATGGGCATCTTCTGTACGTAATTGATTATCTACTTTAATTGCTCCACGTAATCCGACTGCTAATCCTGCCTCTTTTGCCAATGCGTTTTCTGGCGCTACACCAATTGCTAAAATCGTCACATCTGATTGAATTTGTCGACCTGAATTCAATGTAACAATATGACCATTTTTATTAAAAGATGCTACGCCATCTTCTAAAATAAGTGATACGCCTTTTGAACGAAGATGATCATGTAGCATTGCTGCCATTTCAAAATCAACAGGTGCCATAATTTGATTCCCTGCTTCTACAAGCGTTACATGTAAGCCTAAATCCCATAGATTTTCGGCCATTTCGACGCCAATAAAGCCACCTCCAATAACAACAGCACGCTCTAATTTATTTTCAGTCACATATGCTTTAATCGCATCTGTATCTGGAATATTTCGTAATGTAAAGACGTTGTTTGCCTCACTTAATCCAGGAATAGCGGGACGAATTGGCTTAGCCCCTGGTGATAAGATTAAATCATCATAGCTCTCTCTATATTGTTCATTCGTTTTTACATTTCTGACTGTTACTGTTTTTTCTTCACGATTAATACTCACAACTTCACTTAAATTACGAACATCTACTCTAAATCGTTTTGAAAAACCTTCGATAGTTTGTAGTAATAATTTTTTACGTTCTACAATAGTGCTACCAATATAATATGGTAATCCACAGTTTGCGAATGAAATATATTCTCCACGTTCAAATAAAATAATTTCATTTTCTTCACTTAATCGACGGAGACGAGCAGCCGCACTTGCTCCACCAGCCACACCGCCAACAATAATAATCTTTTTACCCATTTCCCTTTCCCCCTTCATTTTAAATACCTCACATGGTATATTATATCTCTTTTCTCCTTCATATCAAATAGGAAATTATGAAGATAGTTTGGACATTACGTGAACATCTTCCTTTTCTTATTTTCTCAGTAAATTAAGCTAGTTTCTTCTATATAAATGGAAAAATAGAAAGCAAAATGGGATATACTATTTGTGGTAACATTCACATCTAATTATTTTTAAAAATATAAAATTTATTGTAAAATTAAGATGGTTGCCAATTTTAATTTTGCAAAATATTAAAATCAAAATTGTTGACAAGTAATTAATTTATAATTATTATAAATTAGTAATCATTATTTAAAACTAAATATTATTCAGGAGGTAATTTGATATGTCATTTATCGGTAAAAAAGTTGAAGATTTTAAAGTACAAGCATTCCACAATGGAGATTTCAAAGAAGTAACACAAGAAGATTTAAAAGGTCATTGGTCAGTTTTCGTTTTCTATCCAGCTGATTTCACATTCGTTTGTCCAACAGAATTAGGTGAATTAGCAGACAAATACGATGAGTTCAAAGCTAACAACTGTGAAGTTTACTCCGTATCTACAGACACTCATTTCACTCATAAAGCTTGGCACGAGTCTTCTGACACAATTAACAAAGTACAATACCCAATGTTAGCTGACCCAACTGGTAAATTAACTCGTTTCTTCGATATCATGATTGAAGAAGAAGGTTTAGCTTTACGTGGAACATTCGTAATCAACCCAGAAGGTATTATCAAAGCTTATGAAATCCACGATAACGGTATTGGTCGTAATGCAGATGAACTATTACGTAAAGTACAAGCTGCACAATTTATCGCTGAACATGGTGACCAAGTTTGCCCAGCTAGCTGGAAACCAGGTGCTGAAACATTAGCTCCAAGCTTAGACTTAGTAGGTAAAATCTAATTTAAGCATATATAGGGTGAAGGGAGCATAGTGACTTAAAGTTACTATAAGAAAAAGAGGATTAACTTCTTTTTACTCCCTCCCCTTTTTCTTTCGATAAATTATCAATGATAACCTATTTCAAGGTTGTTATTGATGACTTATCGAACAATTATGTTCAATTATATAAAAACTATATTAGCGGGAGGATTTTAGAATGGAAAAAATTTATGACTTAATCGTTATTGGTGGCGGTTCTGCTGGTCTTTCAACAGGTATTTACGCAGGACGTGCGAAATTAAATACACTTGTTTTAGAAAAAGGGAACGTTGGTGGACAAGCGACAACTACATCAGAAGTTGCAAACTACCCTGGTATTAAGTATATCTCTGGTCCACAATTAATGAAAGAAATGCATGAACAAGCAGAATCTTTTGGTGTACAATTCATGACTGCTACTGTAACAGATATGGATTTTTCAGGAGATGTAAAAGAATTAACAACTGATCAAGGTACTTTAAAAGCTCGCGCAGTTGTTATCGCAACTGGTGCTTCACCTCGTAAATTAGGATTCCCTGGTGAAACTGAATTTACAGGTCGTGGGGTTGCTTACTGTGCAACATGTGATGGTGAATTCTTTACAGGATTAAATGTATTCGTTATCGGGGCTGGTTATGCTGCGGCAGAAGAAGCTATTTTCTTAACTCGTTTTGCGAAAAAGGTAACAATCTTAGCTCGTGAACCAGAATTCACATGTGCAAAATCAATTGCTGATAAAGTATTAGCACATCCAAAAATTGAAGTAAAATTCAATACAGAAGTAATTGAAGCTACTGGCGATGACATGCTAAAAGCAATTAAATATCGTAACAACGTTACAAACGAAGTATCAGAATATGTGGATACAAATGGTGAAGGATTTGGTATTTTTGTCTTTATCGGTTACCAACCTCAAACAGATGTATTTAAAAATCACATTGAATTAGATAAATGGGGCTATGTCATTACAGATGAAAACATGCGTACAAATGTAAAAGGTGTATACGCAGCTGGTGATTTACGACCAAAAGCATTACGCCAAATCGTAACAGCAGTGGCTGACGGTGCTATCGCTGCAACAGATGCCGAAAAATATATCGCCGAAGAAAAAGAACGCTTAGGCATTAAAGATGAGCCTGTTGAAACTGTTGTTGAAAAGAAAGAAGAAAAAGTTCAATCAACTGCTTCTACATCAACTGATGGTACTGTAAAAAGTAAATTATTAACAGATGCATTACGTGATCAACTACGCGGCATTTTAGCTCGTATGGAAAACGATGTAACACTTCTATCTGTTGTCGATGAAGAAAATGAAAAATCACTTGAATTACGTGACTTAGTATTAGATATTGCTTCTTTAGGTGATAAACTACATGCTGAAATCATCTTAAAAGGTGAAAATCATGAATTAGAAATGAAAGCAAACATTGATAAATTCCCTGCTGTTGCCTTAATGAATCATAAAGGTGAATATAGCGGTGTAAAATATCATGGTGTTCCTGGTGGACATGAATTAAACTCATTCATTTTAGCAATTTATAACCTTGCAGGTCCAGGTCAACCAATGGATGAGAAATTAATAAATCAAATTAAAGGCTTAAATAAAAAAGTAAATATTAAAGTAGCTGTTTCTTTATCTTGTCACCTTTGCCCAGATGTTGTTGTTGGTTCACAACGCTTAGCAATTTTAAATGACAATATTGAAGCAGAAATGTTAGATATCGCTAACTTCCCAGCTTTAAAAACACAATATAAAATCATGAGTGTACCAGCTATGATTATCAACAATGAAAAAGTTGTATTTGGTGCAAAGAAAATCGATGAAATAATTAACATCATCG
>JBJEFI010000021.1:0-19124 GCA_051873875.1 Bacillaceae bacterium | reverse complement strand
TGATGGGAGCGACCGTGTTTGCAGTTATTCATTATATTTTTGCATTACTTGGTAGTTTGATTGCTTATTTAGTTATCAAAATTAAGGGGGAGAAACATGTATAAACGTTGGCTTTATATTGGGGTGTTAGTTGTGGTCGTTGGTTTTGTGCTTTTTATTTATGATGCCTTTAATGGTAACCCAATTTCCAAATATGCAGCGAAAAAACAAGTAGAAACGTATTTAGAAGAAACATATTCAGATAAGGAATTTGTCATTAAGGATGTTTTTTATGATTTTAAATTTGGACAATATAATTTTCGTGTTACCCCAATTGGAGAAGAGGAAACATATATTATTGCCGTAAGACCGTTTATGAATAAGGACATCGATGATATGTATGAAAGTTCATTAATAGATGAAACATTAAGTGAACGATTAAGCCAAGAGGGAGAAAAAGAGTTAACCGCCTATGTGAAAAAAGTATATCCTGAGGTAGAGCTTGTTTCTCCATATATTAGTGTCAAAAAAGGAGAGTTAGCAAGCGATATGACTTTTTCAAAGGAAGTGTTAGAAAAATTTGGAGGTCATATTGAACTGGCGACAAATGCATCAAAGCAAACGGAACAACAATTTCTAGAAATGATTCGCTCCATTAAACAATTGTTAGATGATAGTGACTATACGTATACCGATGTAAATGTAAATGGAAGAGTGGACGTGAAGGATGCTGCAAAAGATGGGGGAATGGTTATTTATGGGACTGGATTTGATAAACAAACCAAACTAGATGATATTAAGCTGACTTATTCAGAGAAAATAAATAAAAAACAAGTGTCTATGTGGACTGCTCAAAAAAGTATTTTTACGATTTTATTAATAGGGGCTGGCATAGCAGCTATTTACTTTCTAGTTCGAGGCTTTTGGAAAAGGAAAAACCGCTAGTTAACTTACTAGCGGTTTTATATATATATTAGATAAAATTTGTTATCCACCTAATAATGCAGTTAATTCATCCATAGATAGCTCTGTAATCCAATTTTCTGATGAAATGATTGTATCGTTTAAGCTTTGTTTACGCTCCAGCATTTCGTCAATTTTTTCTTCTAGCGTACCGGTTGTAATTAATTTATGAACGTGAACAAATCGTTTTTGACCGATTCGGTAAGCTCGGTCTGTTGCTTGATTCTCTACGGCTGGGTTCCACCAGCGGTCAAAGTGAATGACATGATTTGCTGCTGTTAAGTTTAAACCTGTGCCACCGGCTTTTAAGGAAAGAATAAAATATTTTACTTCGCCATTTTGGAAACAATCAATCATTTTATCTCGATCATTTTTTCGAACACTTCCATTTAAAAACAGTACTTCTTCTCCTGTTTCTTTTTCAATAAAAACTTTTAACATATCACCCATTCGAATGTACTGGGTAAAAATAAGGCAGCTTTCCCCACGTTCTTTAATCGACTGGATTAATTCTGCTAGTTTTTCTACTTTCGTAGACCGTTCTAGCAGTCTTTGTGCTCTTTCTTCTTTTAAATAAAGGGCAGGATGATTACAAATTTGTTTTAATTTATTTAGCATCATTAAAATGTAGCCACGACGTTCGATTCCATTTAACGATTGAACATTTGTTAGTGTATCTTTAACGAGCTGTTCATAAAGAGAGGCTTGTTCCACTGTTAAGCTACAGTACTCTTTTTGTTCTTGTTTGTCTGGTAAATTCAATTGAACGTGCTCGTCTTTTTTCGTACGACGTAATAAAAACGGTGCGATTAATTTTTTTAACACATCAATTCGTTCTTTGTCGCCATCTCGTTCAATTGGACTAACAAATCGTCTTGTAAAGTTTGTATAACTACCAAGGTAACCATGATTTAAAAAATCAAAAATCGACCAAAGCTCGGTTAAGCGATTTTCCATAGGCGTTCCCGTTAAGGCAATTTTATGGTCAGCACGTAAGCGACGAACGGCACGGGATTGTTTTGTTTGGACATTTTTAATATTTTGGGCTTCATCTAGGACAATTGTACTCCAATTTACATCTGTTAATGCTTCTTCATCTAAAGCAACAAGGGCATAGGATGTAAGAACAATATCTGCTTCTTGAAAATGTGTTTCTAGCGCTTCTTTTTTTCGATTGCCACCATAATGAAGGGAAACGGATAAAGATGGCGCGAATTTTTCAATTTCTCGCTGCCAATTGCCAAGAACAGACGTAGGACAGACAATTAAAGCTGGCCCTGTTAATAATCTTGTTTGCTTTCCATAAAGTAAGTAGGCAATTGTTTGTGCACTTTTTCCAAGTCCCATATCATCCGCTAACAGTGCTCCAAAACCAAGCTCTTTTAAATGGATAAGCCAAGATAGCCCTTGTTCTTGATAAGGACGAAGTGTACCGTTAAAAGTTGCTGGAACATCTACTTTTGTTACTTCATCAATAGAAGAAAGACGTCTTGTTAAGTCTTGGACGTATTCATTCATTTCAATTTGAATATGATCAAAGATAGAATTGTCTTCTTCAATGACTTTATGATCATCTTTAAGCAATGCTTGCTGAAGTACTTCTTTTATATGTAAGCCTTCTTTATTTGCTTTTTCCATTAACGATTTTACATGTTTAATGAAGGCTGTATCTAGCTTCATCCATTGTCCTTGAATATTAATTAAGCGGCGATTGTCTTCCACTAATTTCATAAAGTCTTGTTCGCTTAATTCAATGTTATTCGTAGCAAAACGCCATTGGAAATTTACAAGTGTATCCATTCCAAGAAAGGCACTTTGCTTTGGAGTACCAGTAACACTTGCCCGAATGGAAATTTTATTCTCCTTAATGGACTGCCACCACGATGGCAAGATTACATTTACCCCATGCTCTAATAAAAGGCTACAGCCTTCTGTTAAAAAGCGCCATGCTTCTTGTTCTGTTAAATGCGTTTTTAATTGGTTGTCTTTCTTTAACCATGGCAGAAGCAAAATCCAACTTTTTTGAATACGTTCCACTCGTTCAAAAAAACTCATCCATGCTTTTGGCATTTTGTCTGGAAAAACAACAGTTTTATATGGTTTCTTTTTAGAAAAAAGGCGTGTTTGTAGCTGCCATTCCTCTTTATTTTTTTCAGGTTCAATGAGAGCAAGAGAAATAGTAAATGGCATTGTATCTTCGTTATAGCCAATCTGTTGAAGCCAATCTTCTTCATTGGTAAAGCTTGAAGCAAGGCGAATGGCTAATTCTTTTTGTTGCATAAGCGTTGCTGCTTGTTCCCAACCTTCTGTTGGTAATGATTCTTTTGCTAATCGTTCGTTAATAGCTAGGGAAAACCAATTAGCAAGTAATGGGTCCGTTATTGTTTCGCCAATTGGTTTCCAACTAATCATCTGATGTTGCCAACCTTGTAGATCAGGAATAAACAATCCTTCATCAAAAACAGGTTGTAATGGTACTAATGCATGTTTAAAATGTTCACACTGTTCATCCAATTGAATTGGAACAAAGGCATTTTTTGTCTCTTTTGCGAAGAAGGTAAAAGCAAGAGCTGGGGACAAAAGTATTCCAGGTACACCATTTTTCACTACTTCGTCAAGCATTGTTCCGTAAAAGGATTCTTTGTGCCAAAAAAACAGTTGATGAACCCATTGTTGGGGAGAAAGGAATACCCCATCTTCTTGTTCAACATAAAGGAAAAAGCCTTCTTGTGAGAAAAAGTCTGTATGTAAAATGTTAGTTTTCGTCTTCAATTAGCTTTGCCCTCCTTAATTCTTCTTGGAATGCACGTAAGCGAGTCGTAGAAGCTTGTAATTTTTTGATGTATGTATCCCACATAGGTAGTTCCTTTTGTCTTCTATATATTGTTCGTAATTTTTTTAAGTAGCGAACAGCCTGCTTATAGCTCATTCGATTTTTTTGTTGAATTTGCTTCATTACAAGTTGATGATAAAGAGGAAGAAGGGATGCTCCATCTTCTTTTTCTAATAGTTTAATTAACTGCTTTCGTTCGTATAAAACATCAATTCCTACATAAGCAGTAAGCTCAATCCATTGTTTAAATTTTTGTTTATCAACTAAATACTCTTCATAGTAGGAAATACTAGCAGGCCATGTATCTTGAAAGGCAAGCTCAATTTCTTCATCTGATACGATGGAATCATCTGCTGTATAGTAACTTAAATATTGTCCTAATAAAAGGCGTGTGGTTGAGAATGTCTCGTTTTTAGCAAGCAATTGACAAATATGTTGGTGGGCAAAGGATAACCAACTTTTTGCTGCCGCGTTATTTCCTTTTTCAAGTTGAAAATCAATCCAGAAAAAAAGGATACTAGGAGAATGAACATGATTGGTAATCACATTCATAGCCTCTTTGTCTTTTCCTTGTAATACATATAAATGAGCTAATTTATAATCATACCAATCGCTTTTTATCCCTCGATTTCTTTCGCGCTCTAATTCAGTAATTGCTTCATAAATAAAATTAGGTGAAGCTACATATGTCCAAAGAATTCGATATTGATCATATAGATCAGTTGGTAGTTTCGCCTGTTCTTCAATGACAGTCTCTAACGTTGTTAAAAGCTGAACAATGGCAGGCGCTTGTTTTTTATAATCTGTATATCTTAATTGATGAACAAGTTCTCTTAATTCATGAATAAATCGATTTAAAATTTGTTGATTCGAAAAATTATATAAAGTAGTGTTGTCTTGCTGACTATTGTACATACAAGCAAGGACAATATAAGACATTTTTAATCGATAAATAAGGAGCATTGTTTCATCTTCTGGTCCACACTCCACCAATCTTGGTAAGAAACGATAGTAATAGTCAAACGGTGTCGGACGAATTACTTCTTTTAAAAAAGAATCGTATTGTTGTTGAAAAAGTTTTTCCCAATTTTCAGGAGAGTGATCAACAGTAACGGGTTTCTTTTTTTTCACTAATAAGGTTGTTTTTTTTGTCTCTCTATTTGTATTTTCCTTCCATTTTGTTAATAATTCTCCAATTCCACATACGTTGGCATACGCATAAAAAAGCACAGCAAAAAGATGCTCACAATAAGAGGAATTTGTACAAGAACACGTTGTTTCATTGTAATCAATTAAGCCGATTGTGACATTGACCTTCCCTTCTGTTGCTTGAACGGTACCAGTTAATGTTGTATCAGTTGCTTCCACGTTGTAGACGTGCCCGTTTCGATACAATTTTAATCCATCGGAAAACAAGTGACGATGGTATTCATTTTGAGGAGAAAAATGACTAAGTAATGTATCGGTAAATGCATGAAGTGCATGTTTTGATAATGTTTGTTGGAGCAACGTTTTCACCTCGGTTCAAATTTTTTCTATCCTTCCATTATACTGTTTTTTTCAAATGGAATCTAATGTTACAAAAAAACGATCCATCTTACCTAGTTCTCTTCCATCATCTCCACACATTCCCACGCACATTTTTACAATTTGATGGTATAATAATTTCAGTTTAGGAGACAGAGAAGCTAGCGAGGAGGGAAAGGATGAAAACAGTAGAAATTTTAGGGATTCCTTTTTTGAATACAACAATGAACGGTATGATCGATACATTAAAAAATCGTGTAAATAAACAAGAAAAAACATTTGTCGTAACTGCAAATCCAGAAATTGTGATGCATGCATTAGAAGATAAACAATATGAACAAATTTTAAAAGAAAAAGCAGACTATGTAATCGCAGATGGAATTGGTGTTATTCGTGGTGCACAACTTTTAGGTACACCATTACCAGAACGTGTTCCTGGTGTAGAGATTTTAGCGAATTTATTACAATTTGCAAACGAAGCAGGAAAAAGTGTTTATTTCGTTGGTGCAAAACCAGAAGTGGTTGAAATGGCAGTAGCAAATACAAAGAAAACATATCCAAACGTAAAAATTGCAGGTTTCCATCATGGCTTTTTTAAAGATGGGGAAGATGGAGCCATTTTAGCAGATATAAAAGAAAAACAACCTGATTTGGTTTTCGTAGGATTAGGATTTCCACGTCAAGAAAGATGGATTGCCAATGCGATGGAGCAATGTGAAAAAGGCATTTTCATGGGCGTGGGTGGCAGTATTGATATTTTAGCAGGTACAGTAAAACGTGCACCAAAAGTATGGCAAACATTAAATATTGAATGGTTATATCGTTTAGTAAAACAACCATCACGTTGGAGACGTATGCTAGTATTACCACAATTTATGATGAAAGTAGTGAAAGTAAAGCGAGGATAAAATTCCTCGCTTTTTTAATTTTCTTTTTTAAAAGCTCTAAGTAAAAGTTGTAATTCTTCTATTTTTAACAACAAAGAAACGCCAATATAACTACTAATTCCCATTATCATTCCAAAAATAATCCAGGTTTTTGTTAATTCAATGGTTGTGCCTTTCGTAATAAGCAAGGCAATAATGGAAGCAAAGAGAACTTTTCCTATATACGAAAAGGAAAAGCGATTAGTTGTGTTGACTGAAACATACTTTTTTATGTATTGATAAAGAAACAATGCTGAAAAAAGAGTAGATAAGGAAGTTGCAAAAGCAGCCCCTCCCAATCCAAAGGGAGGAATAAGTAAGACACATAATAGAAAATTAACTAAAATTGAAACAAGGGAGACAATCATAATTTTTTTATTTTCCTTTAATGAAAAAAGGGAACGGTCCAATAAATCTTTCATTGGATAAAGAAGTGCTGCAAGAGCATATGCCTGTAAAGCAATTTTTGTTTTTTCAATGGAATCTTCATTAAAGGAACCATAATCGTAAACGAGTGTAATGAGTTCTTTCGCATAGAAAAGAAGATAGACGCCAATTGGTACAAATAAAAAGAATAAGCATTTTAAATGGTAATGAAAAAGCTTGCTATATTGATCCCATCTTTTTTCAGTGCCAAGATGAACAAATTGGGTATACATAATCGTCAAGATTGGTGCAGCAAGTAGCCCTGTTGGGATTAAATATAATTTTTGAGCATAATTTAAAGCAGCAATACTTCCTTCTTGTAGCGCTGAAACAAAACTACGGTCAACCATTAAATTAATTTGCATTGCCATTGTTGTAATAAAAGCAGGAACACTTAATTGTAATAGCTTCGTAAAGGGACTATTTTTTAATCGAAGCGTAAATGTGTAGCAATAGCCGAACTTTTTTGCTTCATAAATAGTAAAGATGAGTTGTACCATATTTCCTAGCAATACGCCAAGAATGAGTGCATAGATTCCAATTGTAGAAGCTAAGGCGAAAAAAGTAAGCAGTGTAATAATATTGACGACAGCCCATCGATAGCCTGTTGCGAAAAAAGAATGTTGGCTATTTAAATAAGCACTTAATAACTCAATCAAAAATAGAAAAAAAACAATAGGAAAAAGAAATTGTAGCAATGACTCTGCCAATAACCTTGTTTTTATTTCTATATTTGGTGCAAACAGTGAAATAAAAAATGTTGGAAAACATTCTACTAGCACGAGTGGTATAAATAAAAAAAGAAACACAATTGTAATGGTGTGATTTAAAAAGGAAAAAGCCTCGTCCTTCTTACATTTATACAGTTCTGTAAAGATAGGAAGAAAGGAAACAGTTAAAGCACTAATCATTCCTGAAATAAGAACACCTGGAATATTTAAGGAAATGACATATGCGTCAACAACATAGCTTGTTCCATAATAAGAACCAAGCATTACTTCTTTTCCAAAACCAAATAATTTTCCAAGTCCTGTTCCTAATGTAAAAAAGAAGGTAGTGACAATCATTTTTTTTCGTTCAAAAGTTGTTACAAACGCCATATAGATACTCCTTATCGGTAAACAGCTGGAATGACTTTCTTATAGGAATAGCGCTGTGCTTCAAAACCGAGCAATCCGAAATAAAAAAGTGCAAATACATCCATTTCCCATACGTTATAAATAAGTCCAAGAAAAATTCCTGATACATAAAGAAAAACGAGTAAACTATTTTCTCTTTGTCGCCATACAATGAATCCCATTCCAATTAGAAAGGTAAGAAAGCCAATTGTTCCAATTAGTCCTGTTTCTACAAGTACTTGTATATATTGATTGTCTGAATAAAAACTAGGATTTAATTGATATGTATCAACAATTGGCGATTTATATGATTTTGAACCTGAATCTCCAAAAGAGCCGAAGCCATGTCCAATAAGTGGATTATCTTTAAAAGCTTCTATCCCTCTTTTTATGTAATATAAACGGCCATCTTGTAAGCTACTTTCCACCTGCTCCTCACTAAAAGAATGAGTAAATCGTTTTGTCGTTCCTGAATTAGATGCCCATTGTACACAAGAAGAAAGTGCCATGCTAATTAGTACAACGGTAAAAAATGTTTTGTATGGAAATGTTTTTCGGTATAAAAGGATTGCTATTGCTCCAAATAAAAAAACAGCCAAAAATGTACCACGTGATTGGGTTAATAAAAAAATCGTAAAAAACAAAACCATGATGGAAAATAATACTTTCTTTTCAAAAGCAGTTGTTGCTTGTTTATAGAGATAGTATGTAATGAACGTAATAATAATCATATAAATAGCCAATTCGTTTGGTCCTTTTAACAATCCGTAAATACGCTCTTTATTTGTTTGAGAAAGCATCATTTCTTGCCATTCTTTTGGAATAAACATTGTTCGATGTGAAAGTTTTTCAACGATGCCTTGGATAGAGAGTAGCAATCCGACAAGGATAGAGGTCCAGCTATAAAAAGGAATATAGGATTGGAAATAAGGCATTTTTTTGATCATTATATATAGTAAAAAAAATGACATCATTGCTCGAGCTTGCATGATAATGGCAGCTATATATACATCTCCTAAAAAACCAGCTAATAATCCAATGAAAATATAAATAAAAAATCCGATTTCAAAAAAATGAAAGGAAGCTAATTGTTTGCGATTATTTAGGATAGTAGCGGTGAACAAAGCTACAATAATTAAGTCGCCTAATACAGTAAATCCAGTATTATATGTAATTAATAAAGGGCGTAATGGGATGAAAATTAGCAACATTCCAATGCCTGAATAAATGGAATTTAACGCTAAAAAAGCTGGAATAATACATAAAAATGTACCAATAAACTTATTTTGTAAAATAACTCCTATTAATAAAGTAATGATAAAGATAAACATCGTTGGAAAATAATCTCGATTTTTAAGTAAGTACATCATTTCTTTATCCTTTCATTTTTAAGCTTGTTCTAATCAATATCTGATTTTATCCTTTAAAATTAGGTAGATCAGCAAGGAACTGATTGGTTCAACTAACCTTGAATGAAAGAAAAAATTTTCATTCAAGGAAGTTTCACTTTAGTAGTATTACCTAGTTTCATAAAAGGCAAAATAAAAAAGGCGAAAGGAAGATAGCTATGAAGAAAAAAATTCTTGTTTTAACAAATATGTATCCTAGTCAAAAAGACAAGACATTTGGTATTTTTGTTGCCAATCAAGTAGATGCATTGCGACAACATGGTTATCTTGTTGACGTGTTAGCTATTCGAAACCCACAGGGGGGGTATTGGCAAAGTAGCTTGAAATATGGCAGATGGTTATTAAAAACCTTTATAAATTTTATTTGGAAAGGAAAGCATTATGATGTTGTTCATGCACATTATGCTTTTCCTAGTGGAATGCTTGCATGGATGTACAAAAAAGCATTTAAAACAAAGATGATTGTAACTGTTCATGGTGGTGATTTAGATAAGATGATACGCATTCACCCGTTTATTTATAAATGGACGAAAAAGGTTCTTCAAGAAGCGGATGCAGTTATTGCTGTTGGAGAAGAATTGTATAATCGAGTTAGTCATGAATTTGGAGCAAAGCAAAAAAATGTATATAGGTTAAGCATGGGAGTAGATGAACGAATTTTTTATCCCATGAAAGAGACAGGAAATTTACCAGCCACCATAAAAGGAAAGCACATTATTTTATTTGTAGGGAATATAGTAAAACAAAAAGGTATCGATGAACTGATTAATGCTTTCTCCATAGTCGAAAAAGAAATGGAAGATATAATCCTTATCTTTATTGGACCAATCCGAGATGATTCTTTTTTAAGGAAAATCAAAGAAAAGAAGCGTATACTATACATTGGTGCGTTACAACAGCGAGAGATATGCATATGGATGAATCGAGCTACAGTATTTGTTCTCCCTTCACATCTTGAAGGATTTGGATTAGTAGCATTGGAAGCGATGGCTTGTGGAACACCAGTTATTGGTACGGAAGTTGGGGGATTAAAATATTTATTAAAAGATGGGCATGGGATATTAGTTCAACCTTATGATGTAACTGAATTAGCTGAAGCAATTATTAAATTAGTAAAGGACCCATCTAAACAAAAAGAATTAATTAAAAAGGGACAAAAAAGGGCAAAGGAGCATAGTGTAGAAAAAGTATTATCTACATTAGAAGAGTTGTATACCAAAGAAGGTGTATAATAAAAGAGATAGATTGGTATTCCTGTCAGTAAGAAATGGCATCTATATGTTTACTGCAGGATAGAGGAGCTAACTTATTATTGTCACTTTTTATTGATAATTTGTAATATTATTTTAATTGTATTTATATACAACTGTGATATAATCTGTTTGTATATTTTCTTAAGTTATTGTAAATAATAGTTAATTTAATGATAATTTTGGTGGAAAGGGGGCCTTATAATGATATACGTTACATTAATCATTTGTTTTGTGACATCGTTATTAGTTACTCCATTAATAAAGAAACTAGCATTGAAAATCGGGGCCGTCGATAAGCCGAATCAGCGGAAAGTTCATAGTAAAGTAATGCCACGATTAGGTGGATTAGCCATTTTTATTAGTATGTTAGTTGGGTGTTTTTTCCTACAAGTTGATACGAATTTAGTTGCACCTATTTTAATTGGTGCAGCGATTATTGTAATTGTGGGGGTATTAGACGATACGTTTGAGCTATCCCCAAGATGGAAATTAGTTGGTCAGTTACTAGCTGCAGCAGTTATTATTTTTTACGGTGACATTCAAATTAATTTTTTTAATTTACCTTTTGACTATATGTTAGAGTTAGGTGTTCTGTCGATACCTTTTACATTTTTATGGATTGTTGGGATTACAAATGCAATTAATTTAATTGATGGTTTAGATGGACTAGCCGCAGGTGTGTCATCGATTGTGTTAATTACTATTTCAGGAATCGCCTTTTCAATGGGATATTTCTTTGTTTTTACAATGGCAATGATTTTATTAGGAAGTACGTTAGGTTTCCTTGTCTATAATTTTCATCCAGCCAAAATTTTTATGGGAGATACAGGAGCACTACTTTTAGGATTTATGATTGCCGTTTTATCGATGCTCGGTTTTAAGAATGTTACATTCATTTCGTTTATCGTACCAATCATTATTTTAGGGGTACCAATTTCAGACACATTGTTTGCGATTATTCGTCGTTTAATCAACAAGAAACCTTTATCTGCACCAGATAAATCTCATTTACATCATTGTTTACTAGGGCTTGGTTATTCGCATCGTCAAGTTGTACTAGTTATTTATGGAATGAGTGCTTTATTTGGATTAATGGCAGTGCTATACACACGAACAAATGCGGTTACATCCATTATTTTGCTGTGTGTATTAGGTCTTGGAATGGAATTAATCGTAGAAAGAATTGGTCTAGTCAATAAAAATTATCGACCAATTTTAAACTTTGTTAATGGATTAAAGTATTCAAGTTCGAAAAATAAACCTTAAAAAGACCTTAATGAGAGGTCTTTTTTAGTTCTGTTAAATGAAACTGTTAATATTTGTACTAAAAGAGGACTGGAATGAAAAATTTTTTACGATATTTCTGCGGTAAGAGAATGGAGTGTTAAAGAATCAACTGTACTTTTTAACAATGAATTCTTATAAAAAATGATGGGAATAGACTTGGTGTGTTTATATAACAGTAAATCAATTATGTATGACAATAAAAAAGACGCTTCTGTATGGAGCGTCTTTTTGTTATTAATATAAGAGACTATTTTTATAGGTCTAAGTGTTCTTTTAACGTTTCACTAATTTCATCGATGCTTTCTTCAGTTGGAACATAATAGTATGTGCGATCTATATATGTATCTTCTCCTTCAAGCTGTAGCTTGTTTAATTGGATTCCATTTTTATTTAATGCATATTTATATAGGGATAAAATTTCTGACATTGTTAAGTTTGTTTGCATATTTTCACCTAATGTTTCAATAAGGTTGTCTAATTTTGTGACAGAGTGTACAGATAATGCTTTCTTTAAAATAGCTTCAATTACAAGCATTTGACGTTTTCCACGTTCTGCATCACTATCTATTTTTCTTGTACGAACAAGAGCAAGTGCTTCTTCTGCATTTAATGTTTGTAATCCTTTTTCTAATGTAATTGCTCCACCTTCATCTTTACTATTTTGTTCAGTAAAGCTAACAGGAACATCAACCTTAATGCCACCTAGTTCATCAATGATTTTTAAAAAGCCTTCGAAGTTAATTTTGACATAATAATCAATTGGAATGTCTAATAAACCTTCAACTGCTTCAATTGATGCATCAATCCCACCAAACGCATGGGCATGATTGATTTTATCTTCTTTTTCTTCTACTGGAATATACGTATACGTATCACGAGGAATGCTTAATAATTGAACATCTTTTGAATCTTTATTTAAAGTAGCAACAAGTAGCGCATCAGTGCGAACAGCACCCCCATATTTGGATTTGCGATTTTCACTTTCATCAACACCAGCAAGCAAAATAGAAACATTATGAGTGAGTGGTTTTACATTTTCCATTCGTAAGTGTGACTTATCGCCACGTCCTAAATTAGCATGTGCATTTTTTAGTGCTGCATCTGCTTTTATGTATAAATAGCCAGTATATCCGATTCCTACTAAAAAAATTGTTAAAATTGGCATAAAAAGATAAAGTAAAATCTTTTTTCTTCTTTTCTTTTTCTTAATTGTATTTCGATTTATATACATGATGTGTCCCCTTTATGTTGTATAAATGCATATTCTAATTAATTATACACTAGAAGAGGAAGGGCATCATTAGGAGGACTATTACAATTTTGTAACATAATATTACATATACGTAATATTATGTTAATTTTTATAAGGATATAGAAATAAATTGATAAAAAAAGGCACTTCCTTCATGGATGTGCCTTTTTCTTTTTATTTATAAACCTAAATGTGCCTTTAATGCTTGAGTGATTTCGTCTAAGCTTTCTTGGCGAGGCATATAGTAGTAAATATTGTCGATATATTGATCGTCACCTTCAAGCTGTAACTTGTTTAACTGAATACCCTCGTTATTTAGTGCGTACTTGTATAAAGAAAGAATGTCTGACATTGTTAAGTTTGTTTTCATGTTTTCGCCCATTGTTTCAATAATTTTGTCGAGCTTTGAAACAGATTGGGCAGACATTGCTTTCTTTAAAATGGCGTCAATGACAAGCATTTGACGTTTGCCACGTTCGGCATCGCTGTCAATTTTTCTTGTACGAACAAGGGCAAGTGCTTCTTCAGCATTTAACGTTTGGAGGCCTTTTTCTAATGTAATGGTTCCACCTTCATCTTTACTATTTTGTTCAGTAAAGCTAACAGGAACATCTACCTCAATGCCACCGAGTTCATCAATGACTTCTAAAAATCCTTCAAAGTTAATTTTGACATAATAATCAATTGGAATATCTAATAAACCTTCAACAGCTTCAATTGATCCATCAATGCCTCCAAATGCATGAGCATGATTGATTTTATCTTCTTTTCCTTCCACTGGAATATACGTATACGTATCACGAGGAATGCTTAATAATTGAACATCTTTTGAATCTTTGTTTAATGTTGCGACAAGTAACGCATCAGAGCGAACAGCACTTCCATATTCTGCTTTTCGATGTTCACTTTCATCTACGCCAACAAGTAAAATAGAGACGTTATGAGTAAGTGGTTTCACATTTTCCATACGTAATTGTGATTTTTCTCCTCTGTCTAAATTCCTATGTGCATTTTTTAGTGCCGCATTTGCTTTATTATATAAGTATCCAGTATATCCAATTCCCACTAAAAAAATCGTTAAAATTGGAATAAAAACGTAAAGTAAAATCTTTTTACGTTTCGTTTTCTTCACATTTTCTTCAATTTTCATTGGTTTATCCCCTTTTAGTTGTATAAATACCCCATTCTCAAACATTATACACTAGTAAAGGACAGGCCACCATTATTAGTACTATTACAATTTTCTAACATTATATTACAGTTTCGTAATATTGGACGTCTCCTTCGATGAATTGACCCTTTCCATTTGTTAAATTAGTCATCCATTCTTTAAATGTATCTACTTCTTTCATCAATACATATACATCAAAGATGACATTATCCAAATAATGAATTTCATCTAGCGAGTAAGAGGAAGAGCGTAATTCATTTTCGATTTTTCCAAGCCATGTGTAATCAAGGGCAATCGAAATCTTTTTCATTAATTTTCTTTCAACAATTCCAGTATGATTTAATCCTTCTGAAACACTTTTTCCATATGCTCGAACAAGTCCACCAGCTCCAAGTTTAATGCCACCAAAATAGCGCGTTACAACAACAACCGTGTCTTTTAATTGACGCTTTTTTAATACTTCTAGCATTGGAACGCCTGCGGTTCCACTCGGCTCTCCATCATCATTTGCTTTTTGAATATGATCATGTTCACCAATTAAATATGCAGAACAATTATGGGTTGCGTCCCAATGTTTTTTCTTAATTTCCTGAATGAAAGTTTGTGCTTCTTCTTCTGTTGTAGCACGATTGACATAACAAATGAAACGAGAACGTTCAATGACGATTTCGTGTTCTCCATATTCTTTAACGGTTAAATAATTTTCAAGCAAGTTTTTTCCCTCCAAAATAATGTGAAACTTCCATTAGTAGAAACTTTTTCTTGCAGTTCCACTGATAGGTAGTCGAATAAATTAGTTCTTCCTAACACATATCTTTTACTTAAAATCTTTTCAATTTCTAATGTTATAAAAGACATATTTTAGTGTTAGTTAGATAAAATAAATGAAAAAAATGGTAAAATTTAATAATTCATCCCGTATTTTGTCGAAAAATAGGAATTTTGTAATGAAACTCATCTATAATTATTATACAATAGAATCAAAATGAACAGGAAATAAACAAGGGGAGGGGCGGCGAAAGATGGTCAACCCTTTTAGTCAAAAGGAAATATGTACTACACTAGATGAAATTATTCAAAAAATGATTCTAACAGTGGAATCAAGTAAAAAGGAAGTATTTGAGTTTGTGGATGCTTTGCGCAATGAATACGAAGTAATAAAGTTAAAAATGGGCGCTGAGCAAAATCGGATTGAGGCCATGATTAAGCGAGCTAAACAGCTGGATATGCTCAGTCCAGCACAAAGGGGAGAGGCATTAAAACAGGATGAGAATATAAATCTTTATTCTGAAAAAGAAAAATGTATTTCTTATCAATATGAATTAGAGCAAAGATTAGAAGAACTTTCTAATCAAATTGAACGTGCAGAAGCATTGGTTACACAAATTAATATTATTTCCAATTATTTAACAAGCGATTTTCAAGATATAGACGAACTAACGAAAGGCGCTTGTCAAAAACAACAATTTGGTTTGCGAATTATTGAAGCACAAGAAGAGGAACGCAAGCGATTATCTCGGGAAATTCATGATGGACCAGCACAGACACTTGCTCATCTTTTAATTCGCTCTGACTTACTTGAACGAATGGGAAGAAAACAAGGGTTAAATGCTCTACTAGATGAAGTAAAAGTGATGCGAGAATATATTCGTGATGCCCTTTATGAAGTACGGCGGATTATTTATGATTTACGCCCAATGGCTTTAGATGATTTAGGACTAATTCCAACATTAAAAAAATATTTAAGAACAATTGAAGAATACAATAAGATAAAAATTGTTTTTGAATATTATGGGAAAAGGGAGCGAGTTCCAACGAATTATGAAGTTGCTTGTTTTCGACTTATTCAGGAAGCGGTCCAAAATGTATGTAAACATGCGAATGCTACAAAGATTGAAGTAACTGTAGAAATAATGAGGGAGCAAATTGTATTTTCAATTATTGATAATGGAAGCGGATTTAATATACAAAATAAGAAAGAAAATTCCTTTGGAATAGTAGGAATGAAGGAAAGAGTCGATTTATTAAATGGAAAGATTAGGTTTCATTCAGTAATAGGGAAGGGCACTTCTATATGGATTTCAATTCCGCTTGCCAATAATTTATAAGTAGTTATGAGGGGGATTACAAGGAGAATGGACACAGTAAAGGTAATAATAATTGATGATCACAAGTTATTTAGGGAAGGAATCAAACGTATTTTAGAGTTTGAAAGTTCTTTAGAAGTTGTTGCAGAAGGCTCTGACGGAATAGATGTAATACCATTAGCTCAAAAATATGAGTATGATGTTATTATTATGGATATTAATATGCCAACAATTAATGGTGTAAATGCAACAAGAGAATTACTAAAAGTACAACCGGATGCAAAGGTTATTATATTATCTATTCATGACGATGAAAGTTATGTGATGCATGCCTTAAGAATGGGTGCGAAGGGTTATTTGTTAAAAGAAATGGATGCAGATACGTTAATTGAAGCTGTGCAAGTCGTTGCCGGTGGAGGTTGTTACCTTCATCCAAAAGTAACGAAAAGTTTAGTAAATGAATATCGTCGATTAGCCAATCGAGAACATCATTTTGTTCAAAATGAACGTAAAGTTGCGCCACCACTTCACGTCCTAACACGTCGTGAATGTGAAGTGTTACAAATGTTAGCAGATGGAATGAGTAATCGAGCTGTTGGTGAGGCACTATTTATTAGTGAAAAAACAGTAAAGAACCATGTAAGTAACATTTTGCAAAAAATTGATGTTAACGACCGAACTCAAGCTGTCGTTGCAGCAATTAAAAATGGTTGGGTTGAAGTTAGATAATTTTACAAAAACTGGCTATACTAACATAGGATGCTACTGCTCGATAATTAAGGGGTAGTAGCTTTTTTATATGTTTTTATAAATAAGATAAGGAATATCTTCCTTCAATTAAGGGTAATTATCATCTTTAAAATATAGGGCACTTTAAAGATATTTAGATGAAAGAGAAAAGTTCGAGTATCTTCAATTATTTGTTAGAAAAAGTGTGGAGCAAATAGAAGTAGGTGAAGGATTCATTTTATAGGATATGATGACGAAGAGGTATATCTTATTATCCTAGGACTTGTTGGTTTTCTATAACGCGAAGAATGTTGATTTGAAACGAAAGAGAAGCCTAGTTTTCTTACAAAATTTATGGTAAGTTAGTATTAATCTTAAAAACAAGGATGGTATTAAAGAATGAGAACGGTGATTGTAACGGATAGTACAGCGTACATTCCGAAAGAAGTTCGGGAACGCTATAACATCCATATGGTTCCTTTAAGTGTAGTTTTTGGTGATAGTTCTTATCAAGAAGAAACAGAAATTACAGCGGAACAATTTTATATAAAAATTCATGAACAAGAAGATTTACCAAAAACATCTCAGCCTGCTGTAGGCATGTTTATGGAAGCTTTTGAAGCATTAGCAAAAGAAAATGACGCAATATTATCTATTCATTTATCAAGTGGGATTAGCGGAACGTATCAAACAGCAACAAGTGTTGCCAATATGATTGAAGAGGCAAAAGTATATACATACGATTCGGAAATTAGCTGTGCTGCGCAAGGCTTCTATGTAATGGAAGCTGTAAAAATGGCTAGTGAAGGGAAATCTCCAGAAGAAATTATTGCTCGTTTAGATGAAATGAAAGAAAGTATTAAAGCGTATTTTATTGTAGATGATTTAAGTCATTTACAACGTGGTGGTCGTTTAAATGGTGCAATGGCACTTGTAGGTAGCTTACTACAAGTGAAACCAATTCTTCATTTTGAAGATAAAAAAATTGTTCCATTTGATAAAGTGCGTACATTTAAACGTGCAGAAAAACGCATATTAGAGTTGCTTAATGAAGATGCCTCAAAAGGACATCCAATGAAGGCGGTTGTCATCCATGGTAATTGCCCTGAAAAAGGTTTAGAACTTCAAAAGCAGCTACAAGCTAAATATCCAGATATGGAAATTGATTTAAGTTACTTCGGACCAGTTATTGGGACGCATTTAGGTGAAGGTGCCATCGGAATTGGTTGGTATAAGAAATAAGACAATTTATGTAAAATGATAAACTGAACAGTAGACAGATTTTAATTTGTCTATTGTTCAGTTTTTTTATTTTAACTAACAAGTAAAAAGAGAGAAAAATTCTATTAATAGTAATTATTTTTCATTTGTTGAAAAAGCGCTTAAATTGGTTATTAATGTAAAAAAACAAAGAAATAAGTATATTGTAGGGTGTACAGGGATTGTTTTCTATAATATAGTTATTTTTAGAAAAGGTAAAATAGGACGAGTCTGATTTAAAGAAGAGTAAGGAGGAGACAGGAATGAAAAAAACAGTTGCAGTGGCCAGTGTGTGCACAACTTTATTTTCAGCCGCTTCTGTTGTAAATGCAGAGGAAATGATCACAACAGAGAACCTAAACATCCGAGAAAAACCTACAACAACAGCCGCAAAACTTGGAATTCTTTCAAAAAATACAACGATTAATGTTACTTCTATTTCAAATGGATGGGGAAAATTTCAATATAAAGGACAAACAGCTTATGTCACAGCTGAATATTTAAAGAAAAAAGAAAACACGCAAGTAAGTACAACAAAGAAATATATTGTGAATACAACCGTATTAAACGTACGCTCACAAGCAACAGCTTCATCTACTAAAATCGGTTCGGTTTATGAAGGTGATGAGTTAGCGATTATAAAAAAAGAAAGCAACGGTTGGTATAAAATTAAACATGAAGGTAAGACAGGCTATGTAAGTGGCGACTATGTGACAGTAAAAGATGTAACCAATAGCTCTACACCGTTATCTTCTTCACAAGTAGACAAAACAAAAACATACACAGTAAACACAGATGTCTTAAATGTACGAGACAAAGCTGGTACTCATGGCAAGCAAATAGGTCAAGTAAAGCAAGGAACAAGCCTAAATGTGTTAGGAAAAGAAAGTAATGGTTGGTATAA
>JBJEFI010000020.1:9616-19502 GCA_051873875.1 Bacillaceae bacterium | reverse complement strand
ATTAAAGGGAGTGACGATTAATGCAGCATATCAATATTATGAAGAAGGAACAAAGGGTTCACTAAAGGAAGGAAAAGTGGCAGACCTTATCATTTTAGATAAAAATCCGTTAACAGTAGAGCCAATGGAAATAAAAGATATTCAAGTGCTAACAACAATTAAAAATGGAATAGTTGTTTATAAAAAACAGGGCAATTAACAAGTCCTGTTTTTTATTGGAAAATCACATGTGATATAATGAACATATGGAGGGATTAGGGGTGGATAATATAAATAAATGGAAGATAGGATTAGTATTAGCTGGGGGAGGCGCAAAAGGTGCGTATGAAGCAGGTGTATTTAAAGCACTTTCAGAATTAGAGTTAATCCCTCAGATTACTGTTATTTCAGGTACATCTATTGGGATTATTAATGGATTAATGATATGCATGAATGACAATTCCGTAATTGATAAAAGCTGGGGAAGTGTTTCCTATTCACGTTTTATTACGCAGCAAAATGATGTAAGAGATGCGAAGCTTTCTAGATTTGGCAGAACAGAAAAAAATGCTAGTTTTTTTGATTTAATAAAAAGTAGTGATATCGGGTTGCTTTCCCAATCAGGAATACGAGATTTTATCAGAGAATATATTGATTTTTCTGTCGTAAAAGCATCAAATAAGACGCTATATGCATGTGCATATAATGTTGATTTAAATAAACCTACATATTTTAAGTTAAATGATTATAATGAGGAAGAAATGATGGATATTGTTCTTGCATCTTGTGCCATTCCATATATTTTTAAACCGATTCAAATTAGGGAATATCGCTATGCAGATGGTGGGATTAACAATCCTCAATATACAAAACAAAATACAGACAATGTCCCAATTAGGCCACTTAAACATCATAATTGTAATATTATTCTTGTTGTTCATTTAAGTTATAGACAGCAAATTGATAAACAAGATTTTGAAGGTTGTCCGATTATTGAATTATATCCATCAATGAAGCTTGAAACCATTACAGGTATTGGGACACTTAACTTAAGCCAAAGTACACTGCAACAACATGTAGAACTAGGTTATCGTGATGCAATGTGTACATTAGCCCCAATATTACTTGGTTTATTAAAGGGAAAACCTCTTGCACAGTTATTGGAACGCCATGAGCAACATACTATAGAGTTAGTTTCTAAAATAAATAGGCTGCTATAAATCAAATAGTAAATTATTATAATCTTATATTAAGTAAAGATACTAAAATACTAATAACGAAAGGATTTTTTACATTCTGGAGGATATTAAATGAAAATTGATCATATTGCTTTATATACAACAGATTTAGAAAAAATGAAGGAATTTTATGAGAAGTATTTCCATGCGAAAGCGAATGATATGTATCATAATCAAATAACAGGATTAAAAACATACTTTTTGTCTTTTAGAGATGGAAGTAGACTTGAAATTATGACACGTCCTACTATAGAGATGACAGAACCCATTCTTATGCGAAATGGTTATATTCATTTAGCCTTCAGTGTAGGAAGTAAAAATAAAGTTGACGAACTTACAGCACTATTGAAAGAAGATGGATTTACGGTACTAAGTGGTCCACGAACGACTGGAGATGGATACTATGAAAGTTGTATTCTTGACCCAGACGGAAATCAAATTGAAATTGTTGAGTAGCTGTTCGGATTAGATTTTACCTTAGATATTTATTGATGTCTTTAAGAAAAAGGAATACTCCAGTTACTGATAAAAGGATGTTTATGAAATTTTTCCTTACATGACGTTGAATGCAGTGAATACAAAGAAAAAGTAAATATCGCTTATTTTTGTTAAAAGGTGTGGAAGGTACGAAATGATTTCCACACCTTTTCAATGTGTTTACTTACTTCTATAAGAATGTAGTATTTCCTCCTTATTCCTATAACTAATTGACAAGCGTTTTTTGAATGCATATGATGAACATAATCAAACAAGGATGGGGGAATGGATAATGGGAATCACATTGTCAGCAGGTCAGTGTATCTATGCATTTAGTAAGGAGAATAAACCTGTGTTAACGGTAAAGGCAGGGGATACAGTCGAGATTGAAACGTTAGATTGCTTTTCGAATCAAGTTCAAGAAAGTAGTCAATACAATAGTCTTGATTGGGATAAAATTAATCCAGCAACAGGTCCTATTTTTATTGAAGAAGCAATGCCAGGGGATATTTTAGCAGTAAAAATTGAACGTATTCAAATTAATGATATAGGTGTTATGTCAGTTGGACCTGGGTTTGGTGTCCTTGGTGATCGAATTAAAGAGCATGAAGCAAAAATAATTCCAATTCATGAAGGGATTGCACAGTTTAACGGCATAAAAATTCCATTAAATAAAATGATTGGTGTTATTGGTGTTGCACCAAAGGATGAAGCTATTTCATGTGGAACCCCTCGTGAACATGGCGGCAATATGGATACGAAATTAGTTGCGGAAGGTGCAACAGTTTATTTCCCTGTTTTTGTAGAAGGGGCATTGTTTGGTTTAGGTGATTTACACGGGGCAATGGGAGACGGGGAAATAGGTATTTCAGGCATTGAAGTAGCAGGAAAGGTAACAGTTTCTTTTCAAGTAATAAAAGGTCCATCTATTCCATCACCAATGCTTGAAAATGAGACAATTATTACGACGATTGCTTCGGCAAAGACACTTGATGAAGCAATGAAGCTATCTGTTGAACAAATGGCTGATTACTTATTGCCAAAGATGAATATGACATTGCCAGAGTTAGTAATGTTTTTAAGTGCAGTCGGTAATACGGAGATTTCACAAGTGGTTGATCCATTGGTAACGGCACGATTTACAGTTCCAAAAATATGTATAAATGACTATGTAAAAAAATTATTTTAACTGTAAAAAAGCCTCGCTCATGTGCGAGGCTTTTCCTATTTTAAGTTAATTTATTTTGCAACCGGTAAATCCTGCATACGTTCATATGGAGTAAATTCATTTTCTGTTTTGGCGATAACAACTGTTGCAACGCCGTTCCCGATTAAGTTTGTAATTGCACGAGCTTCAGACATAAAGCGGTCTACAGGCTTGTTGCTTAGCAAAATTAGTCGTGGAAAAGAACTTGGCGTAGATGTCACTATTGATAAAAATAGTAGTTTGTCTAGCTTGCCATCTTATTTGGACTATCATGATTTAGTTGTGATAATTGGGAATTTAATTGAAAATGCTTACGATCCTTTTGCAAATGTAGTACGAGAAGTAAAGGAGATTTATATTAGTATTCTTCAATCTAGTGAAATCGAAACCGTCCGTTTTTTTCTACAAAACGGTGCATTCGATTATATAATGAAGCCATTTCGATTTGAACGAATGAAACAATCGTTAGAAAAATATAAGCAGATTCATATGAAATTAAGAAAAGAAGAGGAAGTGACTCAGCAAGTTATAGATGAGTTGTTTTATCCAAAAAACGTACAAACAACGAGAGAACTTCCTAAAGGATTAAACGCAGGCACATTAAATAAAATTTTAACCTATTTACAGCAATCTTCCACCTTTGTAACAGCAGAAGATGTAGCAGAGTCAGTTGGAATGGCACGTGTAACAACAAGACGTTATTTAGAGTACCTTGAACAGATTGGAAAGGTAGAGCTTCAAGCACAGTATGGGACAATTGGTCGTCCTGTAAATCGCTATTTGTTTATCCGAAAATAAGTGGTAGTTACCATTATTCTAGGAGAGAAGCGAGTGTTTTTTTATTGCATCCAATAATCATGCAACTATATTCATCAGCTAGTAAACAGGCTCCAACATCACTTAAATGAACATTGTCACTTGCTAACCATTCACGCTTGTTACATTGATTTAAGACACGACGTGTTGGGACGAAGATGAATCCACATTCTTCTACAATTTCTTTTAGGCAACAATTCCATTCGTTGAGAAAGCGTTTCGCTATTCGTTCGACAAAGCCGAAAAAGAAAAAAGGGTTATATAAACCATTTACGAGAACAATTGCTTTTGGATTAAGCTGACAAATGATTTGTAAAATATGCTGCATGTTTTTTAAAAATCGTTCTTTCACACATTGGAATCGCTGTGTTAGCTGAAAGGGATTTCCTGGTGAATTATATTCTGTTGAAATATCATTTCCACCAACATTAATCGTAATAATATCAGCTTGACGAATGGCTGTTTGTGTAGCTGTTTCTTTTAAAGAAGCTAATAATTGTGTTGATGTACTACCACTTTGGGCAAGATTTGTGACTGTCATCTGTCCTGTGTATGTTTCATTCCAATTATTCGCAAACAAAGTGACATAAGAACCGTTTGTCGTCCCATCTCCAACAGCAATAGAATCTCCTAAGGCAAGAAGGGAATAACTATTTTTACAAATAGAAACGGATTTGCCACTAAAACAACAATTTTTTCTGTTTTTAGACATGCATATATCCTTTCTCGTTTTCTATTAGTTTATTTCGCTATAGCTTGTGTCGAGACTAAATAAATTTGTCATTGTGAAGATGTTTTAAAGAAGTGGTAATTGCTATAGGTTATTATGAAGAGTTTATTTATAAAATAAAAAATAGACTACCAAATCGGTACGTCTATTTTTATTTTTCTCCAACAACAATTAAGGCACTTGATGTAGCTGGATTATAAGACCCCTTTGAATAGTCACTAAAAATGCGAAGTTGCTTAAAGCCAACTGCTTCCATTAAAAGAATAAGTTCCTTTCTTTTGATAGGTAAGAGTTCAAATGTGTGTTCATAAAGGGAAAACCCTTCTAATGATTCAATTTGAATATGAAAATGAGCACCTTTTTGGCGATGTAAAAAGCGCAGGTTGTCTTTTTCAATAACTGGAAAAACAAAATCCTGTCGCTCGTAATTTACAATTTGGATAATAATATGACCATCAGTTTCTAATAAAGTATACATTTCTTGTAAGGCTTGCTTTACGTCTTTTAAATCATGCAAGTGGGGTAAGACGTTTCCGATACAATAAATACCTTTAAAAATTTCATTTACTTTATTGGATAAATTTTTTATATCACCAATGATAAAATCAGCTTCTACATGTTCCTTCTTTCTGTTTTCACGTGCCCGAAAAATACAATGTTCATTAATATCTATTCCTGTAACGATATATCCCTTTTTACATAAGGCAATTACTTGATTTCCGGAAGCACATCCGATATCTAATAGTCGTTTGCAAGGATCGCCAAACACATGTTGAAAGAAGGAAAGTTGTTCTTCTGTAGCAGGAAAAATAACTTCTAAGTATTCTTCAACTGTTTTTTTCACATTTTCACATCCCATTTTGAAAGATTTATACATAGTATGTGAGCAATAATCCCTATTTATAAACAGAAATGATGTAATTGCAATCATAATAAATGCAATTTAAAAAAAAATAATGTAACCTATACAAAGGGATGAGAGAAATTTATATAGTTTTAATAAATAGGGAGTTACATACTCCCTATCAAAAATTCTAAGAAATGAAATATGTATATATTTCGTTATATCAATAGTAGTATAGGAACAATAGGGGGAATTTTAGTATGAACGTATTAGTTGTAAAAGCAAACAACCGCCCAGCATCACAAGGGGTATCAAGTAGAATGTATGAAACATTTATGGAAAGTGTAAAAGATGCCAAAAATCTGAATGTAACTGTATATGATGTATATGAAGAAGATACACCATATTTTGGCCAAGAGTTATTTGATGCATTTGGTAAATTACAAAATGGTGGAGAATTAACAAATGCAGAGCAACGTCTTTTAGCGGCAAAACAAAAAGCAATGGATATGTTATCTGCAGCAGATGTAGTTGTATTTGCATTCCCACTGTGGAACTTAACAATTCCAGCTAAATTACAAACATTTATTGATTATGTCTATGCATCTGGTTTTGCATTTAAATATGATGCAGAAGGTAACATGATTCAATTAATGACAGATAAAAAAGCAATTTTATTAAATGCGCGTGGGGGGATTTATTCTACTCCAGAAATGGCACCAATGGATATGTCAGTTACGTATATGCGTAACGTATTTGCTGGTATTTTTGGAATGGAAATTATCGGTGAAGTAATTATTGAAGGACACAATGCAATGCCTGATAAAGCAGAAGAAATTATTGAGGCAGGATTACGTCAAGTAGCAGAAGTTGCTTCTCAATTAGCTTGTCAAACTGTTTAATAAATATATTTTGAAAATGGATAATAGAAATGCCCATTAGGTAATGACTACTTAATGGGTTTTTTTATGTTTGAAAAGGCCATTAATCTTTTGAAAAAAAGGAGTTATTTTTAGAAAATACCAATTTTCTTACCAAACTCTTACTATCTTTTTATACAATAACATCATAAGGAGGCAATAATAAATGGATATACATATTTTGGTTGTAGAAGACGATATAAAAATAGCAAGGTTATTAGAATTAGAGTTGACTCATATTGGTTATGATGTTACGTGTGCTTACAATGGTGTTTGTGCATTGCAAAAAATAAGCAATCAACAATATGACCTAGTATTGTTAGATATTATGATGCCGAAAATGGACGGAATTAAAACAATAAAAGAAATAAGAAGAAATAATAAAGATTTACCAGTTATTATGCTAACAGCAAAAGGCCAAATTCATGATAAGGTAATAGGGTTAGATAGTGGAGCAAACGATTATATGACAAAGCCTTTTGAGATGGAAGAGTTGCTAGCACGTATTCGAGCTTTTTTAAGAAGTAGTAAACGATTAGACAAAGAGAAATTTGGTGATTTAACTATAAATTATAGTACACAAAAAGTGAGTCGCAAAGGAATAGACATACCGTTATCGGAGAAAGAGTTTTTATTATTACGATATTTTATTCGCAACAAAAATCAAATTCTTACTCGAGAACAGATTTTAGATGGGGTATGGGGCTATGATTTTGAAGGAGAATTTAAAATTGTGGATGTGTATGTTGGATATTTACGAAAGAAATTACAGGTACAGCAATTAGTAACTGTTCGTGGAAGTGGTTATATGTGGAGGGAGGAATAAAAATTGAAGATTAAAACAAAAATTGTGCTACTACTAAGTAGTTTGTTAATTATCTTAACTGTTGGAGGAAGTATAGCCATATATTTGCAAGTTCATCGTTATGCGTTACATCAAACTATGACAAATGCACAGTATGGTTTTACAGATTCAATTAAAGATATTCCAATAGAGGATTGGGAAAATGGAAAGGTAAGTGCTGGTAGATTTATAACAGAAGGATATATGACTGTTATGAAAAACGGACAAGAATTGTACAAAAAAGAGTTTCATGGGGGAAGACCTGGTGAAGAGGAATTAATGAATGAGGTGATAAATGAAGGCAAGTTTAATCTTTATACAGGACCTTTTGTAGTTTCTATGAGTCAAGGTATTCCAAACTCAAACGAACTAGGAGTGAATTTTCAATATTACGAACGAGAATTAACAGAGACGCTAGCAAACTTACGTCAAATATTATATATTGTAGCAGCAAGTGTCGTACTAGTAGGAACGTTGTGCATGTATTTAGTTATTCATTATTTATTTAAACCTGTAAATGTTATAGTGAAAACGATGAATGATATTACAGATAATGAGAGTTTAAAGAAAATTTCATTGAAAAATAAGAAAGATGAGTTTGGTCAAATTGGTAATGCATTTAATGTGATGATTGATAGAATTCAAGATATGATGAATCGTCAAGAAGCATTTGTTGCTAATGCTTCCCATGAGTTAAAAACACCAATTACAGTTATTGAAGGCTATGCCCAACTATTAAATCGATGGGGATTAGAAAAGCGAGAAGTTGCACAAGAAAGTATTGAGCATATTTTAACAGAAACTACCCGAATGAAAGAAGGCTTAATTGAGCCAATGTTACAGCTAACAAGTTTACAAGATAAAGTTGTAGTAAAGGAGACTATCTCATTAGAAGAGTTAGTTAATCCAATTGCAGCAAAGTTACAAATGGCAAGTGGTAAAACAATCTCCGTAGTTGGAAAAGGAACTATAAGCACTAGTAGAGAATTGTTAGAACAAATTCTTTATATTTTAATTGATAATGGACTAAAATATAGCAAGGATGATATTCACATTCGAATAACAGATAAAAGCATATGTGTAATTGATAACGGTGTTGGCATTGCGAAAGAAGACGTTCCTTATATTTTTGATCGCTTTTTTCGTGGGAATTCAGAAGGTTTAAATAGCAAAGGAACAGGTCTTGGTTTAGCCATAGCAAGTGAAATTGCTAATTTGATACATGTACAATTACAATATGAACCAAATCCTAAAGGTGGAAGTATGTTTTGGGTTCGCTTTTAAAGAAATACTCTTCGTAAAAAGAAGCTATTAATTAATTAGCTTCTTTATAAAATTTCATTTACTATATGTTATATAATCAACATCTTTTTATTATTTTTAGAAAATAATTGCAATTCGTTTTTCTAACATGATAGAATTTTTATATAATAAAGATTTACTAAGATAAAAGGGTGATGAGGGTGAGGCAAGGTACATCGCATATTCATGAATCAGAGTTAAAAATATTAGCTTTACTTTGGCAAAATGGAGAAATGAGTGCAGGAAATATTGCTACATCTATTATGGAAAGCTATGGTTGGAAACGAAATACAACGTATACAGTTATTACAAAATTAATCAATAAAGGAATTATTGAACGACATGATCCAGGTTATTTATGCAAAGCATTGGTTACACGAGATGAGGTCATTGTATCAGAGACAAAATCATTGCTTGAAAAAGTGTATGAAGGTTCATTAAGTATGCTAGTTACCGCATTTTTGAAGAAACATGAAGTTAGTGATAAAGAGCTAAAAGCGTTAAGGGAGTTATTAAACAAAGAAATTACATGTACAAAAATAAAGGAGGAAAAGTAATGGGAGTAAATGTAGATAAAATTAAAGGTGCATTATATGGTGTTGCAATTGGGGATGCATTAGGAGCTACATTAGAATTTATGTCCATAGATGAGATAAAGAAAGAATATCCACAAGGATTAACAGAAATAGTCGGAGGTGGCTGGTTAGCCCTTACTCCAGGGGAAGTTACAGATGATACACAGATGACAATTGCTGTTGCAAAAGGGATTGTTGAGGATCCTGTTCGACCAGTTTCTTCAATTGGAAAATATTTTATTGAATGGTATGATAGCAAACCGAAAGATATCGGAGTTACAGTTGGTTTAAGCATTCGCAACGCGGTTAAAATAGCGTCTGAATTTAACTATCATTCTCCTTCACAACCAACAGAAGATATGTGGATGGCTGCTGCCGAACAAGCAAATCGTGAACTTCAAGGAAAAAGTGGTGGAAACGGGGCTTTAATGCGAACGGTTTATACAGGCATTTATTATGGAAGAGATGGTGTGAAATATGCAGCGGATATTGCAAAAATGACACATTGGGATGAAGAGAGTACAGTGTTATGTATGAATTATTCCAATGCCATTGCCCGTTTAATCGAAGGAGAGGCATTATCTATGGTTATTGATTCAATTGGTCGCTTTGCTGAATTATTAAATGAAGAACGACCTCCAACTGGGTATGTTCGAGATACGATGGTAAATGTACTACAAGCTATTCATCAAACTAATTCTTTTGAGGCAGCAGTTGTAAACGCTGTAAACCGTGGTGGTGACTCTGATACAGTTGGAGCAATCGCAGGAGGATTAGTCGGAGCAGCATATGGCTATAGTGACATACCAAAAAGATGGATTGATGTTCTAGATGCCAATGTAAAAGCTGAACTAGATATGTTAGTGGAAGAGGCTTGTCAATATCGAGAACAAGTGAAAGGATAGTTTTTAAAGAAGCTAGTAAATAGCTTCTTTTTTTATAGAAAGAAAAAAG
>JBJEFI010000020.1:0-9516 GCA_051873875.1 Bacillaceae bacterium | reverse complement strand
ATTAAGGAACAAATATTAGTTTTAAATCAACTTAATAGAAAGGGAGTATAGCATGATAATTACTAAACGAGAATGTAATGTGAATGGATTGGAGTATATTGTTCGTTCTGCCGTACATAAAGATGCTAAGGCTTTATCTGAATTAAGGGTACAAATTGATGGAGAGACTGAAAATTTGGATAGAGAAAAAGGGGAAGGCTTCATCGATGTAATAGGATTTGAAGAAATTATCAAAAGAGATACAGAGAGTGTGAGAAACGTATTTTTAGTTGTTGAAGTTGATAATCGACTTGTTGGATTCTCAAGGTGTGAAGGAATTTATTTAAAACGATTTGCCCATAAAGTAGAATTTGGAGTATGTATTTTAAAAGATTTTTGGGGATACGGAATTGGAAAAGCACTTTTAAAAGAATCTATTTCTTGGGCTGACGCTAATGACATCAAGAAAATGACGTTGAGTGTTTTGGAAACAAATGATAAAGCAATTAATTTGTATCAAAAATTTGGCTTTGAAATCGAAGGGATATTAAAAAATGATAAAATTCTTTCCGATGGTAAATACTATCACACTATTATTATGGGAAGGTTTAATGAATGATAGGTAAAGGTATAACATGAGTAGTTTAGTAAAAAAGAACAAATTCTAACTGAATTTGTTCTTTAAATTTACCCTTTGAATAAAGTTCACATTTCTTATTTATTTAGAATAGCATTAATTCGTTTAATTTTTTCTGCTTGGCTTAAATATTCATAGAAGCCAATACGATTTCCCCATGGATCAGTAAAAGTACCCCATTTAACAGGAACTCCCTCTCGTGCATATATTTCAAAGTGTTCTACATGTAATTCTTTTTTTACTCTATTACGTTCTGCTTCTAAACCTGTAACACCTAGGCGAACTGGCCCACTGCCTTCTGTTGGAACTCCTTCAGCAACTTGTAACCAACATCCAGGAACAATTTCCCATTCTGCAAATCCTTCATGTGGAATAAAATCTGGTTCTTTCTTTAGTAATATTTCATACCATTTCTGTCCTTCATCTATATTTGGAACACGAACTTGAACGGTCATTTCATAAATCATCTAACTTTTCTCCTATCTATAATTTAAGTATACAGTATAATATCTTTTGTCTTCTTTGGCTGGGCAAACCATTGGAGTACGTGATTATGATGATCAATTATTTGCTGTGCAGATAATTGTGAGGAATCCCAAGTGCTATGCGCATCTGTTACTAAAGTAATCTTATAATCTAGTCGATATGCACTTCTACAAGTTGTATCAACACATACTTCACTTTGGATTCCTGTGAGAATAAGATTAGTAATCTGTTGTTTCTTCAATTCTTCTTCTAAATTAGTACGATAAAAGGAATCAGGTGTTGTTTTTTGAATAACGGTATCTGCTTTCGTAGGAGTAATTTCTGGATGTATTTTCCAACCTTCTGTTCCGTTTTCTAAAGCTCTGCCAATAGGTGCATTATGCTGAATAAAAAAGATTGGAATATGATTATGTCGTGCATGTACAATAAGTTGTTTTAAATTGAAGAGTAATTTTTCTGAGTTAAATACTGGATTCTCTTCTAGAAACATTCCGTTTTGTACATCAATAATTAAAAGAGCAGTTTGCTTCATTCTTTTTCTCCTAAGTAAAGGGATGGTTCTTTCGTAAAATAACGTATAAGTCTAGTTTCTGTTTCTTTTTCAAAAGGCAATAATCTACCAAAAGCAATGCCGTAGACAACTGGATTCCAGTCCACTTCGTAACCTCCAAAGTCAAATTCTTCTACACTAGGCAAGTAACCAGCATAACCATTTGTATAACCACCAAACAAAAACCATTTATTTTCTAATTGTTGACTTAGTTTAATCGCTGTTTCTGCAAAAATTTCTGCTGGTACTCCTGATAAAATAGCCTCACCAATTTGGAATGTTTGGATTTCCATGGAAAGTAATTCAAAGTTAGTTCCATTTTGTACTTGCTTTTGTATTTCGGCTAACCATTTTTCTGTAGGAACACCCCAATGTTGTTGAACTTCTGATGCTAATGTGTTCGCCTTTAGAAGAGATGAAAGTTCCGTTGTTTTTACTGAGATGATATCAGATTGACTTTGCAGTTTAACGGTAGACTTTGTTTGGATATGTGCAATCTTTTCAAGAATGCAAGTCGTAATTAATTTAGTAAGATGAAATAAATCTTGTTGCTTCCCTCGATACAGAGGATTCACATTTCCGGCTGCTCCAATGGTTGTTAAAACGGTGCAATGCAACGATTTTTCAAGTTCATTGCTTATCCACCCAGGTAAATCACCAGAAATAAGCAAGTTATCGCCTTTTAAAACGTTGGCATGAACACCAAGTCGTAATAAAACACCAATTATTTCCTCTGTCTCTTTATTCATTACCTTTAAAATTGGCAGTCGGTGATCAACAGGTCCTGTTACATTATTGCCCATTTGTGCATAGCCCTGTTGATGAACTCGTCGATTTATTCCAATTTGAAATTCAACCATATCCCAACCTAATGCTGCTAGTATTAAATGATTTAATGCTTCTTGAATTAATGGTTCTATACACTGTTCTACCATATGACAATATCTTTTTATTCGCTTATCCATCTGCTCATTATTTCCGATTGTTAATGGAGCAGAATGGGTATGCGTAAAACAAACCATAATTTGAGATAGATTGATTGTTAAGTGATACGCTATTTTCTTTCGTAGTTTAGTCGTAAATTCAGTAGTAAAACCAATATTGTCAATTGTTAATAGTACAAGTGTAGTAGTTGATTGCTTAAGAATCATTATTCGGCAATATAAGTTATCTAATATACCAAGACTATCAGAATCTCGATGGTATCCTTGAAGCGGCAAAGATTCAGTTGGTGTAATATTCATTTTTGCAAAGCCGGCAAATAAAGTTTTATCCATTTAAAATCCCCCTATTTTTAAAATGAATGTTAAAAATAAGGGGAGATAACCAGTAGTATCACCATACCAATTCCTCACTTATGTGTTGTTTTTTTACTATTATATCATTGAATGGACAAGTATATAAAATATTTTTTGAATAATCTAAAATGTAATAAAAATCATGTTATTTCTCGGTATAATAGGTAAGGGTGATAAAAAATGAATTTATATTGTCAAAGTGCATTTCATCAACTACATGTTGCAGTACAAACAATTGTTCAAATGATAGATAAATTACTAGAGGAAGATTTGCAATATAGACCGACGGCTAATAAACAGTCCATTGGTGAATTACTAGCACATATTGCGACTTTATGTAAGGCAGATTGGTTGATTAGTAGCGGTTATTCTAAAAAAGAAATGGATGAGTATTATACGTCGTTACAATTAAATACATTAGAAAAGATAAAAGAAGCCTTATTAACTCATGTAGATGAGTTAGAAATAATTTATTTTCAATACAATGAAGCACAATTGAATGAGCAAGTAACTGCTTATTGGGGTGTTACGTATTCTAGATTTGAATGGCTAATTGAAATAGTAGCACATCTTTATCATCATCGAGGGCAGCTACATGCCATTCTTGTTCATTCATATAAGAAAGATCCAGCAATTTCGTTGTTTGAATAAAGGGAGGATGAACTAAATGGAAGGAATGGAGTTAGTCATTGATGCAAAGGCAACCTTAGGTGAAGGGCCTTGCTGGGATGGGGAACATCAATTACTGTATTAGGTTGATATTGTAGAGAAGACTGTGAATTGTTATTGTCCTTATACGAATGAAAAACGAATGATTCAATTAAATCAAATGGTTGGTGCAGTTGTTCCTTGGGCGTCTGGAGGAGTGATTGTAGCAATGGAAAGTGGGTTCTATACCTTAAATTTAGAAACAGAAGCACTCAAAAAAATTTATGACCCTGAATGTGATTTGCCAGAAAATCGTTTTAACGATGGAAAATGTGATCCATATGGTCGTTTTTGGGCAGGGACAACGGATTTAATTGGTATTCATGAAAAAGGTGCACTTTATTGTTTAGATACGGATTTAAGCGTAAAAAAGAAGATTGATCGTGTAAATACGTCTAATGGATTAGCTTGGTCACCAAATAATAAGTATATGTATTTTATCGATACACCAACAAAAAAGGTTGTACAATTTGATTATGATGTGCATACAGGAAACATTGAGAATAAGAAAGACATTATTTTAATTCCAGAAGGGGAAGGAATACCGGATGGAATGACTATAGATGTAGAAGGAAATTTATGGATATCACATTGGGGTGGATATAAAATATCAAAATGGAATCCACAAACTGGTGAACACTTACTAAGTATTCCTATACCAGCAAAGAATGTTACTTCTTGTACTTTTGGTGGAAAGGATTTGAATGAACTATATATTACAACAGCTAGAATGAGAATGGATAAAGATGAATTAGAGAAGTATCCGTATGCTGGTGGTGTTTTTAAGATGAAAGTAGATGTACGCGGATTTGCTTCCGTACCCTTTAGAGGATGAAATTTTTTCAATGAAAGTAGGAAGAAAAATGATTATAAAGGATGCAATTCATGGAATAGTAGAAATAGAAAATCAAGATATAATTGATTTGATTCATACACCGTATATGCAACGATTACGTCATATTAAGCAGCAAGGGAATACATACTTTTTACAACCTAATGCAATCCATAATAGATTAGAACATTCTATAGGTGTTTATATTTTATCGGAAAAATTTGCCAATATATTTGAAGTATTTACTCCTTATGAGAAAAAAGTACTTATGGTTTCTGCATTATTACACGATATTGGACATGGACCGTTTTCCCATTGTTTTCAAAGTATATTTAAATTAGATCATGGTGATATCACAGTAAGAATGGTCAACGAATGTGCGGAAATAAAAGAAATACTACAACGTACACCGTCTACAATGTTATTAATGAGTATCAACAATATTTTTAGTATAATAATTATATATTTGGCATTTAATGTATTCTCAACGACAATTGAAATTGAATCGTCCACTTTCATCCAAATGGAAGCGAGTAAAGATCGAATAGGTGATATATTAGGTTATTATAATTTTTATACGACAATATGTAGTCCAATAGGGATGTTTACTGGGATTATTCTTTCAAGTTATTTAAAGCCTGGAACGATTATTATGATTGCTGGTTTAATTGTAACCATATATAGCTTATGGAAATTAAAATCATGGAAGAAAATATTTTATATTTCTAGACAAGAACATGATTTAACACACTTTAATTAGAAGTGAAGGGAGATGATGATAATGAAGAAAGTACTTCACATTTTAAATGGACAATGTATGTATGATTATTTTAAGGAAAATAAGCTAGAAGAAGAGAATGAAATCATTCCTTTTAATGAAGCAATGTGTGCGGGGGATGTGACAACAGAAGAGATATTTTCAGATGAATTTATTAAACAACGTTGTTTTACTCACAATGTAACGTTGGAAGAATATCAAAAAATAACCTTAAAACCATTAGAACCATTACTAAGTAATAAATTTGATAAAATCGTTCTTTGGTTTGGTGAAGATATGTTTTGCCAGATGAATATGCTGACAGTGTTAGCATATTTAGATAAAAGAAATTTCATAGGTGATTTAACCATTCATCTAGTTGATGAGAAAATGGATTACCTAAGTGTGATAGATACAATTATATTAATGCCAGAAGGATACTATAACATATACAAACAAGTGATAATCGAAAAATCAATGGTATGTGTGAACAGCCTTCCTGTTTTACAAAAGGGTATCAATTTATATGTACAATTATTAAACGAAGATAATGAAATAGTTCGGTATATCCATAAACATAAAGAGAAAGAAACGAAAGAATTAGTGAGAGAATTGTTACAGCAATTTCCGAAATATGGGCTAGGGGATACACAATACATTCAATTTATTGAGCGTTGTACATAAAAATAACTTTAATATGAAAGGCGTTTTATTAGGATGTAAAAAAGCATTGCTACCTATAAACTGTAGCAATGCTTTTTCATTCATTTTCTACTTTTCCCTCTACTAAAGAAAGATTCCCACTAGCGTAGCTTAAATTTTTGCCTCGTTCGATTATTAACCATTATCTATCCGTTATTATTGCTCCCTCAACATTTACAACAAACATTTGGACCTTCTATTAAACAGAAAGTATGGTCTTCTATATTCTATAAAATAAATCAGAGTCCTCCTTTGTTGAATGATCCACCACTTGAAGCAAAGCTAAGTGGCGATTAGTTCAAATTAAATAGAGGTTTGATTAGCTTCCTTTTTAAATGGGAGAGTCTTTATATTTACTTGAGCAATCAATACACCTACTAACACTAAAAAGGCGCCAAAGTATCCTTTTGCTGTTAATATTTCATCAGCAAAGGTAAAAGCAAATAATGCGGAAAAAACCGGTTCAAGTGAAAAGATTAAACCTGTATGGATTGGTGTTGTATATTGCTGTGCAGCAGTTTGTGCTACAAATCCAATTGCACTACAAAAGATACCTAATCCTAAAATAGAAATCCAAGAAAGCGTAGTTGTTGGGAGATGTGGTGTTTCGAAAAACAGAGAAAATAACAATCCCCATAATGCCGTAAAGCCAAGTTGGAAAATACCTAAGGAAATGGAATCTACATCCTTCGTAAGTTTTCCTGTAACAATAATATGAACTGCATAAAAAAGGGCTGCTAATATACATAAAAAATCTCCAAAATGGATAGATAATTGCGTATTTAAAGTTAAAAAAGTGATTCCTGCTAAAGCAACTGAAATCCCAACGAGGAGTCGTTTTTCAGGTATTTTCCGTAAAAAAATGGCTAATAACAATGGGACAAATATAACAGTAAGGCTAACTAAAAATCCAGCATTCGATGCAGAGGTAGACTTTACGCCAAACGTAATACAGGTAAAGACGGCAAACAAAATAGATCCTAACAGAAAGCTATAGTTAATTGTTTTATAGTTAATACGAATAAGGCGTTGGTAAAAGAGAATACCAGCCAAGATAAAGGCAAGACCAAAACGTAGTGCAATTAGGTTAAATTCTCCCATTACAACAAGACCCATCTTCATAAATAAATAAGACGAGCCCCAGAAGATTGTAACGAGAATTAATATGAGATTAGCTTTTAACTGAGTATTCATAAGTGCTCCTTTTTGTTTGAATTTTCAAAAATAATTTGCTTATTTGGTAGTATACATGTAAATTAAAAATAAGAAAAATGAATGTTTTTAAAGGTTAAGTTGAAAAAAATTCATGTAATGGAGTGAATTTCGTGTCACTTGTGAAATTTGAGATTTTTAGTACAGTAGTAGAATTGGGCAGTCTAACTGAAACAGCAATGAAACTTGGTTTAACTCAATCTGCTATAAGCCATGCAATCGCCAGCCTTGAGTCAGAATGGGGATTTGCTATTCTTAATAGAGGTAGAAATGGTATTCAATTGACAAGTAACGGCGAACTAGTACTACAACATATTCGTGAAATGTTAAAATGGAAAGAGCAACTGGTACAACAAATTGCCAATATAAACGGATTAGAAGTAGGAACAGTACGTATTGGAACCTTTTCAAGTGTATCAATTCAATGGTTACCTGAAATTATGAATTATTTTAATGAACGTCATCCTGCTATTGAAATTAAGTTATTAGAAGGAGATTATGATGAACTTGAGCATTGGATAGCAACTGGTGCTGTTGATTTCGGTTTTTTATCTTTACCTACAATGAAGTCATTTGAAGTGATTCCATTAAAAAAAGATAGAATGTTATGTATTATTTCTGATAAACATGCTTTCGCTCACCAAAATGAGATTACTTTTGAACAAATTAAGGGAGAACAGTTTATTATGCCAAAGAAAAGCTGTGATAATGATGTTAGGCGGATATTGAAGGAAAATAGCGTTGTCCCAACTATTAAATTTGAGTTAGGGGATGATCAAGCGATTATTTCAATGGTGCAAAAGGGTATGGGAATTAGTATCCTTCCCGAAATGGTCTTGCATCGCGTTCCAGATAATGTTCGAATTCTTCAACTAGAAAAGGAGCATTATCGCTCCATTGGCATTGCAGCTCCATCTTTTAAGACGATTTCTCCAGCTGCTAAAAATTTTGTTAATCATATTCAATGGTGGTTAAAGGAATCTGTTAGCGAGTAGTAATGTAAATTAACTGATTTAGTTGAAGTAAGTATGCACAAATGAAAAGGGGGGGATTAACATGAATATTACTCAAGCAACGATAAAGGATATAGAGGGAGTAGCGGAGCTGTTTAATTTGTATCGTATTTTTTATAAACAAGATTCAGATTTAGATGCTGCAAAGGCGTTTATAATGGAGCGATTTCAGCAAAGAGACTCCGTTATTTTTGTTGCAATGAATGAAGGAAAGTATATTGGCTTCACACAATTATTTCCATCTTTATCTTCTGTTTCGATGAAACGATTGTGGATATTAAATGATTTATATGTGAAAAAAGAGGGAAGAAAGCAAGGTGTTGGAAAACTGCTTCTAGATGCAGCAAAGGAATATGCAATACAAACAAAGGCGAAAGGAATATTATTAGAAACAGCTATTGATAATGATACTGCTCAATCGCTTTATGAGAGTTATGGCTATGAAATGCAAGCGTCTACTTATTATTATTTTTTACCTATTGTTGATTCACCTCTTGCTTAGCATTTTCATTAAAAGAAAAAAATATTTATGGACAAAGGGAAGATGAAACTTAATTTCATTATTTAATGAATATAACTATTAAAATTAAGAGGGGATAGCTATATGAACAATTACAAAATTATTTTATTTGATTTAGATGGAACAATTTCAGATCCGAAGGTAGGAATAACAAAATCGGTTCAATATGCACTGCAAAAAATGAACATTTATGAGTCAAATCTAGATAAGCTGGATTGTTTTATTGGTCCGCCATTACAAGTTTCATTTGCGGATTACTATCATTTTAATGAAGAAGATAACACAAAGGCGATTGCATTTTATAGAGAACGATTTAAAGAAAAAGGAATGTATGAAAATGAATTATATCCAGGCATTCCCCAATTATTACATACATTAAAGCAACAAGGATTTATATTAGGGATTGCTACATCTAAACCTACTGTATTTGCAGAACAAATCCTAGCGTATTTTAAAATTGATCATTTTTTTGATTTTGTAGTGGGAAGTAATTTAGATGGGACACGATCCTCGAAGGCAGAGATTATTGCATACATTTTAAACATGTACAGTTCGTATAAAAAAGAAGCCTTTCTTATGATAGGAGATAGAAAATACGATATACTCGGTGCTAATGATGTAGGAATTCAATCGATTGGCGTATTATATGGTTATGGTTCTATCGAAGAATTAGAGAAATCGAGTCCTACTTATATTGTTAGTAGTATTGAAGAGATAGAAGGTATTTTAATAGGAAGTACAGTTCGAGCGGAATGAATAAATTTTAGATAAGTACTGAATGGTGTATTTTGTATAAAAAACAGTTTCTTTATATCTGGATAT
>JBJEFI010000019.1:0-19527 GCA_051873875.1 Bacillaceae bacterium | reverse complement strand
AAAGAATTTTACATCAAATGAAAGAACGAATTGATGAATAATCAATTCGTTCTTTTTCTTTGTATTTTATGGATATAAATATCAAATACTACAAATAAGTTTTCGGAATGGAAAAGGAAGGAGAATAGAGATGTCTATTGCGTATATTAGCATGTATGAGCGCATACAATTACCTCCCAATAGTGATGTATATGTAAAAGATATTGCACATCTAATTGTAGATGAAAAAAATAAACGACAGATAGAGGAAATTATATTATACCAACTTTCATCCAGAGACAAGTCACACGTTATTTTAGACGTTGTACAAGTAATTAAAGCGATAAAAAAAGTAAAAGAAGATATAGAAATTTCTGTAATAGGTGCTTCTGAAACAATTATAGAAATTCAGTATGAAAAAAAAGGTGTAAATGTCTTTTTCTTTATACTTGTCTGGATGTTGTTATTTACAGGTTCTGCTTTAGCAATTATGTATTTTCATGAAGATGTATCGATGGGGCCTGTTCAAGAAAAACTTTACTATATACTAACAGGTCAAAAAGTGAAGCAACCGCTACTATTTCAAGTTCCCTATTCCATTGGACTTGGGCTTGGGATGATTTTATTTTTTAATCATGTTTTTAAAAATCGAATTAATGAAGAACCAAGTCCATTAGAACTAGAAATGCACCAATATCAGCGATCGATTGATAATTATTTAATTCATTACGAAAGCAAAGATAGTAGGAAAAATGGGGATGATACATAGTTTCTTAGTTATATTTGTAAGCTTTGCGGGAGGATTAGCAGTAGGTAGTGGATTTGTTGCTTTTTTAGCAGTCTTAGGAGTTATTCCACGATTAATGCAATTATTGAAAACCAATCGACATTTTTCAAAGATTGAATTTGCGACCATTTCGGGAGCAATTGTAGGTTGTTATTTAAGCTTAAGAGGTATTTCGTTTTCCTTTCCAAATGCCGTTATTGCCTTTATTGGTCTGCTTAGTGGCATATTTATCGGAATGTTAGCAGCTGCATTAACAGAAATATTAAATGTATGGCCTATTTTAGTAAGAAGAGTAGGAGTTGAACAGAAGTTGTTATTGCTTTTAATGGCATTGGTATTTGGAAAAGTATTTGGTTCACTATTTCATTGGATTTATTTTGTACAACCATAGAAAGAGGGATAGATACACATGAAAAAAAAGTTAAAAGATAATTATACGGATAATGTAAAAACATATTACCCACCTACAAATTATTTCTTAAATTGTTTAAAAGCATTTGTTGTTGGTGGTGGAATTTGTGTAATTGGGCAAGGAATTGAAAATTTTTATATCGCCTTTTTTGATTTTACAAAAGAAGACGTAGGCAATCCAACGGTAGCTACTTTAATTTTAATTGCAGTTTTACTGACTGGATTTGGTATATACGATAAGTTTGGGCAATTTGCAGGGGCAGGAACGGCTATTCCTGTGACTGGATTTGCCAATACAATGGCAAGTGCGGCAATTGAACATCGTAGTGAAGGAATCGTGTTGGGGCTAGCAACGAATATGTTTAAATTAGCAGGGAATGTTATCGTATTTGGAGTAGTAGCCGCTTATGTTGTAGGTATTATTCGATATTTATTTAAAATGTGGTTTATGTAGAGAGGTGACAAAAGTGAAGTTACATGGAAAGCAAACGTGGGAATTTAGTGGTCAATTATACGTACAAGCAACAGGTACATGCGTAGGACCGAAAGAAGGAAAGGGTCCGCTTAAGCCCTATTTTGATACAGTATTTGATGAATTATATTGTGGAGAAAAGAATTGGGAATTAGCAGAAAGACAATTAATGAAACTAGCAATTGCCCATTGCTTAGAGAAAAAGAACTTAAAGGATAAAGACATTGATTTATTGCTTGCTGGTGATTTATTAAATCAAAATGTAACGGCTAATTATGTTGCAAGAGAACATGCAATTCCTTTTTTATGTATGTTTGGAGCGTGCTCTACGTCAATGGAAACATTGGCAACAGCCTGTGCATTAGTAGATGGGGGATACGCCAGACGAGCCATTGCAGCAACGAGTAGCCATAATGCCACAGCCGAAAGACAATTTCGTTATCCAACCGAGTATGGAGGACAAAGGCCAGGTACGGCTACCTTTACGGTGACAGGGGCAGGGGCTATCTTAGTAGGGAAGGAACAAACAGATATTCGAATTTCTTCTGCTACGATTGGGAAGGTAATGGATTATGGAATGGATGATCCATTTGATATGGGTTCAGCAATGGCACCAGCAGCCTTTGATACAATTAAACAACATTTTAAAGATTTACAACGAACACCAAAGGACTATGATTTAATTGTTACAGGGGATTTATCTAGTGTAGGAATGCCAATATGCAAGGATTTATTAGCTGAGGTAGGATACGATGTTTCGAATGTATACAACGATTGTGGATTGCTTATTTACAAAGAGGGCGAAGAAGATGTGTTTGCTGGAGGTAGTGGTTGCGCTTGTTCAGCAGTCGTTACATATGGATACATTATGGAACAATTAAAACAAAAAAAGATGAAACGTGTACTTGTTGTAGCAACAGGTGCTTTATTAAGTCCAACGATGACTCAACAAAAGGAAACAATTCCGACAATTGCTCATGGTGTTGTTTTTGAAAGGGTATAGGTGATAAAGCAATGGAATATATATACGCATTTATTGTTGGTGGTCTTATTTGTGTAATTGGTCAACTTTTATTTGATGTTGCAAAATTAACCCCTGCTCATGTTACGGCAATTTTTGTCGTAAGTGGCGCGATATTAGATGGGTTTGGTTTATATGATAAATTAATTGAGTTTGCGGGTGCCGGAGCGACAGTCCCAATCACTAGCTTTGGTCATTCATTGTTACATGGAGCAATGAAAGAAGCAGAACAACATGGCTTTATCGGAATTGGAATGGGGATTTTTTCGTTAACTAGTGCGGGTATATCGGCCGCTATCGTCTTTTCATTCTTCGCCGCTCTTATCTTTAAGCCGAAAGGATAAGAATAATTTATGAAGAAGAAAGTCATTATCATTACTGATGGTGACGAGTATGCGAAAAAAACCATTGAACATGTAGCGTCCTTTTATGGTGGAAGATGCATTTCTCGTTCACAAGCAAATCCAACAATTTTAAATGGGCGTAAACTCGTAGAACTCGTTCTTCAAACACCCTATGATCCTGTTTTTATTATGTTTGATGATAGTGGTTTTTTAGGTGAAGGGACAGGAGAAAAAGCGTTGAAGTATGTGGTTAATCATAAGCATATTGATGTTTTAGGTATTTTAGCAGTGGCATCAAAAACAAGAGGAAGTGAATGGACAAAGGTAGATTTTTGTATTGATAACGAAGGGAATTTAACAGAGTTTGGTGTAGATAAATGGGGAATACCGGATCATGAACGTGGAAGAATTAGTGGGGATACCGTTTATTGTTTAGATGAGCTAAATGTGCCAATTATTATTGGAATTGGAGATATTGGAAAAATGGGTGGCGCCGATGATATAAAAAAGGGTTCACCAATTACAAAACAAGCCATACAAATAATATTGGAACGAAATGGTCTGTTAGTCCCTTATACACAAGAGAAAGATGAATAAAGGGGTAATATGCCGTTGTCGTATAAAAAGAAACGTGTTAGAATATTTAGAAAAAAGCAATAAAGGGGGAAGAGAGTTGTTTTTACCAAGGGGATTAACGGTAAATGAAGTTGGGCATTTAGAAATAAATAAGGTAGATGCGTGTACCCTACAACAAAAATATGGAACACCTTTATATGTGTATAATGTTAATTTAATCCGAGAGCGAATGAGAGAGTTCAAGGATGCGCTAGCGATGTATCAGCCAAACGGCAAGGTTGCCTATGCATCGAAAGCGTGTTCAATGATAGGGATATTAAACATTGTGAAGGAAGAAGGATTACATGTAGATGTAGTTTCTGGTGGGGAATTATATACAGCATTAAAGGCTGGTATTTCAGTAGAAAAAATTCATTTTCATGGAAATAATAAAAGTATCGAAGAAATTCAATATGCATTAGATAATAAGATTGGATGTTTTATTGTCGATAATTTTTATGAATTAAATATACTAGCCGAACAAGTAAAACTGAGAGAACAACATACGGATATTTTATTACGAGTAACACCAGGAGTAGAAGCCCATACTCATGATTATATTTTAACTGGACAAGAGGATTCTAAGTTTGGATTTGATCTTCAAAGTGGAGCTGCAAAGAAAGCAGTAGTACAAGCGTTATCATTGCCTTTCATACATGTGAAAGGTTTACATTGTCACATTGGCTCGCAAATTTTTGAAACATCAGGTTTTTTAATGGCTGTTAACGTATTAATTAATCACCTTAGTAAATGGAATAGAGAGTTTGGTTATGTTGCAGAGGTGTTAAATGTTGGTGGTGGGTTTGGCATTCAATATACATCATTAGATAAGCCAAAGCCAGTGTCCTATTATATTCAAGAAATTGTTCAGGCACTTTATATAGCTTGTCAAGAAAAGGGGATAGACGTTCCTACTTTATGGTTTGAACCTGGTCGTATTTTAGTTGGAGATGCAGGTCATACCCTTTATACTATCGGTTCTCAAAAGCATATCCCACATGTAAGGGATTATGTAGCAATTGATGGTGGAATGGCTGATAACATTCGTCCAGCTTTGTACGAGGCAAAGTATGAAGCGTGCCTTGCTAATCGCATGAACGAACAAATAAAAGAAAAAGTATCTATTGCGGGAAAATGTTGTGAATCAGGAGATATGCTTATTTGGGATTTACAACTTCCAAAGCCTATCCCAAATGATTTGTTAGCGGTATTTTGTACAGGGGCATATGGGTATTCAATGGCAAGTAACTATAATCGTTTACTAAAACCAGCTGTTGTATTTGTAGAAGATGGGATAGATACATTGGTTGTAAAGCGGGAAACATATGAGGATTTAGTTCGAAATGAGTACGTATACACGAAAGAAATTATCCCTGAAAAAGTATAACATTGCAACTCTTCCTTCAAACGACTATAATGATAAGGATATTGTTTCGATTGGAGGATACATAAAATGAAAAAAGGTTCAATCAAAATGAACAACGGAGAAGTTATTGAAATTGAATTTTTCCCAAATGAAGCACCAAATACGGTTGCAAACTTTGAAAAATTAGCGAACGAAGGTTTTTATAACGGATTAAAATTCCATCGTGTTATTCCTGGATTTGTATCACAAGGTGGTTGCCCACAAGGAACTGGTTATGGCGGTTCAGGTCAAACAATCAAATGTGAAACTGCTGGAAACCCACATAAACATGTTGCGGGTTCTCTATCAATGGCACATGCAGGGAAAGATACAGGTTCATCACAATTCTTTATCGTACATGAGCCACAACCACATTTAAATGGCGTGCATACTGTTTTTGGTCAAGTGACAAAAGGAATGGACACAGTATTAAAAATGCGTCAAGGTGAAATCATGGAAGAAGTAAAGGTTTGGGACGAAGAGTAGAAGTCTGATTTTCAGGCTTCTTTTTTTATAAATAATGTAAGGTATGAGGGAAGTATTACATTATTTTCTAAATAAATATAAAAGAAAGGGGGAAATATGATTGTCTCTGTTCTTTATAATATGATTGAAACAAATAGGTTATTAAATTTTCTTAATAGTTGAAAAAGGATTATAATAGAGATAATCTTTTTTCAACTATTAAGAAAAAGGCTTATAGAGAGAGGGGGAGAAAATGTTAATTCGTTATAAAAGTGGGTATGAGAAAACGGCTATGGGTATGCTTTCTTTAATGGCTAGTGAAAAAGATATTGGAAAACTACGCCAAACAATTAAATTATATCAGCAAGATAGTGCGTATAAATTGTACCTTTGGAAAGAGATGGAAGATGTAATAGGGCTTATTGGACTACGGGAAGAAGAAGAGTGCATTACAATTCTTCATCTAAGTGTCACCCCATCTCATCGAATGCAAGGAATTGCCACAATGATGATAAATGAATTGCTAAAACTCTATCCAAGTGTAGCTTTTAAAGGAAATGCCTATACAAGTGATTTTTTGGACAAAATCGTATCGGATCGAATCATACATGTGTAAGCAACAAAAAAGGAATGAATCATAGCGATTCACTCCTTTTTTTTCGTTTATTTAATTCAGTAATTCGTTCTTGTATAACTGCTGTTCGATCTCGCTTTGTATGCTTATGTAGCAAGTATGTATCTTTCATATTACTTGTCGCATATAATGGCTGATTTGTTAAAGAAGCTTTAAAATGCAAATATTCGAGTAAATGCAAATCAGTCAGTGGGATTGCAACGCTTTTATATGGAATCCCGTTAACAATGGCGCTAAGTAGTTCTGTTGTTAGTTGTTGAAGAGTGGTGTAATTAATCCCCAATTGTTTCAATTTTTGTTCGTAAATAGGCAAATGACGGCATACAGACTTAATCATTTTTGTTGCTCCAACTCTATTTTCTCGACGATAATGATACATTCCTACTGCTAGTTGAATGAGTACAACCCAGCCATCCCTATCTGGTGAAATATCTTTTTTCCAATATTCTTCAAGTATTTCATGGCATTCAAAGTAATCTCTTATTTGATGAAATTGAATGTAATAATCAATATAAGGTTTTACATACATAAATATCCCCCTTTTTCTCTATTTTACGTTTTTTTCGATACAATAGGAAAGTGCCTCGCTTAAGCTTGGCACTTTTTTTTGTTTTATTCTTTACATAAATGTTACTAAATGCAAGCCGCACCGACGATAATCAATAAAATGAATAAAACGACGATTAGCGCGAAACCTGAACTAAATCCGTGTCCGCCACATCCAATACTCATGTTGAACCCTCCTAAGATTTATTAAATCATTTACATGAGTAATATATGAGAAAGTTTTGAATACGTATAGGCGGATGTCACGAATAAAAAATATTTATAAATTGAGGAATGGCTATTGGATAGTTTGAATTTATTGTCTATACTTGTAGTAGTAAAGAGCTGCTTGATTAGTTGCCTTTTAGACTATAAATTGGTGGTGTATTTGTGCAATATAATATTACAATTGATGAATTTGAAGGTCCATTAGATTTACTCCTTCATTTAATTCAGCGACATGAAATTGATTTATACAACATACCTGTTGCTCAAATAACAGAGCAATATTTATCTTATATTCATACGATGCAAGAATTGCAACTGGATGTAGCAAGTGAATTTTTAGTAATGGCTGCCTCTTTATTAGAAATGAAGAGTAGGATGCTATTACCGAAGCATGAAGAAATAGACGATGATTTTCTTGAACAAGAAGAAGAGGATCCCCGACAAGAGTTAATGAATCGACTAATTGAATACAAAAAATATAAAGAAGCAGCAAAAGAGTTAAAAGACAAAGAATATGAGCGCTCTTTATTGTATTCAAGACCAAAAGCCGATTTATCTCAATATGGAGAAGTGACTGTAGAAGATAAATTAGCAGGGGATTTATCTTTATATGATATGTTAAGTGCTTTTCAAAAATTATTAAAGCGTAAAAAGTTGCAAAAACCGTTGAAAACAAGAATCGCAAGACAGGAAATATCAATTGAAACAACGATGAGTCAAGTATTAGAGAAAGTACAGGATGCCTCTCATCCAATCAAATTTGAAACGTTATTTGAAGAAGGAAGTAAAGAGGCATTGGTCGTTACGTTTTTGGCATTACTTGAATTAATGAAGCATAATCAAATTGTCGTGTTTCAAGAACGTAACTTTGAAGATTTATATATCAAAAAAGCATAGAAAGGTGTTTGTAATTGGATAAAATGAAACAGATAGGTGTTTTAGAAGGATTATTGTTTGTAGCTGGAGATGAAGGTTTACATGCAAAGCAAATTAGCGAAGTAATGGAAATTTCTCTTCAAGAAGTAAGTGAATTAATTCAGCAGTTGAAAGAGCAATTAAAAAATGAAGATAGAGGGTTTATCATTTTCGAGTTTGCTAATATTTATCAACTTGCAACGAAAAAAGAGCATGCTCATTATTATAAAAAGTTAGTAGAAACACCATCTCAAAGCTCACTTTCACAAGCAGCATTAGAGACATTAGCAATTGTTGCATACAAGCAACCAATTACTCGTGGAGAAATTGAGGAAATACGTGGTGTAAAAACAGATAAAGCATTACAAACATTGTTAAGTAAATTGTTAATTAAGGAAGTTGGCCGAGCAGAGGGAACAGGACGACCAATTTTATATGGAACAACAAAGGATTTCTTAGATTACTTTGGTTTAAAGGAGATTGAAGAATTACCACCTTTACCAGAGGATTTCCTAGAAGAAAATGATGCGGAAGCTGATTTATTCTTTAAGTCTCTTTCGACAGAAGGGTAAATTTGTTTTCAATCTTTCAAAAAAGTAGTAAAATTAACCATTATAAATGGTTGGTGGTGGAGAAATGAAAGTACAAGCTTGTAAGGGGTACGAATTGCAAAAAACACTTTCAAATACGTCTGAGGATTATTTTAATCGTTCTGAAGTAACGTATGAAGTAGATGGAGTTACAAAAACATTGTCTGTTTTATATTTGCGATATTTTGAAGAGAAGCTAGATGAGTTAACACCATTTAAAGAAGGTATTGTTTGTACGTGTAATGGAAAAGATGTTCATTTTAAAGACGTATTTGCATTGATTTGTTTGTTAAAAAATAAAAAACTCATCAATCAAAGAAAACTTTATTTAGGTAGTATGGAAGAAATAAAAGAATACATAGAAGACATGAATCAAGCAGAATTAGTGGCAAAAATAAAGGATGTACAGGTGATTGGGGAATAATAAAGGCCCTTCATCTGTATCTTCATAATGAAATTGTATAGAATATATGAAAAAGAGATTGATACGACATGTGTCAATCTCTTTTTTTGTATGTGTATTTTATTCTAATTGAAAATTTGCTCTACCTTGAAAATAAAGTCAAATGAGTAGAGGGAGAGGTTAATTTATTTACTAGCTATTAATGAGAGATACAATGAAAGAATTGTAATGACAAAAGCTTCACTTTACGTATCTATTTCCAATGGTTACTAGAAGGAATTTTGTTACTTGTAAAAATACATAATAGTATTGCTTGTGTTTTTTTGTAATTTCTTATTAATGTTCCATTCTTTTCTTGCATATATATGTTTTAGGACAAGAAGAGTGTGGAGGGATGGCAATGGATGAGTTTGAACATTATTTAGCGGAAGTACGAAAATGGTGCGAAGATGTTTTAAATTATGTAACGGAAATGGAATTTACAAATGAAATACAAGATATTGTTTATCGAATCAACATGCTTTTGCGTCGTTTAAATTATGAACATCGAGATGTATGGGAGTTGGTTTCTGTTTTTGGTCAGGAAGTAGAAGAAATTGAAAAACTACTTTTAATTGAAAAAGAAAAAAGGCTACAAAATCAAGAAAAAGTAGGGGCTGGGATGCATTTATTACCGCCATTACCTTATCCTTATGATGCGTTAGAGCCTGTTATTAGTCGTGAAATTATGTTTCTTCATCATGATAAACATCATCGCAGTTATGTAGAAGGGCTAAATAAAGCAGAAAAAATGTTAAAGGATACTCGAAATACGGGAGATTATCAGTTAATTAAACATTGGGAACGGGAATTAGCTTTTCATGGCTCTGGTCATTATTTACACAGTATTTTTTGGAAGGTTATGAGTCCAAATGGTGGTGGGGAACCAACTGGAGAAATATCCGAAAGAATACAGAGTGATTTTGGTGGCTTTCCACTGTTTAAAGCACAATTTTCGCAAGCAGCAAGTAAGGTAGAAGGTTCTGGATGGGCCATATTAGTTTACGGTCGCCAAACGAAACGATTAGAAATATTGCAAAGTGAAAAGCATCAAAATTTAACCCAATGGGATACAGTTCCGCTACTGGTATTAGATGTATGGGAGCATTCCTATTATTTACAATATAAAAATAATCGAGATGAATACATTCGTAATTGGTGGAACGTTGTAAATTGGGAGGAAGTAAATAAACGTCTAAAAGATGCGAAGGTATAAAAGGTGTGTATATGCATGTAGAAAAAAAGGACAAGGAGATTACAGTCATGAGAAAACGCGTAATAGTAATCGCGATTACATTATTTTGTCTAATCGTTTTACAAGGGAATGTTGTACATGCTTTTTCTTTTAAGGATGTGGGTGCTAGAAATGCAGTATTAATGGAACAATCAACAGGGAGGGTTTTATATAGCAAACTTCCACACTCTCCTGAATTAATTGCTAGTATTACAAAAATTATGACGGCCACTTTGGCAATTGAGTCGGGAAAGTTAGAAGAAACAACAACCGTTAGCCATACAGCACTTCAAACAGAAGGTTCCTCTATTTATTTAAAAGAAGGACAAAAAATTAAACTAAAAGATTTAGTATATGGATTAATGTTACGGTCTGGAAATGATGCTGCAAATGTAATTGCTGAACATGTAGGAGGAAGTATAGAAGGCTTTGTTTTTATGATGAATAAAAAGGCAGAAGAAATTGGAATGGAGCACACTGTTTTTTCAAATCCAAGTGGACTTGAGCAAGCAGGAAAAGACCATTACTCTTCTGCGTATGATATGGCTTTATTAACGCGCTATGCGATGAATAACAAAACGTATCAAAAAATTGCATCTACAAAGAAATACCAGCCATCGAGTCGTGAGGAAGATTGGGGATATATGTGGAACAATAAAAATAAATTGCTAACGAAGCTATATTCTTATTCAACAGGTGGAAAAACTGGGTTTACAAAAAAGGCGGGACGCACGTTAGTTTCGACGGCTAAAAAGGACGGAATGGATTTAATTGTTGTAACACTAAATGATGGGAATGATTGGAATGATCATATGTATTTATTCAATACAGCCTTTGCTAACTATAAAGTAGAGCGAGTTTTATCGAAAGGACTAGTGAAAGAAGCCAAATTAAAAAAAGGAGGATATGGCTATATAAAAACAGACTTTACATATCCACTAACGAAAAAAGAGAAAAAACAAGTAACAATGAAAGTATCCTATTTTCCAAAAATGAAGGATAATCAAAAAGTTGGAGTTGTTACCTTTTATTTAAAAAATGAAAAAATAGGACAGCGAAATTTATTTTATAGTAAAAGTAAGTTAAAAATAAAAGCGACTTATTTTATGAAGGATGTGGAGCAAGTCTTTCTTCGAATGATTGGTGTTGGAGAAAATGATTAACCTAGTTTGGGTTGGATTGATTTTATTTGGGGTTATATTTGGAATCCTAAATGGAACAATGGATGATGTGAATCGAGCTGTTTTTGAAGGCGGAACGACAGCAGTCACAATTTGTATTAGCTTAGTTAGTGTTCTTGTTTTTTGGCTAGGATTAATGAAAATTGCAGAAGAGTCCGGATTGTTAAAGAAGTTGGCAATTATTTTTTTGCCGTTTATGAAAATATTATTTCCTAGATTAAAAGAAAATAGTCATGCAATGGGATACATTGTTGCTAATATGGTTGCCAATTTATTTGGATTAGGAAATGCGGCAACGCCAATGGGATTAAAAGCAATGGAGGAATTGAAAAAAGCAAATCAAAATAAAGATGATGCAAGTGACGAAATGATTACATTTTTGACATTAAATACGTCAGCTATTTCATTAATTCCAACGACAGTTATTGGTATACGGATTGCCTATCAGTCTACAAATCCAACGGAAATTATTGGCGTTACCATTATGGCGCAGGTTGTTTCCTTAGTTGGGGCCCTTTTCATTGATCGCTATTATCGCAAGAAACGTCATAAAAAGGGGGAGAAAAAATGACAATTATAAACAGTGTTTCCTTATGGTTAATTCCGTTGCTTATTTCATTTGTATTGGTGTATGGCACGTATAAGCGGTTGCCAACTTATGATTTATTTGTGCAAGGCGGAAAAGAAGGTATTTCAATGGCAATTAGCCTAATCCCATTTCTTGTTGGAATGATTGTAGCTATTTCGATTTTTCGGGCATCGGGTGCCCTACAATGGATTCAAGGGTTGCTACAACCATTTTTAGAAATGGTAGGGGTACCAACGGAAGTGATTCCGTTAGCTTTAATTAGACCGATTTCTGGTTCGGCTGGATTAGCCATTATGACAGATTTAATTAAAACTTATGGACCAGATTCTTTAATTGGGAGAATTGCTTCTACCTTACAAGGAAGTACGGATACAACATTGTATATTTTAACGGTCTATTTCGGTGCAGTCGGTATTCGAAAAGTAGGGGATGCTTTAAAGGTTGGATTATTAGCAGATTTGATTGGTATCGTTTGCTCTATTGCATTTGTTGTGTATTTCTTTTAGTATAGATAAATATATGAAGACAAAAAAGTGTATCAAAAAGATACACTTTTTGTTTTTGAACTTTTTGTGAATAATAAGGAAAGTAATGGACAAAAACAGGAACGTGATGTAAGTTACATTACTTGTATTGTAAAAAGCAAGAAGGTAAGATGAAAATGAGGTGGAGACATACATGGAAAGATTACAAAAAGTAATTGCACAAGCTGGTATTGCGTCTCGCAGGAAAGCAGAAGAATTAATTAAGCAAGGAAAAGTAAAAGTAAATGGTGTTGTTATAAAGGAGTTAGGTACAAAAGTAAAAACATCTGATCGTGTCGAAGTAGAAGAAGTACAAGTAACAAGAGAAGAGAAAGTGTATTTTCTTTTATATAAACCAGTTGGAGTTATTTCTAGTGTAAGTGATGACAAAGGCAGAAAGGTTGTAACAGACTTTTTCCCTATGTTAACAAAGCGAATTTATCCAATTGGTAGATTAGATTATGATACATCAGGTTTACTGTTAATGACGAACGATGGGGATTTTGCAAATGCTTTAATTCATCCAAAGTATGAAGTGGATAAAGTATATGTTGCGAAAGTAAAAGGGCTTGTTTTAAAAGAGCATGTTCGCAAACTTGAACGCGGTATTATGCTTGAAGATGGAAAAACAGCACCTGCAAAAGTAAAAGTATTAAAGTTTGATAAGAAAAAAGGACAATGTATTGTAGAAATTACGATTCATGAAGGACGTAATCGTCAAGTTCGTCGTATGTTCGATGCGATTGGTTGCCCTGTTATGAAGCTTAAACGTGAACGTTTATCATTTCTTGACTTACAAGGGTTACGACCTGGGGAGTTTAGACCGCTTACGCCACATGAAGTGAAGCGATTACGTGCAGTTGCAATGACAAAGCCAAGATAACAAACAAAGTAGGGTTTTTTCTTTTTCATATACTAGCTTTAACTAGTATATGAAAAAGATTTTTATATATAAAATAAATAGGGGGATAGGGATGAAACGGCGGAGATTATTTACTCGATTCATTATACTAGCAATCTTATTAGGAGCAATTGGCTATACGCTATATTCTAATTTTTTTGTTGATAAAGAACGAGTTTTAAAGGGAAAACAAGCAATTGATTTTTCCATTGTTGATCTAAATGGGCAGGAACATCAAATTTCTTCTTTAAAAGGTAAGGGAGTCATGTTAAATTTCTTTGGTACATGGTGTAAGCCGTGTGAAAAGGAAATGCCACTAATGAATAAGTTGTATCAAACCTATAAAGACAAAGGTATAGAAATACTAGCTATTGATAATGATGAAGCAGATTTAGTTGTTGAAACATATGTAGCACGAATGGGATTAACCTTTCCAGTAGCAATTGATCAAACAGGAGAGGCTTTTTCTAAATATAATATAGGTCCATTGCCAACTAGTATTTTTATTAATAAAGATGGAGTAGTAGTTGACATTGTAACTGGGGAATTGACGGAGGAATTGCTTACTAGTTTATTAGATAAGACTATCCAGTAAAATCAGAAAATATAAAATATTTTTCTGAAATAGCAATTTCGCGTGTCTCATCTCGCTTGGATAATGTTTTTAGTTGATGGGGAAAAGGGGGAGAACGATGCGAGAAGTGAAGTGTGAATGTGGACATATCAATCCATATGGTGCAAGCTTTTGTGAAAGTTGTGGCAAGCCTTTTGCAGAAGGCACTGAAAAATTAGATATGCGCTATGAAGGGACTGCTCGTCGATCTGTTGTATATAAAAAAGGCATTATTGATAGAATTTGGAATTTCTTTTCCAGTGTAAAAGTAGCAATTGGATTAATACTTGTAACATTAGTTGCTTCAGGAATTGGAACTATTTATCCACAAGAAATGTATATTCCAGGCAATGCAGATCCGAGTGTTTATTATCAAGATACATATGGGGTAACTGGTCAAATTTACTATTTATTAGGATTTCATAATTTATATGGTTCTTGGTGGTATATGTTAATGGTTGCATCAATTGGTGTATCCTTAGTTATTTGTAGTTTAGATAGGGTAATACCGTTATACAAAGCTTTAAAAAAACAACGTGTAAAAAGACATCAACAATTTATTAAAAGACAGCGTTTGGTGAGTGTAACACCAAACTATAATGAAGAAGAAGTGAAAGTACTTGTAGAGAAGATAAAGAAAAAAGGGTATACCGTTCGTGAAGAAGATGGACATTATTTAGCAGAAAAAGGTCGTTTTTCTCGTTGGGGACCTTATGTAAACCATATTGGTTTAATTATTTTCTTAGTTGGAGTAATGCTTCGATCTTTTCCAAATATGTATATGGAAGAATCAATGTGGATTCGAGAAGGGGATACGAAGCCGGTTGTTGGGACGAATGGTGAATACTATATAGAAAATCATAAGTTTATTTTAGAAACTTATGATAAAGATGAAGAAAGCAGTGTTTTTGGTAATGCAATCGATAAAGTGGGAGATAACGCTATTGCTAAAAACTTCCAAACGAATGTAACGTTATACAAGCGAGTGGATCCAAATAAACCTGCTACAAAAGATAATTTAGAAAAGGTAAAAGATTATAGTATTAAAGTAAATGAACCATTAAAATTTGAATCTCATGCGCTGTATCAAGTTGATTATAAATTAGATGAATTGAAAACGATGAGTTTTTTCTTAGAAGATAAGAAAACGGAAAAGCAATTAGGAAAAATTGACGTTGATTTATTTAACCCAAAAGAAGAGTATGATTTAGGAAACGGAAACAAGGTTCAATTAGTAAGTTACTTTCCTGATTTTTATTTTGATGAAGATGGAAATCCGAACACTCAAACAAAGATTCCAACGAATCCAGCGTTTGTCTTTAAAATGTTTACACCATCTACGCCAGAAGGAGAAGTTAGTTTTGTAGCAATTAAAGAAAATATCGAACCAAGTGGAACAAATAATTTCAAAATGGCTTTTGCTGGTATTGAAACAAGAAATGTGACAGGATTAACGGTTAAAGTAGACAAAACATTGTGGATTTTAGTCATTGGAGGTACTATCTTCATGATTGGTGTTATTCAAGGAATGTATTGGAACCATCGTCGAATTTGGTTACATCGGAATAAGAACGAAATGTGGATTGCTGCATTTACAAATAAAAACTGGTATGGTATTCAAACAGAAATGAAGAAAATATTCGAAGGAACTTCCTTTGAAATACCAATAGATAAAGATAAAAAGAATGAAGTGGAAAGCGCATAGAGGGGGAGAAGAGATTGGCTGGATTAAGTGAAACATTACTATTTGCTTCGTTTGTCTTATATTTAGTAGGGACAATGTTCTTTGGAGGGAGTATTCGCGGAAGTAAGGGGAAAGAAAAAGGGAATCGTTTTGGAATGATAGGAATTACTGTAACGATTATTGGTTTTATTAGTCAGTTAGGTTATTTCTTCACACGCTGGGCTGCATCAGGACATGCTCCTGTAAGTAATTTATTTGAATATACAACTTTCTTTGGAATGATGCTTGTCGGCGCGTTTATTATTATTTATTTTATTTATAAAACGAGCATTTTAGGATTATTTGCATTACCGGTAGCATTGTTGATTATTGCATATGCAAGTATGTTTCCAAAAGATATTACACCACTTGTACCATCATTAAAAAGTCATTGGTTACAAATTCATGTCACAACTGCTGCTTTAGGGGAAGCAATTTTGGCGATTAGTTTTGTTGCTGGTCTTGTATATTTAATAAAAGAAATCGATTTTTCGAAAAAGGCAAAAAGTATTAAAGCATTAGAAGCTGTTTTATTCATGATTATTTGTACAGTTGGTTTTGTGATTGCGACAGTTGGATTTACTGCTGCAGATTACAAAGTGGAGTATAAATGGACAAATAAAATTGATAAAGTAGAAGAAGTAACATTCCATATGCCTGCAATTGTAGGACCACATCAAACAGAGATTGTGACACCAAATGGAATGGAACCACTTGTAGAAGTACCAGCATTAATTAATGCGAAAAAATTAAATACAGTAATATGGTCTGTTTTAGTAGGGGCTATTTTATACGTTGCATTACGTCTTGTGTTTAGAAAGCCATTAGGTCATGTGCTACAACCTTTTGTAAAGAAAGTAGATAGTGAGTTAATGGATGAAATTAGCTATCGATCTGTTACATTAGGCTTCCCTGTATTTACACTCGGTGCGTTGATTTTTGCAATGATTTGGGCGCAAGAAGCTTGGGCACGTTATTGGGGATGGGATCCAAAAGAAGTATGGGCGTTAATTACATGGTTATTCTATGCTGCCTTTTTACACTTACGCTTATCAAAAGGATGGCATGGGAAAAAATCGGCTTGGTTGGCAGTAATTGGATTTGCAATTATTATGTTTAATTTAGTAGCAGTTAATTTAATTATTGCAGGATTACATTCTTATGCATAAAATATAGTAAATTTTATAATTAAAATTCAAAAAAAGAGAGATTAGTCAATGGACTAATCTCCTATTTTTTGTTCATGAAATTGTCACGTTTATGTAAGGTTGTTCATATTGTAACCGTTTGTTTGTGAACATAACGACACAAAAAATAATAGATTTTCTGTTTTGTATGATTTATTTTTAAAAAAATATAGAAAAAGCATTCATGATTTTGTAAAATATTGAAATAAGGAGGCTGTCTATTATGCAAAAAGAAATTAAAATTTTAGTTGTTGATGATGAAGAACGTATCCGCCGTTTATTAAAAATGTATTTAGAGCGGGAAAATTATGTGATTGAAGAAGCTGAAAACGGAGAACAAGCCTTATATAAGGCATTACAAACAGATTACGACCTAATATTACTAGACATCATGATGCCTCGAAAAGATGGAATCGAAGTTTGTAAGGAAATCCGTGAGAAAAAAGCAACGCCAATTATTATGTTAACGGCAAAAGGAGAGGAAGTAAATCGTGTGCAAGGCTTTGAAGTTGGGACAGACGATTATATTGTAAAACCTTTTAGCCCACGTGAAGTAGTATTGCGCGTCAAGGCATTATTAAGACGATCTGTATCTACCACTTTCTTTAATACGGAAACGACAACAAAAGATATTATTGTTTTTCCACATTTAACAATGGACAATGATGCTCATCGTGTGTTGGCAGATGGTAAAGAAGTAAGCTTAACACCAAAAGAATATGAGTTACTATTATTTTTAGCCAAATCTCCTGATAAGGTATTTGATCGCGAACAACTTCTAAAAGAAGTGTGGCAATATGAGTTTTTTGGAGATTTACGAACAGTAGATACCCATGTAAAACGTCTACGTGAAAAGTTAAATAAAGTATCTCCAGGAGCGGCAAAAATGATTGTCACTGTATGGGGTGTTGGATATAAATTTGAGGTAGCTACTGATTAATCATGCTATTTAAAAATGTAGTAGGGAAACTATGGGTAACGATTTTACTTTTGGTTTGTGTTATTTTAAGCTTATTAACCATCTTACTCTCAGGTTATTTTGAGACTTATTTTGTAAAGACATCAGAAGGAAGATTGTTAGAGCATGGTAAAAAAATTGCGAAAATAGCAAGTGAAGATATAGAATTAGCAAAACAAATATCAAATATCTTTTCTTCTACACAATCAAAGGTAATGATTGTCAGAGGAGAAGATGTATGGTATTCAGATGCAGGAGAAGTACTAAATATCCCGTTAGATACAATTAAAGGGAAAGAATCACTAGCAAAGGTCTTTAAAAATGAAATTGCAACAGAGCGATTTTCAATTCCGGAAAAAAGTTGTACGAAAAATTGTGATGAATTAATTGTTGGTGTACCTATTCAAGAAAAAGGCGAATCTGTTGGTGGGGTATTTATTTACCAAACGTTAGATTCCATTGAAAAAACCATTAAACAAACCGTGCGTTTTATCTTTTTAGCAGCAGGAATAGGTGTTGTGTTAACAACTATTTTTGCCTTCTTTTTATCGACAAGAATTACGGCACCATTGCGTAAAATGAAAGAAGTAGCTTTTCGTCTTACAAGAGGAGATTTCGATGTAAAAGTGCCTGTTATGACTAATGATGAAATTGGGGAGCTAGCACGTGCCTTTAATGGAATGGGAAAACAATTAAAATATAATATTTCTGCATTACGCCATGAAAAAGAGCAATTATCTAGTATACTTAGTAGTATGGCTGATGGTGTTATTACATTGAGCGTAGATGGAGAAATGATTATTACGAATCCCCCTGCAGAAAAAATATTGCAGTTTTGGTATCAAGAGTTAGATTTGAAAGCTGATTTATTATCCCCTCTTCCGCCAGAATTGGAACAAATGCTTCAACATGTTATAAAAGCAGAAGCTGTACAAAGTGCAGAAATTACATTAAAACATGGAAGCTGGGTAGTCGTCATGACACCTTTATATAATCAAACGAAAGTGCGTGGAGTTGTAGCTGTTTTTAGGGATATGTCTGAAGAAAGACGCTTGGATAAAATGCGTAAAGATTTTATTACAAATGTTTCTCATGAACTAAGAACGCCAATTTCCATGTTACAAGGTTATAGTGAAGCAATTCTTGATGGACTTCCTTCTAGTGATGAAGAGCGAAATGAACTTGTTCAAGTTATTTATGATGAATCGTTACGAATGGGTAGACTTGTAAATGAATTGTTAGACTTGGCCCGAATGGAAAGTGGTTTTACGGTACTTAAGATGGAAGAAGTAGAGTTAAATACATTTGTAGAGCGAGTTGTAAAAAAATTCCAAGGGTTAGCAAGAGAAAATAATACAACGATCTCTTTTGAGCCGAATGCAACAGATATTTTAATTAGAATTGATCCAGATCGAATTGAACAAGTTGTAACAAATTTAATTGATAATGCGTTACGACATCTAGATGAAGAGGGAACTGTTTGGATTTCGATTGAGCAAAAACAAGATAAAATAGCAATTGTTATCCGTGATACAGGTTGTGGTATACCGGAGCAAGATTTACCATATGTCTTTAATCGTTTTTATAAAGCAGATAAAGCAAGAACGAGGGGAAGAGCTGGTACTGGCTTAGGATTAGCAATTGTAAAAAATATTATTGAAGCTCATAAAGGAACAGTTTCTGTTCATAGTGAATTAAATAAAGGAACGACATTTATTATTCATCTTCCAATGCGTTAAAAGCCCTACAAATTTGTAGGGCTT
>JBJEFI010000018.1:0-3578 GCA_051873875.1 Bacillaceae bacterium | reverse complement strand
ACTTGTTCTGGCACGGTTTGTAACATGACGCCCATTAACCTTTCATTTTCCTTCATTGTTGCCATGAAAATAGATTCACTATCATGAGGAAAATTTTCAAGCACGCCTATAATTAAATTATTTGCTGCCGCATGCTTTTCTAAAAATGTGATTGTTTCGCTGTAAAAAGATCCAACATCTTTATATTCCGTTATTTTCACTCGTCTCACCCCCACTAAGATTACCAATGATTGTATAAAATTTTACGAAAAATGACAATCGTTTTTTTCTAATTTGATATAATAAACATATAACATCACTTAAAGGAGCGACATAGATGAAAGACGCAGCTTATTTTATTGAAAAATTACAACTAGAAAAACATATAGAAGGCGGATATTTTGCTCAATCTTATGTATCTGCTGATGCTTTTTCTGAAAATCGAGACTTATGGAGTAGCATTTATTTTCTATTAAAAACTGGGGAAGTATCTAACTTTCACGTACTAACAGCTGATGAAATGTGGTATTATCATGCAGGATCTGCACTTACAATTTACATGATTTCCCCTGATGGAGAACTTATTACGAAAGAATTGGGATTGAATATTGAAAAAGGTGAATTTCCTCAAGTGCTTGTTCCAAAAGGATATATCTTCGGTTCTAGCATGAATAACGATGGATTTTCTCTTGTTGGATGTATGGTATCTCCAGCCTTTACATATGAAGATTTCAAGCTGTTTTCTAGAGAACAATTACTAGCCATGTATCCTCAACATGAAGAAATCATTACAAAATTAACACGTCCATAAAAAATAGAGGCAATTTAAATTGCCTCTATTTTTAGGTCATTGAGAAAGTTATCTCAACGGTCTGAAGAAAAGGAGCATCATACTCCTTTTCTAAAAATTATACTACTATGCAGCTTTTTTACTCACACTAGTTAATAAACGATGTTCACGGTAGTAAAATACTACTGTCAACGTTGTTGCTATAATATCTGAAGTTGGTCCTGCTATCCATACTCCTGTTAACCCAAAGAAACGAGGTAAAATAATGATAGCTGGAATTAGCAAAATCACTTGTCGTAACAAACTTAACAACATAGATATTTTTGCTTTTCCGACAGATTGAAAGTAATTTGTTAAAATAACGGATAAACCGACAACTGGTAGTGCTACTAAGAAAATACGCATCCCGAATATACTCATTTCTGTTAATGCAGCATCATTACTAAACATGCCAACAATAATCGTTGGGAATACTTGAATAATGAAAAAAGCAATTGTTAAAAACGCAGTTGCAGCAATAACACAAAGGTTTACGGTTTTCTTTACACGCTCATACTGTTTTGCACCATAATTATACCCAATAATTGGTTGTGCACCTTGGTTAATACCGAAAATAGGCATTAAAAATAACATTGCTACTGACATAATAACTGTCATTGCGCCAATGGCTAAATCTCCCCCATAAATACGTAACACATTATTGGCAATTACTTGAACAACACTTCCGGCAATTTGCATTGCAAATGGTGACATACCAATTGCAATAATACTTAATGTAATGCCTTTATTTAACATAAAATGTTGTTTTCTAAATTTTAGATTAGATGAACCAAAAACATAATAATATAAAAGAATTGCTACTGTTATCACTTGTGATAATACCGTTGCAATGGCTGCACCTCTAATTCCCCAACCGAAAACAAAAATAAATACATAATCCAACACGATATTTATAACACAACCGATAACCATTACCATGGCTGACATACGTGGGTTTCCGTCCGCACGAACTGTCGAGCTTAATACGAAGCTAAGAACATTGAAAATTGTACCTGCAATTAAAATCCCTGTATATTCTCTCGCGTATACAAGTGTTGCTTCACTTGCCCCGAACATCAGAAGAACTTTATCTAGGAATGTATACATTACTATCATGAGAACTAAGCTAGAAAGAACTGCTAATGTCATCCCATTTCCAAGTGTTTTTTCTGCTTTTTCGCGTTCTCCACGTCCTAAACATAGAGAGATATTTGCTGTTGCGCCAATCCCCGCTAACATAGCGAAAGCTAAAATAACTGTAATAATAGGCATTGAAATACCAACACCAGAAATAGCAAGTGGTCCAACATCTGGAATATTCCCAATAAAAATCCGATCGACAATGTTATATAAGGCATTGACAATCATACCGATAATGGCTGGAATAGAATATTGCATCAAAAGTTTGCCAACTGTTTTCGTTCCTAAATCGCTTGTTTGTTTCAATTTCATCCTTCCTTTCAAAAAATGTCATTTCTTCATTTTACTACAATTGGAACAAAAACATAAGGGTTATATAATAATTTTTTATTTAATAATAGCGATAATTGTACATTTAAAGCTATTTACACTCGTTTTATTATTATTGTACAAAACAAAAAGGAGCAACACGCTCCTTTTATTTACAACTTTATATATATAGTTAATAAGATTTTGAAATAAATGGTATTTCTTCCACATCATTTACTCGATTTACTTCCAATGAGAAAGTAAATAATAAGTTAGCAAGTAAGTTAGCAAAATCAACTAATCGTTCGTCTACTTCTGTTCCACTTTGTCTTATAATATGCATATTTCGAACAACTTTTTTCGCTTGGCAACGAGCTAACTGATATTGACAAGCAACAGGATGACCAATTGGATATACAAATCCATTTAATCGCTCTTTATTGCGTTCTTTTAACTCTCGATACATTTGTAACGCATAGTCAATATCCGCTTCACTAATGGCATTTTTCCCACGAATAGAGCCATTTAAATGTAGTACTTTGTCCATTACCCAAAATGTTTCATCATATAGTGGTGTTTCTAACGATAAAATATAGCCTAATTGAGACGACAATTCATCGGTTAAAATTTCATGATCTACTAACTTTTTCTTTTCTCCTAGAAAGGGATAGGAAATAAAATCAATATTTTTCTTCATCGTTTACCTCCATTTATTACAAGTCTATATGGGTACTTTATCATCAATAAGAAGGTTTTACTATATTTAGGTACTCTCTAACTATTTTTATAATTCCATAACGCTGTATCAGATACTTGTAATGATTGAATCCAATCCACGTCTTTTAACTTTAACAATTCCTTTGTCGGACCAGTCACAACAAGACCATATATTTTCACACCATTTTTCTCAACGTATTTTACCTTTGAATCAATTTTTATGGGCATATACATTCCATCAAGTACTTGCTTATGTTCTTGTAATAATCTTAATGCTTTTAGGAATTGTTTATCTCGTAGTTCCTCACTCCCATATGCTTCTATGTTTGGGGCAGTACGTACACTACCTCCATCGGTTTCTTTCTCCGTTACCCAATCTTCTTCAAACCTTAACGTTTGATAAGGATAACCTACTATATCATTTGCATGATTATCATACTTAAATTCATCACCAGTATAGACAGCAAACCAAACTGGATCAATTTTTGCTTTTTCCAACTTTTTCAATAATTCATCGGTCCCATGATACTCTTTTAGTGTAATATATGCTTCAGCAACTGTTCCCTCTGGTAATTTCTCAAACATACTCCAGTCACTACTTGTA
>JBJEFI010000017.1:1531-3642 GCA_051873875.1 Bacillaceae bacterium | reverse complement strand
TCTGATGAATGGTTAAAAACGTCTGAACTTGGTGATGGTGATCTTGATATTGAAGATATTTTTCCAAAGGAACATACTGCATTTTATGACACGAACAAAGTTGGAACCAGCTCTGCCTTCACACTTAAAGAATGGAATACACAAAAAGGCGTTGTTCATCTTTCACATGACCCTACATTTATCGTCACGACAGATCATCATTCTGTCCGTTCACATGAGACAAATCAACGGCCATTCCTCGTTACATCTGACGCGGCAGAGGTTGTACGTTTTTTAGAGAGTCATAAATAATTATTTTTCAAAAGGGAGTAAAATACGATGTGTTTGATTCATGTTATGCGATTTTTCTTTGGTATGTCAGGTGTGTCTCTTTTAGGTGCAAGTGTTTTGATCACCATAAATGGAGGCTATGAAGACACCTATCAATTTTATATTATTTCTTCCATCTCACTAAGCATTGCCTATTTATTACATAAATACATAAATAAAAAAGCGTATAGTATTCGTCAAAAGGAATATGGTATTGTAATCATTTCTGACCAATGGCTAGATTTTACTGGCGAAGAAGAGAAATATGAAGATGAAACTGCAATGCCTTTTTACAACGAAGTGATGACATTTTATGATACAAACAAAGTATCCTTTATCTACACTTATGACCTTGAATCATGGAATACAAATGAAGCATATACACATATTTCTCACGACCCGACATTTGTAGTCATTACCGATAATGAGGATGCAGATAGAGACAAGGCTAATCAACAACCATTTCTTATTACGTCTCGTCCAATAGAAGTGGTAGAGTTTTTAGAAAGAGATAAATAAGCATTTTTAAGGCATGTTTTGATTAAATTCCTTTCAAAATATGCTCTTTTATTAGCAGGTAATTGCTACTGCACAGGTGCCTTTCCATATTGCCACTCCGTTGGTCCTCCATCTGATTCAATAGATTTACGCCAGTATTCTCCTGTTTGTTTATCATACATAATAATGTTATTTTCATTAGGTGCTACTAACTCATACCTTAAAGGTTCATCTGATAATAAATCCATTACTGGCTGATCAGATACATTCACTATTGGTTGATTATTTATCGACCGCACTGCCTCTGCAATAGTCCAAAAACCGAAAAGAATACAATCTCCTAAAAACAGAACCGCAAAAATTTGCATATTTTTACTCATTATTGTTCCCCCTTATTATTTCAAAAATCATATTAATTCCCTATCATTAATTCAATAAATTCATCCATTCTTCCTGTACTGACACCTAATTAAATAATAGACTTATGTACAAAAAAATATTGCGAAATCGTAATGCTTCTTCCTTTTCATATGAATCAACTTTAATCTCTAAGTAGCAACTTTTAGAAAAAAATACTACTGTTCTATTTCACCGCTACACATTCCTAGTTGCAATTACTAATAATTCACAAATTTCGTTACACCATGCGATGTCATATAATTTCGACGGGCTATTTCTTCTATCCAATTTTCAGGATGCAACTGATATGTGCCATAAATATCTTGATACGTATAGCTACCAATATTAATTAAAATAGACTCTTGATTCTTCTCCATTTCTCTTTTATACCTTGCAAAATCATGTTGATTTGGCACTGCATAAATTTCGATAACAGCCCCTATTTCCATATATTTGGCTATGTATTTCAGAAATAATACATTTCCAACTCCATATGCTTCATAAATATATGGCATTGAAAATATACCCTTTATTTCTTCACCCCAAAACTCTTCATCTATTTCTACTACATTAAAGAATATACAATCTTCTTCACGTTCAACTACTGGATTCTTGTTAAATTGTTTCATTTCATCTGGTATAATAAACGGCCTTAATGAAGCTAAAAATGCAATTTCTGTCATAAAATCTCCTTCCTACTTTCTATTATTTTAATTTTATTTATATTGTACAGAAATCGGCAATAAAAAATAGCTTGTGATTATTCATGAATCAGCAAGCTGTTTTTTAGCAAACTTTATTTTAAATCTACATATAGGTGAAAGCTTGGGTAAACGTCAAAGTACTAACCTTTAAGTGTTTGGTTTGGGTGAACCTATTAAAGTTCGCTTTAAATGATTACTTTC
>JBJEFI010000017.1:0-1431 GCA_051873875.1 Bacillaceae bacterium | reverse complement strand
ACCAGTTGAATCTACTTGTTTAATTGAGATGGATGGAATGATTTGTTTCCCTTTTGAACTAATAATGTTCCTTCTTTTTTTACCACACATTTTCACCAAGTTCGATGCGAAGAAAAAGCCGAACATCTCCGTTCGACTTTTCTTTTCTCATTGTTATTTGCTTCTTTCCTACATAAATAATCCTATCTTTACCAAACTGGTCTTATTCTTAAAGATGATTTATCTTCATTTTCTTCCTCAACTAATTTTATTAAATCTTCTTTAAGCATTTGCATTCGTTCAACACCTATTTTCTCACTCAAGCGTTGTTCAATCTCCGCTACGATTTCTTCTTTTGCTTTTATTACTGCCCAACCACGCTCTGTTAAAACGATTACTTTACCTCTTTTATCAGTAGGGTGAGCTTGACGCATAACATACCCACCTTTTTCTAGATAATCGACCATTTTACTTATCGCTTGCTTTGTAATACCTAAATGTTCAGCTAATTCTATCCCTGTTGCGCCATCAGGTCTAATATATTTAAACAAAAAACCATGTGCAGGTCTAATATCTCCAAATCCCAATTCATTCAACCTGTTATGTAATTCATAAATCATAGTACTGTAGGATAATGACAAAAGTGATGTCAAATCCAATTCACTACATGCTCGATGATTCATACATAATCCTCCTTTAACAAGGTCAACTAGGTTGACTTTATTTGCATTTCATTATACTATACGCAATATAGTCAATCAAATTGACTATCTATTAACAAAAAGAGGTTTGTATTTCCACTTGGTCATCAAACCAAAATAACTTTGTATCCATGGTAACAACCATTACGATGAGATACTTTTCCATTATCTAAATAGATAGCCAACATAAGAGCGAGCAACAGGAGGAACAAAGAATGACAACAGTTTTATTTATAAAAGCAAACAACCGTCCAGCCAATCAAGCGGTGAGTGTGAAATTATATGAGGCTTTTTTAGCAAGCTATAAAGAAGCACATCCAAATGATACAGTAATTGAGCTTGATTTATACAACGAAGAAATGCCATATTTAGGTGTAGATATGATTAATGGTACATTTAAGGCTAGCAACGGCATGGATTTAACATCAGAGGAAGCAAAAGTAGTAGCGATTGCCGATAAACATTTAGATCAATTCCTTGCAGCTGATAAAGTGGTATTTGCTTTCCCATTATGGAATTTAACAATCCCAGCTATCTTACACACATATATTGATTATTTATGCCGAGCAGGAAAAACATTCCAATATACACCGGAAGGTCCAGTCGGTCTTATCAAGGATAAGAAAGTTGCCTTATTAAACGCAAGTGGCGGTGTATACTCTCAAGGACCAGCAGCCAAACTAGAAATGGCTGTTAACTATGTAACAAATATGATGCACTTCTTCGGTATCACAGAAATAGAAAAAGTAGT
>JBJEFI010000016.1:0-20245 GCA_051873875.1 Bacillaceae bacterium | reverse complement strand
TCTAATTTTTCTAATTCCTTTTCCATCTCTTTTGATTCTTGTTCTGATAATTTGCCAGCCATATAGTCTTGTAACCTCTTTTTATAATCTTCACTCATGTCTTATCATCCTTTCAATCTCCTTTTTTAACAATTGCTTTCCACGAAAAATCGTAACTTTTAAATGAGAAAGCGAGATATCCATCATCTTGGCAGCTTCCATATAAGAAAATTCACTAAAATAAATAAGAAAGATGGCTTGCTTTTGTTTTTCAGGTAATCGTTCAATTGCTTTACGCATTTCCATTGCTTGCTCTTTCGATAAAATTATTCCTTCTACTAATTCAGTTCCCCTCAATGCTTCAAAAAAAGTTTCTTCCACAATGATTGGTTTATGCTTCCGCAAATAATCCATATATAAATGATAAGCAATTTTGAATAACCATGGCTTCACATAATCGAGTGGGCAACTTTCTATGTGTAAATAGGCACGTAAGAACGTTTCCTGTAATAAATCATCGGTTAAATCTTTATTTGAGGTGAGCGATAATAAATATCGTTTTACGTCTACTACATAAGAGCGATATAGTTCATCTATATTTTTAACTGCCATCCCCTCCCTTCACTTTATTAACGAATTAATTTATTAAAAGTTACATCTTTTCTACAATAATTTCTTTATGTTGCGAAAATTTACATTTCCCCATATAATAGAATATTATTTGCCCTTGTCCAACTTTATTTCATTCAACTAATCATCCGTGGAAGATGTAAAAATTCCTACCGATGACAGTTTCAGTATATTTATTAATAGAAAGTAGGTTTACATATGATTGAAGTTCTTATCGGCAGTACATTATCTGCAATGGCTACTGCCTTAGGTGCCGTACCAATTGTGTTTATGCAACGCTTGGCTCATAAATGGCGAGATTTTCTTTTAGCATTAACAGCTGGTATCATGGTTTCAGCTACTACATTTAGTTTAATACCGACAGCTTTAGAACAAGGTTCTCTTTCCGCTGTCACAATAGGTGTTATATTGGGTATGCTTGCATTAGCGAGTCTTGAAAAAATCGTCCCTCATCTTGATATGGATTTTAAACAACATGTAATCGATGAAAGAGTTTTTCTAATTTTGATGGCATTAACGCTACATAATATCCCAGAAGGTTTATCTGTCGGTGTTTCTTACGCAGAAGGTGAAAGTGCGATTGGCCCATTAGTTGCGATTGCCATTGGTGCACAAAACTTTCCTGAAGGATTTTTAATTGCTTTATTTCTTATCCAACAAAAAGTTTCCCATGCAAAGGCTATTTTCATTGCTGGATTAACAGGATCGATTGAAATCGTTGCTGGCTTAGTAGGATTTATTCTTTCAACCCAAGTAGATGGACTTGTACCATATGGACTTTCTTTTGCTGCTGGTGCCATGTTATTTATCGTTTATAAAGAATTAATTCCTGAATCACATGGAGATGGACATGCAACAACTGCTACATTTGGATTTATTGGTGGACTATTAGCCATGTTATATATCATTCAAATATTTGGTTAACAAAAAATGCTAGTCTCTTATTGAGCTAGCATTTTTGTTTGCGAATCATATCAATGTGAGGGATATTATCCTCTAAATATTCCTCTGACACAACTTTAAATCCACATGATTGATAAAATTCCTTTAAATATGTTTGAGCCATTAAGTAAATTGTATCTTCTTTTAATTCTTCTTCAATATATGTAATCGCCTTGTTCATTAACGTTTTGGCAATTCCCCTATTTCGATAAGCCTCATGTACAGCTACTCGCCCAATTGTAATGGCTTGCTTTTCTGTTTTCGGTAAAATACGTAAGCAGCCAACAATCTTTTCTCCCTCTTTCATAATTAGATGCAATGCTGTTTCATCTTTACCATCTAACTCTGGATAAGGACAATTTTGTTCTACAACGAAAATGTCTATTCGTAATTTAATTAAATCGTGAAATGTTTTTACAGATAATTGGTCAAAAGATTTTAATACTAGCTCCACTTTTTTGCCTCCCTTTATGTCCTCCTTTCATGATAAACGATACCATTCAATTTAGCTACACTAAATAAAATCCCGGCAATAACCGGGATTTTAACGATTTTTGTGAACCATTTTTTCAAAACGCTCAACAGCTATATACATAATAGTTGCAAGCAATAAAATAAGCACTACACTTGCCAAAACAAGGGTAAAATTAAAAATCTGAAACCCATATACAATTAAATAGCCTAAGCCATTTTTGGAAACGAGAAACTCCCCAACAATGACACCAACCCATGCCAATCCTACATTTACTTTTAATGTTGATACAATTGTCGGAATGGAAGATGGAAAAATACATTTTCTAAATATCTGCCATTTACTTGCTCCAAATGTTTGCATTACTTTTATATAATTTGGCTCTGTTTCTTTGAAGCTTTGGTAAATAACTAAAATCGTAATGATAATCGAAACAAGTACTCCCATCACAATTACAGATTGAATCGATGGTCCAAAAATAACGATAATAATTGGTCCTATTGCTACTTTTGGCAATGCATTTAAAACAACCAAAAAAGGATCCATAATGCGTGATAGACGACTACTCCACCAAAGCAGTGCTGCAATCATTGTTCCAACAATTGTACTGATAAGGAATGAAGCAATTGTTTCGATTAATGTTGTCAATAAATGAATGTTAATGCTCCCTGTTTTAAACTCTGTTATTAAATAGTTAAAAATTAATTTCGGCGAAGAAAACAACAAAGGATCAATCCAACGTTGGTCGCTAGCAATTTGCCACATTCCAATACAGATAACTAAAAGTACGATTTGCATTGCTGCAACAAAAACACTCTCACCAAATAATCGTTTTACATATTGCTTATGAAGAGATGAAAAGTTAGGTTTCAAGTTGTTCCATCTCCTTCCAGACGCGATCAAACAATGCGCCAAATTGAGGATGTTGTCTTGCCTGAAGTGGAGGCAATTCAGCTATTTCCTTTGGAATAGAAATGATATTTGCAATTCTTCCAGGATTTCGTTGAAACAAATAAATTCGATTACTCATGGCAATAGCTTCTTCAATATCATGTGTAACAAGTAGTGCAGTAAGATTTGATTGTTTAATAAGTTGAAATACCAATTCTTCTAGTCTTATTTTCGTTTGATAATCTAATGCTGAAAATGGTTCATCTAATAAAAATAAATTTGGATGATTCATTAGTGTGCGAACAAGAGCAGCCCTCTGTCTCATTCCACCAGATAATGTAGCTGGATAATCCATCTCCGTCCCTTGAAGTCCAACAGAGTGAAGAAGTACTAATGCTTCTAATTCTTTTACTTTTGTTTTTTGATTACTTACTTCTAATCCAAGCAAAATATTATCTTTAATCGTCCGCCATGGAAAAAGATAATCAGATTGGAGCATATAGCCCATTTTTTTACTTGGCGAAACAATTTTTTCTCCTTCAAAAATAACCTCTCCAACAGTCGGGACGAGCAATCCAGCAATAATTGATAATAAGGTTGTTTTTCCACAACCACTAGGACCTAAAAATGTAATAAACTCTCCCTCGTCTATGCTTAATGAAATATCTTCTAAAACCGTTTTATATTGTTCTTTCGAAAAGAACACATGACTAATTTCGTTTACTTCTAATATGCTCATCACTACACCTTATTTCAATGCTTCATTTGCAATTTCTGTATTAACTAGTTTGTCATAAGGTGCTTCTCCATTTAATACACCTGCTTCTTTCATAATTCCCAATAAATTGTTCCATTCTTCTTGATCTAAAATTGGATTTGTTGCAAATGAATCTTGTGCTTTATAGCGTTCGATAACGCGAACCATAATATCGTCATCTACCCCATCAAAAAACGGTTTCACTACTTTTGCAATTTCTTCTGCTGAACTTGTATCTACCCATTTTTGTGCTTCATACAATCCTTTTGTAAAGGCAGTGACTACTTTTTTATTTTCCTTCAAATAGCTTTCCTTCGTCATAAATGCTGTATATGGTACTTTTCCAGATTCTTTCCCAAATGATGCTACAATGGTTCCTTTTCCTTCTTTTTCAAAAATACTTGCTGTTGGTTCAAATAATTGAACATATTCACCTGTCCCACTAGAAAAAGCCGTAGCAATATTAGCGAAATCAACATTTTGAATTAAATTCAAATCCTTTTGTGGATTAATGCCATGTTTTTTCAAAACATACTCCCCAACCATTTGTGGCATACCACCTTTTCGTTGCCCTAAAAATGTCACGCCTTTTAAATCGTTCCAGTTAAAATTAGCTACATTCTTTCTTGCAACTAAAAAAGTGCCATCTGTTTGAGTAAGTTGGGCAAAATTAAAAATTGGGTCATTGGCATTCTGTTTATACACATAAATGGAAGTCTCTGAACCAACTAAAGCAATGTCCGCTCCTCCAGAAAGCAACGTTGTCATCGTTTTATCTCCACCAGGTGTTGTTGTCACTTCCACATCTAACCCTTGTTTTTTAAAGAAATCCTTTCCTAGCGCTACATAAAAAGGCGCATAAAACAATGAATGGGTTACTTCCGCTACACGCACTTTTGTCATTGTTTCTTTCGTTTCTTCCTTCGAACAAGCAACAAAAGAAAGGACTAACATACATGAAATAATAAACAAACCTATCTTTTTCACTTTAACACCCCCGTTATTGTCATTTCATTGTATGAATAGCGCGCCTAAACGGTTACAACAATCTATGCATACAAAAAGGGGATAATTATCTCTTTTAGGCAAACAATTACCCTCTTTATTTCTCTTTAACTAATTTCAAATATCCTATAATCGAAAATACACAATTCAATAAATAAAATTATTTTCAATGGAGAGTATTAACATCCCTCACCAAATAACTGCCTTAGTAGCTAAAACATTTCGATTTATAACAGATATATTAATTGGAGCAATAATAACTTCTTTCTTAACATCTATTAGCCAAAAATTATTTGCTTTTACTTTTATCTAAATTGGTCTAGGATGTGGCATTACAGCTTTGTATTATAAATAGAGATAAACATATAAGTAGAAAAAAGAAGTTAGTAACCGTTAAGAATTAAACTTGAACTAAAAAAGAGGCAATCATCTACATTAAGCAGATAATTGCCTCTTTTTTCATTTCTTCAACCATGTACGAACTAAATCTTCTAAGCAATCAATAAATAAGGAATTATCATTGGCACAAGGTAAATAATGATAGTGTTCTCCCCCTGCGTCCATAAAAACAGCCCGATTTTCTTCTTCTAATTCTTCGATTGTTTCTAAACAATCCGCTGTAAAAGCAGGTGCTAATATATGTACATGTTTCTTACCAGATTGCGCTAGCTTTTGTAATGTTTCACTTGTTGATGGCTCCAACCAAACCTCTTTCCCAAATTTTGATTGAAAGCTTTGGATACATTCTATTTGAGGAAAGGCCTGACGAATTGCATCTGTTGTTTTTTGGCAACGTTCTGGATAATCATCCCCTGTATCTGCATAACGCTGGGGTATGCCATGATAAGAAAGAACAATTGCATCTGGTTTTCCATTTTCCTTAATACCATCTGTAATTCGCTGTTTCAATAACTCAATAAACATAGGATGATCAGGAAAATCTCTAATTAACGTAAATTGTGGAATATCTCGCCATTTAGAGATGACCCTTGTCACATTATCCCAAACAGATGCTGTTGTCGTAGATGAATACTGTGGAAACAATGGCAACACAATTAATTGTCGAACACCCCATTGGTGTAACTTTTCTAATTCAGAAGCCACAGATGGATTGCCGTAATTCATTGCAAGTACTACCTTCACATCATCACTAGCTAATCTTGCTTGTAAAGCATCGCGTTGTTTTTTGCTATAAATTAACAATGGTGAACCTTCTTCTGTCCAAACAGATTGATATAGCTTTGCTGATTTTTTAGGTCGTACTCGCAAAATTATTCCATGTAAAACAGGTAGCCACTTCCATCTTGGCATATCAATTACCCGTACATCTCCTAAAAACTCTTTTAAATATGGTCGAACTGCTTTCGCCGTTGGTGCATCTGGTGTTCCCAAATTCACTAGTAATACCGCTGTTTTATTCATGTTTATCCCCCACCGAGTACATATTCTATTCTATACTAACTAACATAAAGACTTCATAAATACTAGAAAGTCGAATCAATACGGATAGAAGTTCCCTTTATTTTAGTTCTTCAATCCACTCTTTAATAAATACAACATCTTTCACGAGTTGTTTCTGCTGCTTATATGCTACTAAGTAATCCCTTTTTTGTAAGCTCATAAGGTATTTCAGTAAATTGTTGATTGTCAGAATGTCTTCCGCCCATATAGCCAATTCAGAATCCATGCTCATTTATTGATAAAGGTAATGAAAATGTACTTTTATTACCTTCGTTATTGCTTATCTTTTCAAAACGAACAGACACTCCAACTAATACACTTGGAAATTCTGTTTCTTTGTCTTCATCATGATTTACATAATCTAGCATAATTTGACAATTAACACTTTTAATTACAAACGTATCCGATCCTTATGCAAAACATGGAAGTGGTATCAAAAAAATAATAATTATACATATAAGTATCCAAAACCATTTCCATTTTCCCATTAAAATCCCCCATTCTCTCATTATTTGTGAAATAATGAGCATAAAATTACGTGTGAAAACTTATTTATTCTTTTTAGAAAACAATATCTTTCTTAATTTTACCATAGTTCTGTATATACATGTTTGTATTTTTCAAAAACGATGTAAAATAAAGACAATTAAGTAAATCATTTTTTAGTTTATGATATACTTACCTTATGAGGTGATTATTATGAAAAAATACATTATTATTGGAGCATGCATAGCACTTATCGGCGCATGTTCTTATTTCTTCTATATTCACAGTTTAGTTGCGAAAGGAGCAAAAACAGAACCTGAAAAAGGGGCGGATTACTTACTTGTTTTAGGCGCTCGTCTAAGGGGCGAAACGCCAAGCTTATCATTACGATATCGACTAGACGCCGCTACTTCTTATTTAAAAGAAAATCCTAAGACACTCGCGATTGTTTCAGGTGGGCAAGGTAACGGTGAAACAATTTCAGAGGCAGAAGCAATGAAAAGAGCACTTGTCGAATCCGGAATAGACGATACACGAATTATTCTTGAGGATAAATCAACAAATACACTTGAAAATATAGCCTTCTCAAAAAAATTATTACCGCCTACTGCAAAGAATGGCATCGTTGTTACAAATGATTATCATGTTTATCGAGCGATGATGCTTTGTAAAAAAGAAGGATTACATGTATCCGGTTTACCAGCTAAAACACCATCTGTTGTCGTCCTTAAATCCTACTTACGAGAATATTTGGCTGTTATTAAATACAAACTTTTTAATCATATTTAGAAGGGGATGTGACTATGAACTCAAATTCTTTAGTTTCACCGAGGCGAATTGCTTCTATCGATATTATCCGTGGATTTGCATTAATGGGGATTTTCTTTGTAAATGTACCTAGTCTATTTATTCCAGATCCCTTGTATGTTTTTCATTATGAAGGAATAGATCGCTTTATTCGTCTCATCTATGATTTATTTATTCAAACAAAATTTTATACGATCTTTGCATTTTTATTTGGAGTTAGCGCCTATTACTTTATGAAGAGTGTAGAAAGAAGAGGTTTATCGCCTGCTAAATATTTTAGTAAACGATTAGCTTGGATGTTTTTGTTTGGCGTCATCCATATGACATTATTGTGGTTTGGAGATATTTTGCATACATACGCTTTTATTGGGTTCTTTTTACTACTTTTTTACAAAAGGGAAGCAAAAACCCTTATCAAATGGGCAGTTGGTTTATTTATTTTAGCTATTTTACTACAACTATCAAGTGCGTTTGCTCCTGCAAATAACACAACAGAAATAACACCTTTTTTTACTGCATATACAAATACAAATGGTGAAATCAATTACTTTATTCATTTTATTGATCAGTTGAAAGAGCGTTGGAATTTCTTTTTATGGATGATGCCGGTAGAAATTATCGCAAATCCAATTGAATTTATCCCATTATTTCTAGCTGGAATGGCAACTGCAAAAATGGGTGTTTTTACAGAAACAGCTAAATATATAAAGGGAATTAAACGCATCCAACTAATCTCTCTTCTTTGTAGTATTCCTTTCTTACTTTTAATGATTCAGGAATATATACATGGCGAACCTGCTTCCTATTTATTAATCTATCTATCTGGCAAATTACTAGCTACTTTTTATATTTGTACATTACTACGAATATTACAAGTAAAAACGTGGCAAAAACGCTTATCTATATTGGCACCTTTTGGAAAAATGGCTTTTACAAATTACATTGCTCAAACAATCATCTCTCTATTAATCGTATCTCTTGTTATCAAGGATACGGGTAATATTCCATTATGGATTCAACTAATCTATGTAATTATTATTTTAGCTATTCAATTAGTAGTATCAAAATGGGTTCTTTCTAAATGGAAATATGGTCCTCTGGAATATGTTTGGCGTGTGCTAACATATGGAAGAAAGAATCTATCTATAAAAACTACTTCAAAACAAATGTAACTATATCCAAAAGGGATTCTCTATACATCTTTCTTGTTGGAGTTTCCCTTTTTATATTTATTCTTCAAACTCTTCTAATTCTTTCTCTAATTCATCTCTTTCTTTTTCAATTTCTCGCCATTCAACGATATCATTTACAAAAATTAATAGATCAAAAAGTGGCAATGGATGTTGAAAAAACTTATTCGTTTTATCATCAAATAATTTAGGTGCTATAATTGTAATAATCAAAAGTATCATTGCCCTTTTGGCAATTATAATAACTTCATCGTCTAATTCTTCCAATCTTTTTTCTATTTCTTTTTTCGTTCTTGGCCTTTTTTCTTCTTTTTCCTTCTTCATCTAACCCCCCCTAGATCAGTCCCTACTTTTCTTATGATATTCACCCACCATTCAAAAGTTCATATTCACCCTCCTTTTGTTCTAGTTATCATTTGTTTACATATTAATATATGGAGGTGAAGATGATGGTTCATATTTGTGAAGTAGGCCCTAGAGATGGATTACAAAATGAAGCTGTTGCCTTAACGGTTTCTCAAAGAGTATCACTGATTGAAAAGTTAATACAAAGTGGAATTAAAAAGATTGAGGCTGTCTCTTTCGTAAATCCAAAGATTATCCCACAAATGGCCCTTGCAGAAGAAGTAATGAAGAATACTCCTAAACACAAAGATGTTACGTATGCAGGCCTCGTACTAAATCAGCGAGGATTAGAACGAGCACTTCACACATCAATTGATGTTATCCATCTTTCTTTGGCCGCTAGTAATACGTTTAATTTAAAAAATAGTAGAAAGTCTACGAAAGATTCCCTCCTTGAATTAACAAACGTCATCAAAACATGTACAACCATACATATGCCCGTTGTTGCAATTATTGGAACTTTTTTTGGTTGTCCTTACGAAGGTCATATTGATGAAAAAGCCGTATTACATATTATTGACTCTTTTGTCGAAGCAGGTTGCAAAGAAATTACATTAGCAGATACAACTGGTTTAGCATCCCCTTTACACATCCGTAACTGGATTCAAGTATTACAAACACACTATAACAAGGCTATTACGATTGGTTTACATCTTCATAATACACGGGGATTGGCGTTGGCAAATATACTTGCAGCATATGAAATGGGAGTAACTCATTTTGATAGTTCCATCGGTGGATTAGGAGGATGTCCCTTTGCACCAAAGGCAGTAGGAAATGTATGTACAGAAGACTTAATTAATATGTTTCATCAAATGAATATAAAAACAGGCATTGATTTAGAAACACTCCTTACTACAAATTTATGGTTAGAAGAGGTAATCAAACATCCGTTACCAGGTATGGTAGCAAAAGCTGGCATTCCATTTAAAAAAGCACATCATAAGAACTAATACGTTCTCTGATGTGCTTTCTCTTTAATTATTAATATATTTTTCGAATACAAAGCCAAAATCTTTCACTTTGTATTGACCTTTTGCTTGATTTAGCCAATCAAAAGAAAATTGATTAATCTCTTTGAACGCCTTAACAACATCACCTTCTGCTCGATTTGAGCCTAATACACGTGCTGCTAGTTCAATTGAATCGCGAGAATATTTTAATGACACTTCATTTTCTTCTGATATTTCACTTATTTTAATTAAAGATTTATATAAATCTTTAATTTGTTCAATATGAGATTTATGAACATCAATCGAAAAACTTTCGCCACCACAGACAAATTTGATTTCAACATCTAAATCAACTGTTCCTGCTGTTTCTAAACGTACTTCACTAATTGGCTTCTTGTAATAATCATATCTTTTTAACATGCGTTTCTTACTTACGGCACTCGTTCCATCTAAATGAATAAGTGCTTTATTCGTAAAGCAATACTCGTCTGTTTTACTTTTAATAAGGAAATAGATTTTCTCCCCATCCTCATGAAAAATATAATCATCTGAATCTACCCTTGCATAATCTTCGGGAGAAATAACACGACCAATATCGCTTAACCCTAATGCATCTGCAGCTAACTTACCAAACATCCAATATCCTCCTTTAGGAAACAAGATAGCTTTATTATACATTATTTTATTCCTTTAAAACTAGCCTTTCAACAGAATCTTTCAAATAACGGTACCCTTTTTATACAACATAAAAGGACCATATAATGGTCCTCTTTCTTGTTTTCTTATTTACATATAGTAACTACCTTTTCCAATTGGGCTTACATGTGTTGGAGCCATTTGTTGACCCTTCATTGTTGGTGCCATTTGTTGACCCTTCATCGTTGGAGCCATTTGCTGACCTTTCATTGTTGGTGCCATTTGTTGACCTTTCATTGTTGGACTTACGTTCGTCGGTGCCATTTGCTGACCTTTTAGCGTTGGTCCAATATTGGCTGGCGCCACATTTGGTCCTGGTCCATGACACATATCTGTTACAACATTACATTGTGATTGTGTATGCGGATAAGAAGCTTCACATTGAATAATATTGTGGTTAACTGTATTTAAATGTGATGGGAATACGTGTGGTACGATTGTTGTATGATACGTATGATTTTCAAGATATTGTGTTGGATGAACAACAGGTTGAGCATACGTTACAGGCCCTGTCATATGTGGACCTGGTCCATAAGGTGCTACTGCTCCTGGTCCATATCCCATCCCTGGCCCATAAGGCGCTACTGCTCCCGGTCCATATCCTGGTCCGAATCCATAAGGTGTTTGACCAAACATCTTCTTTTCCTCCTTTTCATATAGTTTCATTACCTTAATACACTATGAAAAGGATAGGCCTTAGGTTTGTTATAGTCGCCCATTTGCAAAATATTCTCGATGCTATTTCTAATAATAGTAATACTTCTCTTTTACCCCACGTCAATACCATTTAGAATATATCACTCTATTCATCATCCATCTATTTATTTAATGTCCTTTTGCTTAAATCGATATTATTTTAAAAGACCTTATCCCATTGAATAACACGATGATTTACTTTTTTCACATCGAATCGAGCAATCTTAAAAGCTATTTGGATAAAATACCCTATTGTAAGACTCATAAAAATGGTTCCAAAGCCAAATGTTCCTCCTAGTAATGCCCCAATTACTAATACAGTTATTTCAATACTACTACGTATAAAGCGAACACTTTTCCCTGTCTTTTTCGTTAAAGCTACCATTAGCCCATCTCTTGGGCCTGCTCCTAATTCAGAACCAATATAAAGCCAAGAAGCAAATCCGATTGCTAGCATCCCTACAATTGCCATACCAATTTGAATAAATAACATACGACCATATGGAATGAATCCTGATTTCATCAATATATCCATGAAAATACCAATGAAAAAAACATTTGCAATTGTTCCCCAGCCAACTTTTTCGCCTAAATAATAGTTTAATAATAGAATAACGCATCCGATAATAATCGAAGCACTTCCCATTGTAATTGGCAATGTCTTAGACAATCCTTGATGAAATACATCCCAAGGTGCTAAGCCAATATTTGCATGGATCGTCAAGACAATACCAAATGCATACAAAAACAAGCCAATTATTAGTCGTACGATCCTTTTCACTATATTTCCTCCACATTGTTTATTATCTTCGTCCATTAAATAACTGAATAATCAGTTATTTAAATTTAAAACTAACTAAAGTGAAACTTCCATCATTGGCTCTTTTCACTGAGGGTTAAAATCAAATTCTTATTATACCTACTATTTTCCAATTAATAAGTGTTCATTCGTGTAGGATAAAAATTTACTGTGTGTTCACATATAGTATTAAGAAAAGAATAATTGCTTTCCTATTAAAAACACAGTAATCACAATAAACATTGGCTTTACAAGGCGACTTCCTTGTTTAATGGCAAAGTGAGAACCTATATAAGCGCCTGGAATCATCCCTATCCCCATTGCAATTCCTAGCTTATAATCAACCATTCCTAATCCAACAAATGTAATAGCAGATACTAAATTACTAGTGAAATTTAGTATTTTGGCATTTGCACCTGCTTGAAGAAAAGTCATGCCTACTAATGTAAAACTAAAAATTAAAAAAGAACCTGTTCCTGGTCCAAAGAAACCATCGTAAAATCCGATGACACAAGCCATTGTAATAAGAAAAAGAAACTTTCCTGTGGTTAAAACAACATGCCCATCTCCATCTTTAGCTCGTTTTTTCACCAATGTATAAACTGTAATTCCAATTAATAAGAAAATGATAAGTGGTTTTAATTTATCAGGTGGAATAAGACGAAGAACAAAGACACCAATAATTGCGCCTACTACTGTAAAAGGAATCAATTTTTTTAATAATTTTTTGTCAGCATGACTAGACCTTAAATAAGTCATTGAACTAACAAAAGAACCCATGGTAGAGCCAAGTTTGTTTGTCCCTAATGCCAATTGAGGTGGCATTCCTGTAAATAACAAGGCTGGAACTGAAATTAATCCTCCCCCTCCGGCGATTGCATCAACAAATGCAGCTATAAATCCAAAACCCATAATAAATAAAATGTCATGCATATAAATCACCTTTCTAAAAAAATATATCTCTAATCGTATCACGAATTGTATTTCACTTAAATATAAATGCAAAATTAAATTTTTAGTTGGTCGTACAAGGAAAAGCATACAAAGATAAAACCCCTTATTAGTACAAAACTAGTAAGGGGCTATTCGTTACTTCTTATAACAATGTCAAAAAATATTTTCTCGCTCCTGGTGTTTCTAACGTCAAATCTATTACTTCATTTGTTTGTTCATGCTTAAATGTTAACATCGTTCCATTTAAACATTCTTTTGCACTTATAATTTTATAAGCTTGCTCTTTTAGCGCTAACAATTTTTCTTTCTCTTTGCATTCTTGTGCATACTCACTCATTTCCTCTCCTCCTTATTGGGTAATAAGTGTTTTGGATAGAAAGGTTTTTCGTTTTAAGAAACGTCCTTCTCCTGACTTTCCTTTAAACGTATCATTTTCAACAATGATAGTTCCTCGAAGCATAACGGTTTCAATTTTTCCTGTTACTTTCATGCCTTCGAAAGCGTTATAATCTACTGCCATATGATGTGTTTTAACCGAAAGTACATCTTCTACATTAGGGTTTAAAATAACAATGTCTGCATCACTGCCAACTTGAAGTGTTCCTTTTTGTGGGTAAAGTCCAAATAATTTAGCACTATTTGTTGATGTTAATTCTACGTATTGGTTCATTGTAATTCGTTTTTTGCAAACTCCTTCTGAAAAGAGGATTCGCATTCTATCCTCAATCATAGGACCACCATTTGGAATCTTTGAAAAATCATTACGGCCAAGCTCTTTTTGCCCAACAAAATCAAACGAGCATTGATCAGATCCAATTGTCTGCAATCCACCACTTGCCAATGCTTCCCAAAGCGCTTGTTGATGTGAGGCTTCTCGTAATGGCGGTGACCATACATATTTTGCCCCTTCAAAATTTGGTTTTTCTAAATAACTAACATCTAACGTAATATATTGTGGGCATGTTTCTCCCCATACTTGAATGCCCCGATTTCTCGCCTTCACAATATGTTCAACTGCCTCTGCACATGTAACATGGACAACATATAACCTTGAATCTGTTAATTCAGCTAATACTGCTGCTCGCCCAGTCGCCTCTCCTTCTAATTGAGAAGGTCGAGTCAATGCATGATAAATAGGTTCCGTCTCTCCTTTTTCCAACGCATCATTTACTAAATAATCAATGACATCCCCATTTTCAGCATGAACCATTACAAGTGCCCCTAATTCTTTTGCGGCAAGCAATGTTTTATACAATGTACCATCATCCGCTTGAAGTACATTTTTGTAAGCCATAAACACTTTAAAGGATGTAACCCCTTCTTCCTTCACAATAGTATCTAGCTCATGTAACACATCTTCATTAATTTCACTAATCATTAAATGAAAACCATAATCAATGGATGCTTTGTTATTCGCTTTTTCATGCCATTGCTGTAACGCTGACTGTAATGTTTTTCCCTTCTCTGTTAAACAAAAATCGATGATTGTCGTTGTTCCTCCAAAAGCTGCCGCTCTTGTTCCTGTTTCAAAATCGTCCTTTGTTACTGTCCCTCCAAAAGGCATATCCAAATGTGTATGAGGATCTATCCCGCCTGGAATGACATAATTTCCATTAGCATTAATTATCTCTGCTGTGGCGTCTTCAATATCCGTAGCTATTTCAATGATTTTTTCATTCTCTATTAAAATATCACCATAAAAAGAAGTTGATTCTGTCACAATATGACCATGCTTAATTAACTTTCTCATTCTTTCGCCTCACTTACTATATTTGTTGAATAATTCGTTGACGATCGTTCCATGTCATAATTGGTGCACCAGTATCAAGTGGTATCATAGAAATCGTATCTTCAACTGGACAAACTAATGAACATAAATTACAGCCAACACAATCTTCTTCTCGCACTTGTAATACTTCTTTCCCTTCACTTGTCACTACACGCTCAATACATTGATGAGATGTGTCTTCACAGGCAATATAGCATTTGTTGCAATGAATACATGTATCATTATTAATTCGAGCTACCACTTTATAATTTAAATCTAAGTCACCCCAGTTTTGATAAGTAGATATAGCTTTCCCTGTTAATTCCATTGGGGAATGTAATCCTTTTTCTTCTAAATAATTTGTTAACCCATCAACCATGTCTTCCACAATTCGGAATCCATGATGCATAGCTGCCGTACAAACTTGCACATTGCTTGCACCCATTAATAAAAATTCAACAGCGTCTTGCCATGTGCCAATACCACCTATTCCAGAAATCGGAATAGGAATATGTGAACTTCTCGCACATTCTGCTACCATATTCAAGGCAATTGGTTTAACCGCAGGACCACAATATCCCCCATGAGCCCCTTTACCTGCTACATTTGGCAATGGTGTCCAACTATTAATATCCACACCAATTAAACTATTTATTGTATTAATTAAACTAATTGCATCGGCACCACCCTTGGCAGCACCCTCTGCCGTCGCTGTTATATCCGTAATATTTGGTGTTAATTTTACAATAACAGGTGTAGTAGCAACCTCTTTTACCCAATAGGTTTGTTGCTCCACTAAAGCTGGAACTTGCCCCGAAGCTGAACCCATACCGCGTTCTGCCATTCCATGAGGACAACCAAAATTTAGCTCTAACCCATCTACACCAACGTCTTCTACTCGCTTTACAATCTCATGCCACTTTTCTTGCTTTGGCTCTACCATTAAAGAAGCGATAATCGTATGATTAGGGAATTTCTTTTTTGTTTCTTCTATTTCTTTTAAATTAACATGGAGTGGACGATCCGTAATCAATTCAATATTATTAAAGCCTACTATTCGTTGGTTTTTTAAATGTAAAGCGCCAAAGCGAGAAGAAACATTTAAAATTGGGTCTCCAAGTGTTTTCCAAACAGCTCCACCCCAGCCAGCTTCAAAGGCCCGTTGTACTTGATACCCAGAATTCGTTGGTGGGGCAGAAGCTAACCAAAATGGATTCGGAGAAGTAATACCTGCAAAAGATACAGTCAAATCAACCATTTACTCACTCCTTTCCCTGAATTAGGTTTGCCTGTAATTTATGATGAACAGCTTTCGCCACTTCCTTCCCTTGTTGTGCCGCATGAACAACAGTTGCCTCTCCTAGTCCTTTCTCAAAAATACAATCCCCACACGCAAAAACATTTTCTATATTTGTTTCATATCCATCTGTCACAGCAATAACACCTTTATTATGCTTAATACCTATTTGTTCAACAAAATCAATAAATCGTTCTTGACCGATGGCGCGGATCACATAATCTACTTCTTCCTTTATAGGAATAGAGGATGCCGGAATTGGTCTTCTCCGTCCATCTCTTTCTATTTCACCAAGTTTCATAGGCATCCATTGTATTTGAAGCTTATCTATTGTCTGTTGTATTCTAACTGGTGTTGCCAAAAATTGAAATTGAACACCATGTTGCTTTGCTGATTCATATTCAAATTGATAAGCCGTCATTTCTTTTTCTGTTCGGCGATACATCATCGTTACTTTTTCTGCACCTAATCGAATTGCACAAGTGGCGGCATCAATAGCCGTATTTCCAGCGCCAATTACCACTACTTTTTTATCTTTTACATACGTTGGAATAGTCCCTTCCTTTGTTTGGCGAATAAACTCCAATGCATCAATGACATTTTCTTCAACTTCTAACCCTAAAGCAGGAACCTTTCCCAGCCCTACTGCCACAATAATGGCATCAAATTGTTCTTGTAATTGGGCAAAAGAAATATCTCTTCCAACCATTGTATTAAAGAAAAAGGTTACACCTAAATCTTTTACTTGCTGTACTTCCCAAGTAGGAATGGATTTTGGTAATCGAAAGGAAACAATACCTGTACGATTTAATCCCCCTCCTTCTTGTTCTGCTTCAAATACAGTTACATCATAGCCAAGCAACGCCAATTGTCTTGCAGCTGACAATCCAGCTGGTCCACTACCAATAACCGCTACTGTTCCGTTTTCTTTTTGGGGAGTAGAAAAAAGACGAAGTTGGTTTGTGATTGCATGATCTGTTGCATAGCGCTGAAGCATTCCAATTAAAATTGGTTTTGTCGAATCATTTAATACACATGCCCCCTCACATAGCTCTTCTGTTGGACAAACACGACTACACGTTGCACCAATGGGATTTGCCTCCATAATAATTCTTGCCGATCCTTTTACATTGTCTGTTGCTATCTTTTTAATAAAAGAAGGAATATCAATTCCAGTTGGACATGCTTTAATACAGGGTGCATCATAACAATATAGACAGCGATTTGCCTCCTCTATTGCTTCTTGTTTTGAAAAAGACGGAACCATTTCTTCAAAATTATGTTGGAGTTTCTCTCGATCAATTATCAACGTGACACCCCCCTTTTTCATGGAAGTAAAGCTGTCATTTCATTGTATGTCTCAGGTCTTCTATCACGGTAAAATTGCCACACATCACGAACTTGACGAATTAATTTTTTATCCATTACACCGATAATCACTTCGTCCTGATCACGTGAACCCATACTGACAAAATTTCCTCTTGGATCTACTAAATAAGATTGGCCATAAAATTCCCCCATTTCCCACGGAGATTCCACACCTACTCGATTAATAGCGGCAACATAGTATCCATTGGCAACAGCATGAGCAGGTTGTTCAAGTTTCCATAAATATTCCGATAATCCAGCAACCGTTGCCGATGGATTAAACACAATTTCAGCCCCATTTAACCCTAGCAATCTAGCACCTTCTGGGAAATGACGATCGTAGCAAATGTATACACCAATTTTTCCAAACTCTGTATCAAAAACAGGATACCCAAGGTTACCCGGTTTAAAATAATATTTTTCCCAAAAACCACAGCCCTCTTTTTCCACACCTACTTGAGGAATGTGTTGTTTTCGATACTTTCCTAAATAAGAGCCATCCGCATCAATGACCGCTGCCGTATTGTAATAAGTAGAAATTCCTTCTTGCTCATAAATTGGCACAATAAGGACTACACCATGTTCTTTGGCGATTTCTTGCATCAACCTTACAGTTGGTCCATTTGGTATCTCTTCTGCTGCACCATACCATTTTGGATTTTGTTCCGTACAAAAATATGGACCATAAAAAATTTCCTGTAAACAAATAATATTAGCTCCTTTGTCTGCTGCTTCCTTAATCAATTTCACATGCTTTTCAATTGCCACTTTCTTATGTACTGCTACCGGCTCACTTCCATCTACGTCATTCTTCGCTTGAATTAATCCAATCACAACTCGATCACTCATTTTTATACCCTCCAATCCTAACTGCCTTTGGACAGTTAAATAGTTAGTAGATATATATGAAATAATTAGTAAAACTACAACCTAGGAAAATTATTTTTTATAAGTTTAAAACGTAACAATATTAATAGTGAATACGATTTATCTCGTTTATTATCTCCGCATAATTTGGCGAAAAATTATGTATTTATTTTGTGATAATCTAAAAAATATGCCTTATATTTTATAACATCTAGCAAAAGCCAGGACGCTAGTGTGGACATGAAAGGGGTTTTGTGATGAGTAAGCTAAGAATTTCAAATGAAGGTGTCGTTGTCGATTCTTTAAGCAACAAAGACTTACTTCCCGTCGAGAAAAAGGATAGAACTTGGAAAACCTTTAACTTTGCTGCAATATGGATGGGCTGTTTGCACAATATCCCTACATATGCAACAGTAGGTGGCTTAATCGCAATCGGACTTTCTCCTTGGCAAGTATTAAGTATTATCATTGTTGCTTCTTTAATTTTATTCGTTGCTCTTTCTTTAATTGGTCATGCAGGAACAAAGTATGGTATTCCGTTTCCAGTACTTATTCGTTCTTCCTTTGGTATTTTTGGTGCAAATATTCCTGCTTTACTCCGAGGTTTCGTGGCAATTATGTGGTTCGGAATACAAGTATTTGCAGGAAGTGCCGCAATTAATATTTTAATATTAAATTTATGGCCAGGATTTAATAATTTAGGTGGAGATTTTAACATTTTTGGCCTTCATGTATCTGGAATGATTTCCTTTTTACTTTTTTGGGCTATTCATTTACTTGTTCTACATCATGGAATGGAATCAATTAAGCGATTTGAGGCATGGGCTGGTCCTTTAGTGTATGTTGTTTTTGGCGGGATGGTTTGGTGGGCAATTGATATTGCAGGTGGGCTAGGACCCATTTATTCTCAAGTAGGAAAATACCAAACATTTTCCGAATTATTTTGGCCATTTCTGACAGGCGTGACAGCTATTATGGGATATTGGGCTACATTGATTTTAAATATTCCCGATTTCACTCGCTTTGCTGCCTCACAAAAAGATCAAATTCGTGGTCAATTTTTCGGATTACCAGGTACATTTGCTTTATTTGCCTTCGCAAGTATTACGGTTACATCTGGTTCTCAAGTTGCCTTTGGTGAACCAATTTGGGATGTAGTTGGTATTTTAGCCTATTTTGATCATCCATTTATTATTGCTGTATCGGTTATTACCTTATGTATTGCGGCTATTTCTGTAAACGTAGCTGCTAATCTCGTGTCCCCAGCTTATGACTTAGCGAATCTTCTTCCTAAATATATTAATTTTAAGCGTGGCTCTTACTTAACTGCACTACTTGCTTTATTTACAGTTCCTTGGAAATTAATGGAGAATCCAGATACAGTTTTTACATTCCTTAACATTATTGGTGGTGTCTTAGGCCCTGTAGCAGGTATTATGATTGCTGACTATTTTATTATTAAAAAACGGACACTAGTTGTAGAAGATTTATACACAAAAAATGGCCGTTATACCTTCTATAAAGGCTATAATTATCGAGCCTTTGTCGCAACTATACTAGGTGCCTTTTTTTCACTGATTGGCTTTGTTTATCCAACCTTTGAATTACTCTATGATATTTCTTGGTTTGTTGGTGTCTTCATTTCCTTTATTGTGTATGTTGCCTTAATGAAAATTCATCCACCAGCGCCCGTTTCCTTATCGAAAACAAAGTCACCTGCATAATAAATAATTCATTATGCTATATAATTTCCCAACTAAAAAAGATAGTAAGGATATTTCCTACTATCTTTTTCATGTCTTTCAATAAGATAAAAAAGGCC
>JBJEFI010000015.1:0-20416 GCA_051873875.1 Bacillaceae bacterium | reverse complement strand
TGAAAAATGGAATAGCAAGAATCCAATATTTTCTTCGATTACTCATTCTGTTTTCTCCTTTTGTTTCATTTTTCATCAATCTCTAAAAGAAATAGTATTCTCCAGTTAATAAAATGATAATGATAAAAAGGGCTGGTAAAAGGTTGCCTACCTTGATTTTCGTGATACCTGCTACATTTAAACCTAATGCTAAAATTAAAATACCACCTACACCAGATATACCATTTACTAATACATCTAATAATTGCTGAGGCAAATTACTCCCTAATAAATAAGCAGCAAAGGCAATACTACCTTGATAAAGGAAAACTGGAATACTAGAAAAAATAACTCCATAACCTAACGTACTTGTAAAAATAATAGCACAAAAACCGTCAATAATAGATTTTGTTAACAGTACATCATGATTATTGCGAATTCCACTATCAATTGCGCCTAAAATGGCCATTGCTCCGACACAAAAAACAAGTGTACTTGTCATAAAGGCATTGGTGACATTACCTCTTTTCCCTTTTCCAAACTTTTGTTCTAGCTTATTACCAACTTGTTCAAGCTTTCCTTCCCAGTTCCAATAGTCCCCAAGAACTGCTCCAATTGCCAAGCTAATAATAGAAAGTAACGTTGCCTTCATTTCCATCGCCATCGATATCCCTAACACAACAACAACTAATCCCATTGCTTGAAGAATTAATTGTTTTTGTGACTCACGAATATCCTTAAAAAAGACACCAATAATCGTTCCAATAATAACTAATACTGCATTAACAATCGTTCCAAATAAAAACATGCTTGTCCCCTATCCTTTACCCCAATCTATTTGCGAAAGATAATATTCTTAATTTTAAAACAATTAAACAAAAAAAGACACCCCTAGAGATGTCTTTCTTATCACTTAATTTGCATTTTTTAATTCTTGATTAGCTGGCGTTTCATATTTCGACCAATTTACTACTTTCTCTAATATAATGGCGATAATAACACCGGTTATTAAGCCATTTGAAAGAAATGGTTGAACTAATATTGGTAAGCTATTAAACACAGCCTGTGGACAATTCATTAAGGAAAGACCAATCATAATTGGCGCAGCTAAACGGAAAATCGTGCTTGAATTAAAGGTTGCACCTTTCAAACTATCAAAAGCTGTTCCAAACAATTGTAAGTACGCAACAAATAAAACTGCATTTCCTACTGTAACTGGCATTGTTACTAAAAAAGATCCGAACAGTGGAACAAGGCCAATTATCACTAAAATACCGCCACCCAATAAAAATGGTTTTCTGTCAAAAATACGCGTACTTTGTAAAAAACCGATTGAAGATGTAAATGGCGTATATGAAACAAGTCCAAGAGTTGTTCCAATAGCCGTAAAAATAGACGAAATCCCTATTGAATTTCGATATTGCTTATTTGTTGGTTTTTCTTGAAATAAGTTTGCACCTGCTTGTATTGAAGCCATTGTATTTGTTAAGTTCACAAGACCTGCAATAAAGGTCACTGCAATAATCCCTATCTCTAAGTTAGGTTTCCCTAAAGGAAATAAAGCAAAGGCAAAGCCGCTAGAGTGAGAAACTTGTTGTAATTGATCTGAAAAAAGAACAGCATAGCCAATCCAGCCAACTACTAATCCAATTAAAATGGAAAAATTACTAACTATCTTATTCCCTTTTATCTTCAATATACTAACAAGAACGACGAGAGCTAACGAATATAAACTAATTGCTACATTCATTGTTCCAGCATCGTTTATTTGTAGCATACCTTTGAAAAAGATAAATGCCAATTGGAAAGATAATAAAAATAAATACACAGATAAGACAATTGGCGTAAAGATAGATTGAAGAAATTGAATACCATTAAAAATCGCAAAAAGAAAGGCAACTGCACAAGCTAATAACGTTCCAGTCACAATTCCTCCACCGATATCCGTCAAACTCATTCCCATTGTGGATGAAGCTAATCCAAGATTTAGCATGACCCCCCATGTTAAACCAGATGGTCCTTCCATCAACGGAAAACGGTGACCAAATACTCCTTGAAAAATACAAGCAACCCCTGTCAACATAAAGGAGCTTCGAAGCATCATTTCAACTGTACTAGGGTCTAACTGAAATGCACTTCCGATGGAGATTGGTACAACAACTGTATTGGCGAATAAAAAGAAAAACCATTGAATAGAAGAAAAAAAGGTTAAAGAAAAATTTTGCTTTTTCATGTATACACCACTTTACCCTTAAAATAATATTGTTCATTCATTGTTGAAAACATCTACAAGCCTTAATTATAATACAACTAATTATGCAAATCACAATATTTGCTTTTCAATTACATACATTCAATCTTTATTTATATGCTCATTATTGTAAGTACATAACGCATCGCAATCTTCTCTTTTTCCACCTTCACCATTTGAAGCAAATCTGTATGCTTTCCTATTAAATAATCACGAATATGTAAATCTGAAAAACCATGTTCATGTGCATCTTCTTTCGTGCTACAATAATATACTTTTTAATCCCTGCCTAAATAATTGCGGCTACATACATTAAACATGGTTTGCATGTAGTATAAATAGCACAATCAGATAAAGTGAAACTTCCATCATTGAGAGGTTTAATACCAGCTAGAACGGGATAAATAAAAAAAGACACTCTAATGAGTGCCTACTTACTTCCATACTTTACTCCTTTATACATCGGAACAAATATATCTATGATTGTAACTACCGCTACAACAAAAACAAATCCATTTATCACATAATCCCAACTTTCTCGAAACGGAATCTCTCCTTTAAAGATCGTTGATAATTGTGTAAGAAAATCATCGTTCCAAATAGTAGGATTTAAAACGAAAACAATTAACAGCATAGCCGATAAAACACTTAATGTTGCGTAAATAATTGCTGATTGTACCGTCCACTTTCCAAAAATAAGTTTTACTAGTTCCCTAGAAATTCCTGCTACAAACATACTAATAATAAGCAATTTTAACGTAGATAGCGTTTCTAAATTAAACACTGGCGTAATCATTCTTTCCCCACTTGTAATTCTATACATTGCAATATATTGTGGTACAAAATATAAAATGATAAAAAAGATGGTCGTAAAAATGATTCCAAAAATTGATTCTGACGGTTTAATATATGTCTTTTTATTTGGAATCTCTGGTAACTTCGTTGGATCCCATCCTTTTTTATCACCTGTTAATTCCTTTATGTCTGTTCCAGTATACTCAATAACAGCAAAAACCCCCGTTACCCAAGCTGCTCCTTGGATAATACCTGAAAATAAAGTGGCCATATATTCCCCAATAATTGCACCTACACTAATAGGTTGATCAAATATTAATCCAACTACTGTTGCAACAGTTACACCAAAAAAGACTGCCCATGATACAATTTTTAATACATATATATATTTTGTAAAATAAGTAGGCCCGATTAAATAACGTTTTTTATCTCGATAATTATCCGCAAGTGATTCTGGATCCCCTAACTCCTTTAACACTTTATTTATCTTTTCTTCTTCGCTCATCTCTTCGCCATAGGAATCCATCATGTCATAAATAAGCGCCTTAATTTCTTTCTCAATTTCTGTTCTCCCCTTTTCAGGTAACTTACTAACGACTGCATACACATATCGTTCTATCAATTCCATTTTTCTCCCCCCATTATTCAAGTAATTCTTTCATCGTACTCACCATATCACTCCACATATTACAAAGTTGCTCGTATATTCTTTTTCCATCTGATGTTAATTCATAATATTTTCGCGGCTTTGTGCCGTCCGTATCCCATGTACTTGCCAATATCCCTTGTTTTTCTAATCGTCTTAGCAAAGGGTAAAGCGTATTTGCATCTACTTGCATTCCTTTTTCTTGTAGTAATAATACTAATGAGTATCCGTACTGTGGTGTCTTTAATTGGCTTAACACACTTAAAACAATCGTACCTCGTCTTAGTTCTGACGTTAAGCTTTCTAATAGTTCTGCTTCTGTTACTTTATCCATAAGAGCACCTCCTACTTTCATTATACTGTACGACACACACTATTGTGAATATTAAATTGTTATTTTTTTAAAAATAGTTAAAATAATTGCCCAAAACAAAAAAAGCACCTAAAATTTTAGATGCTTTCCATTTTGTCTACATATGTACTTATTGTAACGATTAACAAGTAAACTTGCTTTAGTCCTAAAAAAACAAATTAAACCTTTAAAACACATGTATCAGTTTTTATTAATTGCGACAGTTGTAAAAACAAACTTATCATAGCGATGTCTTGTAAAGGAATATTCAAAAGGGACACCCGTATTCAAAAAACCTACTTGTTCTACTTCAAGAATTGGATCATCCTTTTTACAATCTAAATATTTTTGATCCAGTTCATTTGATTTACAAGCTCTTATCTTTCGATGGGTGACTCCCATCTTTAACTCTAATACATCTTTAATATACTCATAAATAGAAGCATGTAGTACTTCATGGGTGATTCCCGGAATCAAATTAGCAGGCATGTACGTTTTTTCCATTACATATGGTTCACCATTCACACAACGCAAGCGAATAATATGATAAACAGGTGTTTCTTTGCTAATTCGAAGCTGTCCTGCCACCTCTTCTGTAGGGAACTGAATATCAAAAGCAATCACTTTACTAGTTACCTCTTTATCTTCAAGTAACTTAGATAATCCAACACTTTCTTCACTAATGACATTGACCGTATTATCGTAGATGGTAGATTGAATAATAAATGTTCCATGCCCACGCTTGCGATATAAAAGCCCTTCCATTACTAATTCATCGAGAGCACGTTTTATCGTCATTCTACTACAATCAAATTCCTTGGTAAGACTATTTTCATCTGGTATCGGCTGATCACTAGGATAAACGCCTTCTTTAATTCGTTTTCTTACTTCATTTGAAATTTTTTCATACTTTTTCATCACGTACATCTCCATTAATGAAAAATGCCATTATAGCTATGCATAGTTCTAAATTTTATTACTCTTATCCTGTATTATTTTACAAAAAAAGCTGACTAACATCCACCCTTTTTGCTTTACTATTTAAAGTAACATACAAAATTATCCTAATAATCATTTTTTATACTCGTTCCTAAAGTCAACAATCTTTTGCAACAAAGCCAAAATAAAGTGAAACTTCCATCAATGAGAGTTTTCTTTCATCTCCCACCGAGGCTTAGTTGAACCAATCGGGCTCTTAGTGTCAGTTAGAACGGGATTAAAAAGACAGCTGCATGTTGGCTTTTTAGTTGCCTACAACAATCAGCTGGAAATAATATTTTTCAATATTCAGATAAGTTTACTTTCACGTCTCATTCCTTTTTCTTACATGTTTCTATTATGGTAATTTGCATCGTTTTCAAAAGCCTTTTTTATTCGAATATTTTACACATGTGAAACGATTAATTCTACTAAACCATTAATCTCAAACTTACCAAATTGTACTGGAAGAATAAAGTGCATTCCTTTTGCTAACACATACTCTTGACCATCATGTGTCAATGTCCCTTCACCATCAATGACACTACATAATAAATACTTTTCTTTTTCTTCAAATGAAGCGCGACCTGTTATATCCCACTTGTAAACAGAAAAGAACTTAGATACTACAAAAGTAGTCACTTCTACATTCTCTTTCTTTTCAATAATAGGCTTAGTATTTGTAACCTTATGAGGAACAGTAGTCACATCAATTGATTTCTCAAGATGTAGCTCTCTAAGTTTGCCGTTAGCGTCCCTACGATTATAATCATACATGCGATAAGTCGTATCGGAGCTTTGTTGTGTTTCTAATATAAGCGTACCTTCGCATAATGCATGAACAGTTCCACTTGGTACATAAAAGAAATCACCTGGCTTAATTTTCACTCGTTGCAATAATTTATCCCAATTTCCATCCTTCATTTGTTGTCGTAACTCATCCTTTGTTTTCGCCGTATGTCCAAAAATGAGATGTGCATCTTCTTTACAGTCAATCACATACCAACATTCGGTTTTTCCTAACTCCCCATTTTCATTTATCTTTGCATAGGAATCATCTGGGTGTACTTGAACAGATAAATCCATATTAGCATCTAAAATTTTTGTTAGTAGTGGAAATACCGCTTCTGGTGGATTTCCAAATAGTTCAGGACACTTTTTCCATAATACATCTAATGTTTCCCCTGCAAACGAACCATTTTGAACAACAGATGGTCCGTTTGGGTGTGCCGAAATCGCCCAACACTCCCCTGTATGTTCAGAAGGGATATTATAATTATAGCAATCTCTTAAAGCCGTTCCTCCCCAAATTCGCTCTTTAAATACGGGTTGTAAAAATAATGGTTGCAATGTCTTTTACCTCCAAGTTGAATTTATACGCTTTTGCCTTGTTCTTTAAATGCTTCAATCGCTAACAGAAGCGCCCCTGTAATCCCGGCATTATCCTCTAATTCAGGACTAACAATATAATTTTCTATTTCATTCGTAAGTTCTGGTACATCAACATAACCATTTAATAGCTCTTTTAAATTTTTATAAATGTACGGAAAAATCTGCTTTTGCTTCATAACACCGCCACCAAGAATAATTTTCTTAGGTGAAAGAATTAATATATATTGCATAAGTGCTTGAGCAATGTAATAACCTTCTAGTTTCCAAACTTCTTCACGATCTTGTAAATCAATCCCCTTCGCTCCCCAACGTGCTTCAATGGCTGGTCCAGCTGCTAGCCCCTCTAGACAATCCTTATGATACGGACATTTTCCACTATACAAATCATCTTTGTGTCGTTTGACTAAAATATGACCCATTTCTGGATGGGATAAACCTTGAAGTAATTTGCCTTGCACAACTGCCCCAGCACCTATTCCTGTTCCGATGGTTATATATATACAGCTGTCTAAACCTTTTGCGGCACCGTATGTGGCTTCGCCAAGTGCAGCTGCATTTACATCTGTATTAAATCCAATAGGAATTTTTAACTGTTCTTGAAGCGTTTTTAGAAGCGGAAAGTTCCTCCATGCAAGTTTTGGTGTAGAAGTAATCATTCCATAGTTAGGTTCATCGACATTAATGACAACCGGTCCAAATGCCCCTACCCCAAGAGCACTTATTTTATGCTTCTTAAAAAATTCCAATACTTGTTCCATTGTTTCCTTTGGATTAGTAGTAGGAATAGATATTCTTTCTATAATTGTTCCGTCTTCATTTCCATAAGCACATACAAACTTTGTACCGCCAGCTTCGATTGCCCCAAAAAGCATGTAAGTACCTCCTTGATTTAACTTGTTATTTTTTTGTAGTTGCTACCGTTGTAAACACAAATCGATCATAACGATGTCTTGAAAAAGAATACTCAAAGGGAGTTCCTGTAACCAAAAATCCTACCTGCTCAACTTCAAGTACTGGATCATCTGCTTGGCATTCTAAATACTTTTGATCTAATTCTGTCGATTTACAGGCTCTTATTTTCCTATGCGCTCCACTCATCTCTAAGCCTAAATTTTCCTTGATATGATTATAGATAGAGGTATTTAATATATCCTCGTTAATTCCAGTAATGAGTGTGGACGGCATATATGTTTTTTCAATAACAAATGGTTCTCCTTCCACAATCCTTAAACGAACAATATGGTAAACAGGCGTTTCCATACTAATACAAAGATATTTAGCAACAGTTTCTGAAGGGAATTCAATTTCAAAGGTAATAATCTTACTCGAAACAATTTTATCTTTCACTAAATTAAAAAAACCTAAATTCTCTTCGCTTATGACACTAACTTCACTATCTCGAATTGGAGACTTTATAATAAAAGTCCCATGACCTTGTTTTCGAAAAATAAAACCTTCCCGAACCAAAACATCTAATGCTCTTTTTACTGTCATACGACTACATCCAAATTCAGTTGCTAAATCAAATTCATTGGGAATAGGTTCATCAGCCAAATAATAGTCACTTCTGATTCTATGTTTCATTTCCTTTGATATATTTTCATATTTTGTCATTTTGATCCCCCCTTTGAATTTATTGCGCATCTTTAGGAAAAAAAGATGGTAAACTTCACCATCTTTTTTTTGTGATAGAAACGATATTAAAATTAGAAACCATTGTTTTCGGAAACAGCTTTAATCCAATATCCACTCTTTTTAATAGAACGTTCTCCATCCTTATCAAGGTTTACTGAAACAAACCCATAACGATTTTTATATGCATTTGACCATGACCAGTTATCCATGAACGTCCATAAATGATATCCTTTAACATTAGACCCTTCTTGAATTGCAACATGCACCCACTTCAAATGTTCTTTAATGAATTCAATCCGATAGTCATCTTCAATCATCCCGTCCGCATTACGGAATTTTTCTTCTCCTTCAACACCCATTCCATTTTCTGAAATGAAACACTCAATATTTCCATAATTTTCTTTTAGGTTAATTAAGATATCATAAATTCCTTTTTCGTAAATTTCCCAGCCTCTATGCGGGTTCATTTTACGACCAGGCATTACATAATTATCGAAGTAATAATCTGGCATGAATGGACCATCTGGATTTGGCATATTTTCTTTCGCTTTTACACGACGTGGTTGGTAATAATTGATGCCAAGTAAATCAACCGTGTTATTTTTAATAATGTCTAAATCCCCATCTTCAATTACTGGTAAATAATCTTTTTCTTTCAAAATTTCAATCAATTCAATTGGAAACTCACCTTTAACAGAAGGATCTAAAAAGGATCTATTAAAGAATGCGTCACAAATAATTGATGCTTTCACATCGGCCGGATGCTGACTTCTTGGATAGGAAGGAGTCAAGTTTAAAATAATGCCAATTTTCCCACCTAAATTAAGACGCTTATATGCTTCAATCGCTTTTGCACTAGAGAGCATAGTATGATAAGCAACTTGAACAGCTTTGCGAAAATTTACTTCATTCGGATAATGGAAGTCATATAAATAACCACCCTCAACTGGAACAATCGGTTCATTGTGTGTAAACCATTTCTTAACACGATCACCAAACTCTTTAAAGCAAGTTGTTGCATATTGCACATAAGCATCAACTACTTTACGATTATTCCACCCACCAATTTCTTGCATAGCCATTGGCATATCAAAGTGGAACAATCCCACGAATGGCTCAATATCGTTTGCAATTAATTCATTAATAACGTTGTTGTAGAACTCGATCGCTTTTGGATTGACTTCACCTGTTCCATTTGGGAACATACGTGACCAGGAAATGGACATACGGAATGAATTATGACCAATTTCTTTCATTAAAGCGATATCTTCTTTATATTTTGTATAAAATTGAGAAGTCTTCTCTGGACCAACACCATCAAAGAAACGATTTGGTTGCTCTTCAAACCAATGGTCCCAAATATTTTTACCTTTACCATCTATATTTGAAGCTCCTTCTGTTTGGGTAGCAGATGCTGCTGATCCCCACCAAAAATTCTCAGGAAAGTGATATGTAATTTTATTATTCATTTTCAAAATATAATCTCCTTATCATTAATTTACATTGTTGTTTCGTTGCTAGTTGATTGTGATTGAGATTGAGATTGTAATTGTAATTCTTTTTGCATATTTGCTCGATCAATGATTTTCAAGAATGGTAACCAGATAGCTAATACAATAAAGAAGTTTACAAATTGTAAAGCAGATCCCCACAATGAGTTAGTGGCTAAATAACCACTTATTCCAATTGGTACTGTCCATGGAACAGTTACCCCTGTTGGCGGCGGTACAAGACCGATACTCATAACAAAGTATGTAAATCCAACAACTACCATCGGTGCTAAAATCCAAGGAATAATAATTAATGGGTTCATAACAACTGGTAAACCAAAGATAATTGGTTCATTTACGTTGAAAATACCAGGCGCAGCCCCTAATTTTGCTACTTCCTTCATTTGTTTCGATTTAATAAATAGTAAAATGGCAACAATTACTGCTAATGTCATACCTGTTCCACCCATACCTACTGTAAACACTTCCATAAAAGGTTTTGAGATAATATTTGGAACTTCTCCAGTTGCTGTATAAGCATCTAAATTTTCGATTGCTAATGTATTCCAAATTGGATCCATTACAGAGTTCATGATAATTTGTCCATGAAGACCGAAGAACCATAAAACTTGAATGAAAAATACTACGATTAATGTTGGGATAATTCCACCACCTAAACCTGTCAATGGCGCTTGAATCATCGTATAAATAACATCGTGAAGATTTGTTTTAAACCCTAAAGCTACAATTGCATGAATGGCTAAAAATACAGTTAACGTAATAAATGCTGGTACTAAAGCTGCGAATGATTTTGCCACAGCTGGTGGTACACCATCAGGCATTTTGATTGTAATATCTTTTTGTACAACAAAACGGTAAATTTCTGCCGCAACAAAGGCAGTTATCATCCCTAAAAACATTCCCTTTGCACCAAGACGATCTAATGAAAGAACGCCAGATACAGTTTCTCCGTTAGCCGTTTCAGTAACAAATGGTGTTAAGAATAAGAAACACGCAAACGCTACAACACCACCAAAAACAGCCTCTACTTTATAACTTTTAGATAAATAATATCCAATACCAAAGACAACAAATACCGTCATTATGCTCATTGTTGCACTTTGTGCTACACCAAATGTATCTCGAAGTGTAGTAATCGTCGTTTCACTTAAAAATGAATCTAGAAATGGTAAATTTAACAATACAACTACTATAGAACCAAAAACCGTAAGTGGAAACGCTAACATAAATGCGTCACGTAATACAGCTAAGTAACGGTTATTATTTAGCTTCCCTGCAATAGGCATCAAAAACTTACTCAACTTTTCAAACAAAGTAGCTCCCCCTCAACTATAAATACCTTATTTAGTTTGACTCTTAAAAATTGCAAGAAGTTCTTTAACCAATTCTTTCATTGTTAACGTAGACATTAAATGGTCTTCTGAATGCATTAAAAGTAAAGAGAATTTTGTTTCTTCTCCAGAAGCCTCTTTCTGAACCATTTGAAAATGAATATTATGTGCAATACTTAAATCTTCTTCTGCCTGCACTAATAACTCATCTGCTTCCTCTACTTTTCCTTCACGATATACACGTAAAGATTGAATAATTTTGCTGCGAGCATTGCCGCTGTGCAATATTAACTGAAAACTAATTTGCTCATCTGTTAAATTTTCAAGTTGTAATTTTTCCATTATTTATCACCCATTAAAGAAAGTGCTTGTTCATATGCTTTTTTTCCATCAGCCATACCGTAAGCCATCATGTCAATAACATCTACTTTGATGCCATATTGGTTAGCTTCTTTTTGTAACTCACCTTTTAAGAAACTCATCTGTGGTCCAATTAAAACAACATCCGCATCTGCCATTTCTACTTTCGCTTTTTCTTGGCCAACAGCCCAAATTTTTGCTTCTTCCCCAATTGAATCTGCATACTTTTGCATCTTTGTTACTAGTAAACTAGTTGACATCCCTGAACTACAAGCTAATAAAATCTTTTTCATCTTAACCTAGCCCCCATATTTTTCTATTTTTTACAACGCTTACATTAGCTTATAAACACTTTTAATAACGTTTACATTTATTATTATAATCAATTCTTTCTAAATGTCTAGACATTTAAATTAAAAAATATATACATAAAGTAAACATTTTCTTTCTTTTTCGCATTTTAGACATATTTTCCCCACGATAATACAGGGATTGTATAGGTTATAATACCGACATTTAGCTATTTAGCAGGCTATTTGAACAAAAAAAACAAAACCATCATTTAAAAATGGTTTTGTTTTCTGTCTATATAACTATTTAATGGCTTTAGCTTTTGGGAACAGCTACCGTTGTGAATACAAACTTATCATAACGATGTCTTGAAAAAGAATATTCGAACGGAACACCAGTAGTTAAAAAAGCAACCTGTTCAACTTCAAGAATTGGATCATCCGGACTACACCCTAAATATTTTCGATCTAATCCATTCGGTTTACATGCTCGAATTTGACGATGAGCCCCACCAATTTTTAACTCAAGCATTTGTTGAATATAATTATATATGGACTTGTTCAAAACTTGTTGATTAATACCTGGAATTAACGGTGCAGGCATATACGTTTTTTCAATAACGTATGGCTCATGATTAACACAACGTAAGCGAACAATATGATAAACTGGTGTATCAGAAGTTATAGCTAATACTTCTGCTACTTCAGCAGTTGGAAATTGAATATCAAACGTAATGACTTTACTGGAAATTTCACGATCTGTAATTTGCTTTGATAATCCGACACTTTGTTCACTAATGACATTAACTTCATCCTTCTTAATAGAAGATTGAATAATGAATGTCCCATGACCACGTTTGCGAAATAAAAGGCCCTCCATGACCAATATATCCAGTGCACGTTTCATTGTCATCCGACTACATTCGAATTCATCACAAAGACTGTGCTCATCCGGAATTGGCTGATCACTTGGATAAAAATTCTTCTTAATTCGTTCTCTCATTTCATTCGATATTAATTCGTATTTTTTCATCATGACCACCTTAATAAAATCCTAATAAAATATACTAACATTTTTACCCATAAATTTTCAAGATAATCCATCATCTTAAAACCAACATCTTTCCGATGTTTCTTATGCTACTAGAAGTTCATTTCATTCTTTTCGCTACATAACAAAAAGGAGCTGTAATTACAACTCCTTTACTAGAAATAAAGTATCCATCTGTTTAAGTACGCTTCTTTATTTTTCAATTGTTGTCGTTGTTTCCACGGTAGTAGTAATGGATTGTTCTTTCTTCATATTCATGCGATCAATTACTTTTAAGAATGGGAACCAGATTGCTAGTACAATGAAGAAATTGGCAATTTGTAGAAGAGAACCCATAATGGAGTTTGTTGCTAAGTAACCACTAATACCAATCGGAACTGTCCATGGAACTGTTACACCCGTTGGAGGTGGTACAAGACCAATACGCATAACAATATACGTAAATGTAACGACTACCATTGGTGAAATAACCCAAGGAATAATAATTAATGGATTCATCACAACTGGAAGACCAAAAATAATTGGCTCATTCACGTTGAAGATACCAGGTCCTGCTCCTAGTTTAGCTACTTGTTTCATTTGCTTACTCTTCATAAACAGCAGAATAGCCACGATTACAGCGAGTGTCATACCTGTTCCACCCATACCAACTGTAAATACGTCCATGAAAGGTTTAGAAATAATATTTGGAACCTCTCCTGTTTTTGTGTATGCATCTACGTTTTCAATTGCTAACGTATTCCAAATTGGGTCCATTACAGAGTTCACAATAATTTGTCCATGTAAACCAAAGAACCATAAAATTTGTGTTAAAAATACAATTACTAATGTTGGAATAATACCACTACCAAAACCAGTTAACGGTTTTTGAATTACATCATAAATGACATCATGAAGATTTGTCTTAAATACTAATGTAACAATTGCATGGATTGCCAAAAATGTCGTTAATGTAATAAAAGCAGGAATTAATGCAGCAAATGATTTTGACACTGCCGGTGGGACACCAGCTGGCATTTTAATTGTAATATCTTTTTGAACAACTTTACGATAAATTTCAGTAGCAAGAAATGCTGTAATGATTCCAAGAAACATTCCTTTTGCCCCTAAACGATCAAGCGAAAGAACACCTGAAATTGTTTCACCTCCATCTGTTTGTACTACAAATGGTGTTAAGAATAGGAATGAAGCAAATGCTATCGCTCCCCCGAAAACAGCTTCTACATTATAACTTTTAGATAAATAATAACCGATACCAAATACAACGAAGACTGTCATAATACTCATTGTGGCACTTTGTGCAACTCCAAATGTATCCCTTAGCGTCGTAATCGTACTATTACTTAAAATAGAATCTAAGAATGGTAGATTAAGTAATACAACAACCATCGAACCAAAAACCGTCATCGGAAACGCTAACATAAATGCATCACGTAAAACAGCTAAATAACGATTGTTATTTAGTTTACCTGCGATTGGCATAAGTAAGTTACTGAACTTTTCAAACACAATAATACCCCCATTAATAAAATTTTTTACATATATCCCTATAATAGCTACTTACAGAGGAGAAAAAATCATTTCCTCTTTTTTAAATAGGCGTTACTTATTTTGAAATTTACAGATTTCTAATTATTATTTTACAAGTTCTTTCATTACTAATATAGACATGAAATAATCTTCAACTTTCATTAAAAGTAGAAAGAAACTCCGCTGTTCACCAAATGCTTCTTTTAGTGCTGTTTGAACGTGAATATCATGGTGATACTTAAACCCTCCTTGTTTAAGCGTTTACATTTTCTTCATGATAATGGCGTAATGAGGGAATAATGTTGTTTCGAATCTAGCTACTATGAAGCATTAATTGAAAACCAAGCTGCTTATCTATTACATGATTAAGATATCCTTTTTCTATTACTTTTCACCAATTAAGCGAAGTGCTTGCTCATACGCCTTCTTTCCATCAGCCATTCCATATGCCATCATATCAATAACATCTACTTTAATCCCATATTGATTTGCCTCTTTTTGCAATTCCCCTTTTAAAAAACTCATTTGAGGCCCAATTAAAACAACATCTGCCGTTGCCATCTCTTTTTTTGCTTGATCTTGACCAACAGCCCAAATCTTTACTTCTTCGCCAATAGATGCTGCATGCTTCTCCATTTTTGCAACTAGTAAACTAGTTGACATACCTGAACTACAGGCTAGTAAAATATTTCTCATTACAGCTACCCCCTCCTTTTTATTTTTCTGAAAATTTAAAACGTTTACATTTATTATTATACATGCAGTTTATTTAATGTCTAGTCATTTATTTTTAAATATCTATACATTTTATGCATAATAATCATCGTACAAACATAAAGATATATATAAAGTCTATTTTTAATTAATAGTTTTTTCCCATATTAGATTTATTACCTATCAAAATAGACTTTTTACATTAAATTAGATAGAAGAACTCCCAAAACAGATGTAGAATACATGAATAGTAAATAAAAAAATGTTTGTTTATAGAAAATAGTACCTTTCATAAATGAGACATGCTAGCGCAGAAAATAAATAATCTATTATCTACCATCCCCTTTCTAGTTACCAATAAAATAAAAAAGATGAGCACTGTAAAACACAGTGCTCATCTACTTTAAATAACCTACTTTTTACATATCCTTTTCCAAAGGATACATTCTCAAATCGATATTCCTTATTTCCCTCTTTTGACAACGATTCTCCACTGGGCATCACCTAATTGTTCAAACTCTGTAACCGTATGCCCTGATGTTGCTGCCCAACGTGGGATTGTCTCTGTTGCTTGCGTACAATCAAAGTTAATAATCAATTCTTCCCCTATTTCAATTGTTTCAATTTCCTTTTGTGCCTCTAATAATGGAAAAGGACAAACCATTCCTAACGTTTCTAATGTTTTTGCCATGTTAGTTCCCCCCTTGTTATTTTTGAACAATACCTGTGACTGAACTTATATTTGTTGTATTTGATGTTTTGCGCAAAATTGTAAGTTTAATTGCAATATATGAACCTAATAAGAAGCAAGCCATCGCCAACCATCCTTGCCATGCGAATAAAGCTGAATTTACAAGTCCATTTCCAATGGTACATCCACCAGCGATACTAGCGCCAAATCCCATTAGCAAGCCACCGCCAGCATTCGTTCCAAGTGTTTTCTTATCAGGTAAACGGAAGCGGAATTCTCCACTTGCCTTCGCTGCAATATAAGAACCAATAAAGATACCGAGGACTAAAAAGACACCCCAATCAAGTATAGCTACTTGCCCATTTACTAAAAAGTTCATTATCTTCGCACTTGGCGTTGTAATACCAAGCCCACTATTTCGACCAGTTGCCTCACTTAATGGCCAAGCAACAATGGCGATAATTCCAATTAAAGTAGCTGTAAAAAATGGATGCCAAGATTTTTCAAATAAAAGATGGGCAAGCCCTGTCTTCTTCGGCTTTAATCGAGCAATAAATAGCTTTGGTTTTTTTAATTCTCGATAGACGAAGAAACTAACAACAAGCACTAATAATACAACTAATATCCAAGGAGAAATGTGAAGTGTCTCATGAACATAAGCATCACGTGCTTTATACACTGTTAATTGATCAGCAAGCGGCAATAATAAACCAAACTTTGTCATCGCTGCACCAAGCATATACCCGAATAAAGCAATCCAACTTCCAATTAATCCTTCACCTGCTCTGTACCACGTTCCCGTTGCGCAACCACCAGCAAATACCATCCCAATTCCAAAAATAAGACCACCGACAATTGTTGCTATCCATGGCAATGGTCCATTTTCTAATACGATAACCCCACTATCTTTCAAAGCGTATACCCCTACACTTTGAATGGCAATGATAATAAATGTTGCTAAGAACATTCTCGAATCTTTGGCAATAATTAAATCACGATATGCCCCCACAATACAAAAACGTCCCCTTTGTAGGACAAACCCTAATAATGCTCCACAAATTAGTCCTGTAATAATCATTTGTCCCAACGTAATTCCCCCTTTGAAAAATAAAATTAGTAATAATTTCTTATAATACAACAATTCATATCGTTTTACTATGATTTAAATTAAAAAATTTATAATTTTTAGATTATTTTTTAGTTCTAATATATAACAAGAGAGGTTTTTCGGAATTTGTCTATATAAAAAAGCATCTAAAATTAGATGCTTACTTGTTTCTACGTTGCTTTACTTCTTCCATTTTGTCATAAAAATCGTCTTCCATGTCACGTTCAAAGAAATTAGCCATTTTGCATAAATAGGCAATGCAATCTGAGATTTCTTTCCCTAACTCAACAGTAATTTGTTCTTTTGCCAAAGCAAATGCTTCTTGTTCTGTATAACCTTCTGCCATCTTCTTTTCTGTTGTTACAAATAACTCTCGCAGTAACTCAGCAATCTCCGCTACTTCCGTCGTTAATAACATATGATTCATGAGAAGGGAGGATTTACATCTTTCATAGTTGTCATCCTTCACATGAAAGTTCAATTCTCGTTGATACGTTTTCGTAAATGCTTGTAATTGTTTCATCCTCTTTTCCCTCTTTACTTTCCATCATTCACATACACGGATGTATCGTTTAAAGTTTCCTTTTGTCACAATTGCACTATCGACAATGTTCCATCCTTCTTCCTTTAACATTTCATCCATGTCTTCCATCATAATAATAACAAGTTTATTTGCAATTCGACGAGCACTACGAATAATAGCTACTTGATCTTCCTTTGATATTGGTACGATAATCCCATATGGAATATCAATAATGGCAACATCATAATGTTCTTCAACCGTATGCATATCTTGACGAATAATAACATCCTCTAAGCCAAAGAAAGCTAAATTTCGCTTTGCATTCCAAGCAGTTTTTCGATTGATTTCATAGCCTTGTACATTTACACCTAAATCTAATGCTTCAATAACAACCGTTCCAACTCCGCAGCAAGGGTCAACAAGTGTACAATCTCGATTGTTCCCTACTGCAATATTGACAAGTGCTCTCGCCACTCGAACACTTAAAGAATGAGAATATGTATATGGTTTATTATCATGTTCATGCCAATGTAAGTCATTTGCCTCGTAAATACCAAATAACCATTTATCTTCGTATTTTGCTACACCTACAGTAATCTTTGGCTCATGGAGATTGGCCTCACCAGGAATAGCAATGGCTACTGCCTTTGTACTTTCTAATCGTTCCTGATAACTAAGCCCTTCTCCTTCAACACGAATATAATTCACTCGAAAATCTTCATATGGAAGGTTATCTTTTTCTATTTTTTTAACAAGTGCTTGCAAGGAATCTGCTCTATGAGTAAGGGCGATTCGCTCTTTTATAAATGGACTTGTAGATGGGTTAACATCTACTGTTGAGAAAAAATATTTTCCCTCCGGTATAAATCCAAATAACACCTTCATCTCTAATTGGCAAAGGATTTCTTCTTCTGGTGGAAAATTAATAGCATAGAAAAATGTTGTTTGTTCTAGTTTGTTTTGCAACTTATTGTTCATACCTTTCTGCTTTCAATGATTGCTTTTTATTATACACTACATATTTAGAAAATCCTCCACACATTCATTTTATAATAAAGTCAAACTTCCATGAGTGGTGGTTTTTTCATCTCCCACTTAAAATTCATTGCTTTTACTAAATTTTGAAGGGAATTCTTAATGATAGTTAGAGCAAGATAAATCCCTTTCCATTCCCCTTTGTCTTTAAAATTTCAAAAAGGACATAAAATTGTTAACATCTTTCGTATTATAATTATAATAGGGGTATTTTTAGAAAATTTTATTTTTTTAATATAAATAATACGTAACTACGTTATTTTACTTAATCATTGAAAAATTTATGGGGGAATAAACAATGTTTTTTCAGTTTTTTATATTAGCAATTATTGTGGCTTTTATCAGTGGACGATTTATCGGTACAAAGATAAGCTTTACAAAAAAAGTAATTACAGCTGTTTCTAGCGTTACCATTACCTCAGCTGTTTATTGGTTTATGTATTTACGTTATCAGGATTTTACAAAGGTTGCGGTAGATAGATATTTTTGGCTCGGCAGTATGTTGCTCGTTTTTATGCTATTTTATTTGATGTTTGAAATGTTTGATCCTATTAAATATGAAGAAAATGAAAATAATGTAGTAGGAAAACGAAATCCATTTTCTAGATTATTAGCTAGAATTAGAAGACATATTAGATACATCCATGTTTTTTTCATCGCAATAAAAAATGGGATAGGTAAAAATGTGACAGTAAAAAGAACTACTGAATCTGATCGACAGTTAGCCATTTCTCTTCGAAAAACGTTAGAAGCCTGTGGTGGTGTGTTCATAAAGTTTGGGCAAGTTTTGTCAACGCGATCCGATTTGCTTCCATCAGCTTTTATTGAAGAATTATCACATCTTCAGGAAAATGTAACAGGGTTAACACATGAACAAGTCGTAGAAATATTAACGAATGAGTTACATGCACCAATGGAAGATATCTTTAGTTCCTTTGAAATGAAGCCTTTAGCTGCCGCCTCAATCGGTCAAGTTCATCGCGCACAATTAAAAGAAGGAAATAAAGCTGTCGTCGTTAAACTATTACGACCAGATATTTCTGAGAAGATGACAAGGGATTTAGATATTTTAATTCACTTTGCAGCATGGATTTCAGATAAATCTACGTGGGCTAAAAGCATTGGCTTTCTTGATTTAGCAAAGGGCTTCTCCATTGCAATGCGAGAAGAAATTGATTTTAAAATTGAAGCTCAAAATTTCATCCAAATAGCTAATTCCATGAAAGATAGTAAATCGAAGGTGAAGATTCCTAAGGTATATCAAGAAATAAGCAATTCAAAAATTTTAGTACTTGAATATTTAGATGGTGTTAGCATAAAAAGCGGACTACCTTTATTAAAGAGCTTGAACATAGATACGAAGGTTATTCAGCAACAGTTATTTGACTGCATTTTAGAACAAATCTTCTTTAAAGGGATTTTCCATGCTGACCCTCATCCAGGTAATGTTTATATTTTATACGATGGAACTCCTGCATTGCTTGATTTTGGCGCTGTAGGTAGATTGGGCTCCTTACAACAAGACGCACTTAAGCGAATGCTCATTGGGTTTGAACGTAAAAATACATATTTGTTAGTAGATAGTTTACTGCAATTAGTAGAACCAAAAGCATATATTAATAAAGTTGGATTAGAACGAGCTGTCAGCCAGTTATTAATCCAAACTGAGTATACTTCTTCTAATAGCACGGAAGAGTTAATTCAACCACTCTTTAAAATCGTTGCTGAATTTGAACTAGCTTTTTCTCCAATGGTTGCAAGTGCTTGTCGGACCCTTATTACACTAGAAGGAACAATGCTCCAATTAAATCCAGACTTTAATTTAATGAATGAAGCAAGACGATTTGCTAGGGAGCATACAGCTGGTTTTATTCCAATATACGGAGATCCAAAAAGTCTAAAAGAAGCTGTTTCCAATGAAGTGCTTTCGATGTTACCTATTCTTCAACGCCTACCAAGAAGGCTTGATGATATAAGCGCAAAAGTAGAACAAGGCGAATTATCCGTTAAAATCGAATTCTTTTCCGATAAGACAAATGCCTCCTTTGTTAGCAATTTTATTTCGCAACTCTTATTAGCTTTTATTGGTACGGCATTCGGTATTATTTCCCTAGGAATATTATATTTAGAAAATAACTTAAAGGATGGTACTGGCTTATTTTTAACAATCGTTGGCTATACGGGCCTATACATTAGTGTCCTCCTGCTCATAAGAGTAGCCATTCATGCTGTAAGGAAATTTAA
>JBJEFI010000014.1:0-3743 GCA_051873875.1 Bacillaceae bacterium | reverse complement strand
CCTGCTACTTCCGTTAATTGATCAAAATTCTTAGGAATGTCAGCTTCACTTAAACCAGCTTCTTTAAAGGCATTTTTATTGTAATAGAAAATTGGTGTTGAAGAGTTGAAAGGCATTGAATATAATTTATCATTTACAGTGTAGTAGCTTAATAAGTTTGGCTCTAATTTCGATGTATCATACTTATATTTTTCAATTAAATCTTGCATTGGTGTAATATAGCCACTATCAATCATGAAGCGTGTTCCAATATCATATACTTGCATGACATCTGGGCCTGAATTTCCTTTTACAGAACTCTTTAACTTATTAATGGCATCATCGTATGTTCCTTGAAATTGTGCCTCTACTTTAATTTTATCCTGTGAACTATTGAAATCACTTACTAATTTATCAATTGCTTGTCCTAAAGCTCCACCCATTGCATGCCAAAATGTAATCGTCGTCACTTTATCTTTGTTCTCTGCTGGTGCTTCTGTCTTTTCCTTACTACAAGCTGTTAATAATAAACTCGTCGTCATCATTGTGATTAAGCCTAATTTCAATCCTTTTCTCTTCATTCTCATATCCTCCTCGATTATTATCCTTTTACTGCCCCACCTGTAATTCCCGCTACTAGTTGCTTTTGTCCTACAATAAAAATAATCGTTGACGGAATTAATACGGCCATAATTCCGGCCATAATAATACCGAATGATTGTGCCTCGGCACTTCTTAACATGGCTACACCAATTTGAACTGTACGCATTTCTTGTTGATTTGTAATAAGAAGTGGCCACATGTATTGATTCCATGTATTTAAAAATGTATAGACACCTAAAGAACCAATGGCTGGGCGAGAGAGTGGCAAAACAACTTTAAAGAAATATTTCAAATTCCCACAGCCATCCATTTTTGCAGCTTCATACAAATCCTTTGGAAGTGTTAAGAAATATTGTCGCATTAAGAAAACACCTGTTGCGGATACTAAAAATGGAACCGTCAATCCTGTATATGTATCCATTAACTCTAGCTTTCCAATTGTTAAATAGTTTGCGATAATAGTAGACTCCCCAGGAATCATCATCGTTGCCAATATAGCAATAAAGAGAAAGTTCTTTCCTCTAAAACGAAACATGGCAAAGGCATAAGCTGCCAAACTACAAACAATCACTTGTCCAATCGTTACTATGATAGAAACAATGAAACTATTTTTTACAAATGTAGCCATTGGTGCCGTTTCAAATACTGTTGTGTAATTCTCCACATGTAAAGAACTTGGTAGTATATTTAATTTTGTAGAAAACACTTCATCTGGCGTCATGAAACTCACAAGACCTGCATATAACAGAGGAAAAACCAATACAATTCCTATAACGATATTAAGCAAAAGCAAAAAATAATTGTTTTTCTTTGTCATTGATAATGCACCCACTTCTTCTCATACCGAAATTGAATTAATGTAATGATAAGCATAATCAAAAATAAAACGATGGAAATAGCACTCGAGAATCCGAAACGACTATTTGTAAATGCTTCTTGATAAATGGCATAAGCAAGTACATTCGTAGAATTCGAAGGTCCTCCCTGTGTCATGACGTGAATTTGACCAAATGCTTGAAAACTATTAATGATACTAAAGACTGTTACAAAAAATAATGTTGGAGATAACAACGGAAGTGTTATTTTAAACAACGTTGTTCCATAATTAGCGCCATCAATCGCTGCACTTTCATACAAATCTTTAGAAACCGCTTTCAAACCTGATAACAACAATAGGAAAATAAAACCAATATTCATCCATGATGTCACAACTGCTACCGCATATAAAGCCCACTGTGGATCGCTCAACCAACCAACGGATAAATTAAAAAACTTATTCACAAATCCTACTGTTGGATGGAATAGCAATATCCATATCAATGCCGCACACGATGAAGATACCGCCATCGGTAGCGCATATAGCAACCGAACAAGCCCACTTCCACGCATATTTCTTTGAGCAAGTAACGCTAAAACAAGTCCAAAGAATACAGATGGAATCGTTGTAAGAAGTACAAACTTACCTGTTACGAGAATACTCTGCTGAAAATCTTCTGACTTAAATAATTCCAAATAATTTTCTAACCCTACAAATTCAACTCCCTCTCCAGCAAAGTTCGTTAATTGTGTACTCAAAAAAATGGTTTTAATGAAAGGAAAATAGACAAATGCACCGAAAAGAATAAGTGCAGGTAAAAGATACAAGAAAGGTTCTATTTTTATAAAAATCTTTCTAGCAGGCTTTATATTTCCTTCCATCTTTTTTTTCATTTTTACATTTGGTGAAGCAACTGGTGTTGATTTTACAACTTCGTTTTTCATATCGTTCCTCCTTTACGTAATCTATCTATCTTTGTAAAAATGAGAAAAACCTCCACACCACATACAATAACAATCAATTGTAAAGGAATGATTACTATCCCTTTCTTTTTGTTTTAATTTTTTGTATATTTTAAATATTATAACTTTATTTCAAAATCCCTCTTTTTTTACCAAAATTTTTAAATAAAATATTACTATTTTAAAGGAAAGATGACATGATTAGACATTTTTTGCTTATTTTAACTTTTTTCTATCTTTTTTCTTTACAGCCTACAGAACAAATAACTAATGAAAAAGAAAAATTATCGATCTTTGCCCATCGAGGTGCAAAGGGGACACATCCAGAAAATACAATAAGTGCCTTTAAGGAAGCGATACGTGTTGGTGCAGATGGCGTGGAATTCGATGTTCAATTAACGAAAGATAATCAACTTGTTGTCATTCACGATGAAAAGCTAAATCGAACAACGAACGGAAAGGGCTACGTTAAAGACTATACATTAAAAGAATTAAAAGCATTAGATGCAGGGAGTAAATTTAATAAAGCATTTAAAGGGGAACGCATTCCAACATTAGATGAAGTATTATCCTTATTTCAGCCTACTTCACTACAAATAAATATCGAGTTGAAAAACGATGTATTTCGCTATGAAGGAATGGAAGAAAAAACAGTAGCAGCCATTAAGAAGCATAACATGGAAGACAAAATCATTCTTTCCTCCTTTAATCACGAATCTATTTCTCTACTACAAAAAATGAATACAGGAATAGAACTTGGGTTACTTTATAAAAAATATACAGACAGCATCATCACAGAGTTAGATGAAAGACGACAAAAAAATTTCCATTCTAATGTCACGATTTTAAACGAAGATCTTGTAACGAAAGCAAAGGAACTAGACTATACAGTTCGAGCATATACAGTAAACGAAGAAGAAGATATTCTAAACATGCAGCGTATTGGCGTAGATGCTATTTTTACAGATTTTCCAGAAAAGGCCATGGAACTAGTAAAAAAATAACACCCTAAATGCCACAAAAAAGACTGTCCCAGATGATATTCTCTCTTTAAGTAGACAGTTTTTTTTCTATTCTAATATTCTTTTATTGAGAAAAACTATCAATCCGAGTACGTTTCACTTTTTTTTAAATTTAAGCGATAGCCATTAATTAAAACCGTATAATTATTTTCCCACTCAATATCAACTTCATTTGAACGGTAATCATAGTAAATGGGTTTCGTAAACCAAAGGGGACCATCTAATTCTCCCGCTACTGAAAAAGGAGTCATTGCTCCGCCATTAATTAAATAAAAATCAAGCTTATACGATTTATCAGGAGAATAGCTTGTCACCATATGTTCTTTCATTCCAATATCAGCTATTGTAAATACTAAAAAA
>JBJEFI010000013.1:0-3776 GCA_051873875.1 Bacillaceae bacterium | reverse complement strand
TCCTTCGATTTCCTCTGTGGAGTAGGTATTTACCCAGTTCCATTGCAGCGTCACATCTTTTGGTAACATCGAAACAACTTCCTCATAGCTATAAGCCTGGTCGAAAGATAATGCTAACTCGATTAATTTACCATCATTTACATTGTCTAGCTCACTTAGAGCATTTGAATACTTTGGATAGTCAAATGACGGGTGAAAGAAGTTCATTACACGATGTCCTTCATAAGAGAACTGCTCGAACTCCGAATTGCCTACTGTGATTTCAATAGGAGACGAATCAAATGAAATGTCACCTAGATGAACGGGTTTGCCATTTAAAAGCTTATACTTAGGTGCAACGGCTGAGCTGTTCACTAATTTATATTGCTCCGTCCAAGCACCTGTATATATATTTGCACCGTATATTTCATAAAATAAATCTTTTTCAATCATTTTTTGATTCATGAAGTAAGGAGTAAGTTGAATCTTTAATAGAATGAGTAAGATGACAACACAAATTGAAACGAGCAAGCTAACGCCGGTAATGCGAAAATAGCTTTTCCTTTTTGCTGATTTGATTAAATCTGTATCATTAAATGTTGAATCAAAAAAAGAATCGATTTCATGATCTTCCTTCATTTTTTTCACTCCAATTCTTCTGGAATTCTTTTCTAGCTCTATATAAAGTAGTTCGAACTGTTTCCACTTTCATATCTAGCATCTGTGATATTTCTTCATAAGATAATCCAAGGTCGTATTTTAAAAGCAACAAGTTTTTATAACTTGGCTTTAGCTCATCTAACATATTGCGTATATCTCCATGAAATTCTTTTTGTAAAAATAAATCCTCGCCTGTCTCTTCTTGAATAAAAGTAGTGATAAATGTAGCATCATCAATATTGACTTTTGGAAAACGTTGTTGTCTTCTGCATAAATCATAAAATTGATTAATGGAGACTTTGAATAGCCACGCAGAAAGATTTTCCACTTCGAGATGCACCATATTTTCAACAGCTTTATAGAATGTATTTTGCACTATATCTTCGGCATTTTCTTTTGAACAACCCATGTTTATTAGATGCTTGAATATGATTTGAAATTTCTTTTGATATAAATCTTCTATAGTTGCACCTTTCATGGTTCCTCCTTTTATCTATATAACGAATAGAAAAGTAAAAAGTGTACAAGTTTATGTAAAAAAATATTAACATTAAATTATTCGTATTTGACGCTTACTTTTGTTTCAAAATTGAGTTCAAAAGAGCATTCTTGCTACTCCAATTCACTTGATTGGTTAGGTCATCTTTTTGATTGGCTATGGACACCCTTGTATAAATGACTGTTTTTCTGCTTGGTTGATTTTTTATTTTCCCATTCCAAGAGAAATTCGTCCAAATACAGAGTAATGTTTCTACAGGTCCTCGCTTAAATGTTTTCAACATTTTTGTCGATACGTTGGTTGTTATTTACATCAGTTAAATCATGTTTACGGTATCTGTTCATGTTGTCTATTAACAAATAAGAGAGTAGCGAAAAACGCTACTCTCCGTGTTATATTAATCTGCAAGTTTAGTAGAAGGAAGGAAGATTGATTTAACAATTAAAATAATACCACCTATTCCACAAAGACCAATGAGAACAGCACATAGCATGATAGATTCTAGTATGTCAAAGAATATACTTACCATTACTATTACTTCGACAATCGCAAGCCCTACACCAATGAAAAACTCCGTTAAATTCTCTTTTTTAGCAGAAACAAATAGGCTAATCGTTACGATATTAGGAATAAATAAGATAGCAAATGCAATTAAGTAATCGATTGAAAAAATACTTGTTCCTTCAGCCGTCCCAAATAGTGAAAAAAGCGAGATAGGAATAGTGCTTAAATTAATGATGACTAATACTAGACCCCAAATACTCCAATACATTGACTTTTTCATCAATTATCACTCCTTTTGTAAATATAAGTTTATATATATCCAAGTAGAATACGTCTACATGTTCCTATACAAAGTGAAACAAGGAAACTAACTCTTGTAATATAAACATAACGCTTCCTTTTAGCTAATTTAATGCCATCTTTATCATGAGCCAAAAGTCGATTCACCTTGAAAACCTTAGTGCAAATCGACTTTTGCTGTTTGTAATCTCCCATCAAGAGGGGAATTACCATTGAAGTGACTCAAAAGATGTTTCTACCCCCGCTTTTTTCTCTAACGGTGCAATTTCCTCTTCATAGATAGCTGTAATTTCAGCATCTAATTTTTTGTATGTTTCTTGATCTTCAAGAACGATTTGGTAGTATTCATCGTATGTCAGATTTGCCACTTTTCCATTTAACTCATTTATTTTTAAATAAGATTTAAGTAGTTCACTTTTTTCTTCTTTCGTTAAGCCATCTAATTGCTCAATCTCTTCTGACTTGTTGAAGAAGAAAATATCCCCGTTATACGCACGATATTCACTATCTAATTTATCTTTTTCAGCAGGAGTTAACTCAAAGTTAGTCGCCTTTGTTTCTAACTCAAATATTACTGTCAGGTTATTTAACAAAGATTGACGCATGTCCTCATCAATGTTTGTGAATCCATTGATTCGTTCTTTTTCTAATACAATCCATGACTTTTTCTCTAGCAAGTATAAGTTATTATCTAATTGCTCTACTTCTGAAATTAATTCATTGTACTTTGCACTGTTTTTATCCGTAACCTTGCCTTCTTTACTAAGTAAATCATCAATACGTGTGTTTAATTTTTCTTTTTCATCTAAATAACCTACATAAGTAGAGACTTCGCTTTTAGTTAACCCTTTATATGCATCTGCAAAAATCTCTTCATCAGTTAAATGATCATCACTTGCGCTTACTTTATCTAGTTGAGATGGAACTGCAAATCCCATTGCTGGAATCACCAATGCTGCACTGAATGCTACAATCCTTAACGTTTTCTTTGTAAATTTCATTTGTCATTTCTCCTTTGTTTTTTATTTTTTGTTTTTTTGTTTTCTACTTGTATAACGAACGAATATGGAAAAAGTGTACAAACTTATTCAAAAAATTTTTAGATTATTTTTAGGTGAACGGGTGTTATAAAAAAATTCAAAAATGATGAGTTGGACAAGTAGAGGTCCAGTCGTAAAAATGCGGATTTACAACGATAAGGCCTTGTATTTTATACACAATTTTATTCATTACAGCCGATTGTACAAGATGATCTAAAATGCTGAAAATCGTTGCTGCTACTGTTTTTTTCAAAAAACTGCATAAAAACCTGTATAAACAACGTTACACGAAAAACCCACAAACGTTGATTTAACAGCGTTTGTGGGTTTTCTGTACGTGTCCAAACTTTCATTTGGGAACGTTATTAAATTTATTTTGTATACTTTATGTATAGAGATTACAGTTAACTTTTTTTATACGATGTATTTTCGAAATACATAAATCGAGAGAATTAGTAAAATGACTACAATTAATGAAACAATTAATGGATCATTTTCAAAACCAATACCGCCTAACGTAATTAAAAACGCTCCCGATAAAAATTGAGAACCACCTAAAATATTTGCCACTTTCTTTTTATCTTTAACATGTCTATTTCGTACAAAAGTTAATAATTCAATCTGTCCCTTAACACCAATTAGATAGCCTAATATTAATAACATTACTCCTAGAATTAACAGGTTTGAATTCAATTTCAATTCCCCCCTTTAACAACCTTTTTCAACAGAATAAATTTTACTTTATGATAAATCATCAAGAATGATGTTTTTTTGTACTTGTTCGTAATTCCATA
>JBJEFI010000012.1:37860-70552 GCA_051873875.1 Bacillaceae bacterium | reverse complement strand
GTTTGAATTTCTGATGGTTGATAAAAATTATTCTCACTTTTAGACTGGTTAACTAAAATTTGTGTAGATGTTTGATAAATTGGTGTTAAAATAAAAAAGCTAATGACCCCGCTCGCAATCGTTGCACATAATGTAATAATGATGATTAACGATAATCGCTTTTTTAGCGTACCAAACAAGTCTTTTAGACTAATTGTTTCCTCCATATTATCCTCCTATAATGTTTCTGGATTTTCATTATCAATATTTACAATATTATCATCTATCCTATTGTATTTCTATATAATTCTTCTAATTCATCCTAAAGTATAATAGACTTAAGTACTATAATTTCTATAAAAAAAGGGGCTAGGATAAAAGTATTTCAGCCAAAGAAAAATCCGAACTATGATACGAAATTCTAAAAAGAGTTTCGAATTAGTTCGGATTTTTTCGATTTATGGATTTCTTAATGTGAAATTGTTCGTCTATAAGGTTGGGTATTTTAGTTATGTCCCAGTCCCTTTTCATTATTCTTTTATTACTTCATGGCAATGACGGCAACGTGGCTCGTACGATTCTGATGCGGCTACTAAAATAATTGGATCATCAAAACGAGCTGGTTGTCCATTAATTAATCGTTGTGTACGGGATGCAGGACCGCCACACTCTGCACAAACTGCTTGTAATTTTGTTACATATTCAGAAATTGCCATTAACTGTGGCATACATGAAAATGGTAACGCACGAAAATCTTGATCTAAGCCTGCCACAATCACACGCTTTCCACTATTCGCCAACTGCTGAACAACATCTACAATGCCATCATCAAAAAATTGCACTTCATCAATCGCAACAACTTCTACATCTGATGTCATATGCTCTAAAATTTCTTTTGAATGCGTGACAGCATACGCTTCTACCTTTGCTCCATTATGAGAGACAACATCGTCTGCACTATAACGATTATCAATAGAAGGCTTAAAGGCAATTGCTTTTTGTTTTGCAAATTGCGTACGACGAACTCGACGAATTAATTCTTCTGACTTTCCAGAAAACATACTCCCACAAATTAATTCAATCCACCCATCATTTTTTGGTAACATCATCATAAACGCTCCCCTTTCATCGCAGCAGTTATCTTTATGTAATTCTGCGCGTCTCGATGCAACTGTTTCTTTCTTTTCCCCTTATGATACGAACTTTTTTTCTAATTCTTCGTAACTGACTAAAATAAAGTCTCTAACTAAGCGACCGTTCATAAGCTATATAAAACAATGCAATATCTATATTATCTTTCAAAATACACTTTTATAAAATGCCTATTGAAAGGAATTTTGACAAAAAAAACAGGCAATCACAGTGACGTTCTTGCCTGCCTCAGTCTTAAACTTATTTAAGACCGTATTTTTTGTTGAATTTATCTACGCGGCCATCTGCTGCTGCGAATTTCTGACGTCCAGTGTAGAATGGATGACATTCGTTACATACCTCTACACGAATTTCGTTTTTAACTGAACCAGTTTCGAATTCGTTACCGCATGCACATGTTACCTTAACTGTTTTGTAATTTGGATGAATTCCTGCTTTCATTCTTTTCATCTCCTTCCGCCCTGAATCATTTTCGAAACAGAGTTATCTATACGTATGTTGCATAATGAATAACACACATGATGAAATTATATCAAGTTCGTCACTACTTTGCAACTACGTTTATTTCTACGAACAACCCCTATTTTACATTTGAAACAGGTCGTTTGTCTAAAGAAATAATTTGGAAAAATTCTTCGTTTGTTTTTGTATTACGCAGCAATTGTAAGAATTTCTCCGTAAAATCTGGTGTATCAGACATTGATTTACGAATCGACCATAATTTATCTAATTGTTCTTTCGGAACTAATAGTTCTTCTTTGCGTGTACCAGAACGACGAATATCAATAGCAGGGAAAATACGACGCTCCGCCAATGAACGATCTAGGTGTAGTTCCATATTTCCTGTTCCTTTAAATTCTTCATAGATAACATCATCCATACGAGAACCAGTTTCAACTAAAGCAGTCGCTAAAATTGTTAAACTTCCACCATCCTCGATATTACGGGCTGCACCAAAGAAACGTTTTGGACGATGGAAAGCAGCAGGGTCAATCCCTCCTGATAGTGTACGACCACTAGGTGGAATAACTAAGTTATAAGCACGAGCAAGACGTGTAATACTATCCATTAAAATAACAACATTCTTTTTATGTTCGACAAGACGCATTGCACGTTCTAACACTAATTCAGCTACTTTAATATGATTTTCTGGTAATTCATCAAACGTCGAACTTACAACGTCTCCCTGAACAGAACGTTCAATATCCGTTACTTCTTCTGGACGTTCATCAATGAGCAAGACAATCAATTCTACATCTGGATGATTTTGTGTAATACTATTGGCAATTTCTTTTAATAAAATTGTTTTCCCAGCCTTTGGAGGAGCAACAATTAAACCACGTTGTCCAAAACCAATCGGAGCAACAATATCAATAATACGAGACGATAGCTTCTTGCGTTCTGTTTCTAATTTAATTTGTACATCTGGATAAATTGGCGTTAAACCAGGAAAGTGGACACGCTCTCTTGCTGTCTCAGGGTTCTCGCCATTTACCGCTTCTACTTGCAACAATCCAAAGTAACGTTCATTTTCCTTTGGTGGACGTACCTTTCCTGATACTTTATCCCCATTACGTAAATCAAAACGACGAATTTGAGAAGCGGAAATATAAATATCTTCTGAACTTGGTGAATAATTAATTGGACGTAAGAATCCGAATCCTTCTGATTGAATAATTTCAAGGACACCTTCCATAAAGAAAAGACCGTCTTTTTCTGCTTGAGCCTTTAAAATGGCAAAAATTAATTCTTTCTTACTCAATTTACTATAATAAGAAATACGTAATTGTTTTGCATGTTCATACAAATCTTTTAACTTCATTTCTTCCAATGCACTAATTGTTAAACTCATATGAAATAGAGAAAATCAAATGAAATTCTCCTTATTCACATCCTTTCTTTTTCAATAATTAAATATGGATCTTATTTAGAGGGGTTTTTCATTTTAAGAGAAGGAACAGTTATACGGTAGGTGATTACATACGTAAGCTTATAAAAGGAGTAATCGGAACGCTTTTCTGACCTAACACTAAGATGTAGTTTAAAAAGAATAAAAAAGCTTTGTACCTTCATTTATATCCATAAATGCAACTAACATTACCTAAAGATAACATTAGTTGCATTTTTTTAGCTATTTTTTATTCTTTTTTCATAAAAGATTACATCTATCGAACAACCTTCATTATTACTTAATAACTAAATTAGGTTTCTTTTGTAAACTATGTTTACCTTCAATAAATCGAACTGTGCCTGATTTTGCTCGCATAACAAGAGAGTGCGTTGTACCACTCTGACCTTTAAATTGAACACCACGTAATAATTCCCCATCTGTAACACCTGTTGCCGCAAAAATGGCATCGTCACCTCTTACTAAATCTTCCATTCGTAAAATACGATTAACATCTACGCCCATTTTTACGCAACGAGTATATTCCAAGTCATTTTGTGGTAATAACTTCCCTTGAATTTCACCACCAAGACATTTTAATGCAACGGCTGCTAATACCCCTTCTGGAGCACCACCAGAACCAAATAAAATATCTACCCCTGTATGATCAAAAGCTGTATTAATTGCTCCGGCAACATCGCCATCATTAATTAATTTAATACGCGCACCAGCTTGGCGAATTTCTTCAATAATTTTTTCATGACGAGGGCGATTTAAAACAGTTGCTACCAAGTCCTCAATATCTTTATTTTTTGCTTTTGCCACTGCTTTTAAATTATCAATGATTGGTGCATTTATGTCAACTTGCCCTACAGCTTCTCTACCGACTGCAATTTTATCCATATACATATCTGGAGCATGTAATAAATTACCATGATCAGCTACTGCCAATACAGCTAATGCATTCCATCCCCCAGTCGATACTATAGATGTGCCTTCTAGTGGATCAACTGCTACATCCACCCGTGGTCCATATCCTGTACCTAATTTTTCACCAATATACAACATCGGTGCTTCATCCATTTCCCCTTCTCCAATTACAACTGTGCCTTTCATTGGAACTGTATCAAATACATCTCTCATTGCCGTTGTTGCTGCGTCATCTGCTTCGTGTTTTTTCCCTCTTCCCATCCATCTTGCTGATGCTAATGCCGCCGCCTCTGTTACACGTACTAATTCCATCGATAAGCTTCTTTCCATGCTAATCTTCTCCCATTCCCTTTTAGAATTAAAAAATAGTAAATACTTATAACGTATTTTATCCCCTAGATGCTACTAATTTTTTAATTGTTCTAATTCTTTTTCAGTTAGTTTTTCTCGCCAAACATTGGCCCCTAGTTCCCGTAATTTACTTTCTAAATCTTCATAACCTCTATCAATATGTTCCAATCCTGTTACTTCTGTTATTCCCTTTGAAATTAAACCAGCAATAACAAGAGCCGCTCCTGCACGTAAATCGGAGGCTTTTACTTTTGTTCCTTGTAATATAGTTGGGCCCGTAATAACAGCAGCTCGCCCCTCTACCTTCATACTCGCATTCATACGACGAAGTTCATCTACATGTTTAAAACGTGCACCATAAATAGTATCTGTTATCATCCCTGTTCCTGATGCTTTTGACATTAAGACTGTAAATGGTTGTTGAAGATCCGTTGGAAAACCTGGATATACAAGTGTTTTAACATCAACCATTTTTAACTGGTCTGTGCCATAAACAGTTACATGGTCATCCCCTTCTTCTAGTCTTACCCCCATTTCTCTCAACTTGGCTAATAAAGATTCTAAATGTTGTGGAATAATATTATCAACGACAAGTTTTTCACTCGCTGCTGCTCCAAGAATTAAATACGTTCCTGCTTCGATTCGATCCGGAATAATAGAATGATAACAACCTGTTAATTCCTCGACCCCATCAATGCGAATGACATCTGTTCCCGCACCTTTAATACGCGCACCCATGCTCGATAATAACGTTGCCACATCAATAATTTCTGGTTCTTTTGCTGCATTTTCAATGATGGTTCTTCCTTTAGCCAAAACAGCTGCTAACATAATATTAATTGTTGCTCCAACACTTACCACGTCCAAATAAATTCGTGCGCCCTTTAATTCATCTGCACGTAAATAAATAGCACCTTGTTCATTTGTTACTTGTGCTCCTAATGCTTCAAACCCTTTTATATGCTGATCGATTGGTCTAGAACCTAAGTAACAACCTCCTGGCAATCCAATAACAGCTTTTTTAAACCGTCCAAGCATTGCGCCCATTAAATAATAAGAAGCACGAAGTTTTTTTACTCTTCCATTTGGCAATGGCATTGCAACCATTTTAGATGGATCAATTATCATTTCGGAATCTTTAAATGAAACCGACCCGCCTATTTCTTCAAGCAATTCGCCTAGTATTTGTACATCTGAAATAGATGGAATCCCTCCAATTGTTACTGGAGAGTTAGCAAGAATTGTTGCAGGAATAAGCGCTACTGCACTATTTTTAGCACCACTAATTCGTACGGAACCATTTAGATGTCTTCCACCCTCGATAATTAATTTTTCCATACTTGTCTCCCTTCTTGCAAAAAGCACATTATGAGTTTTTGAGACACTCATGCTTATTATTTATTTTTAACAAATTTTCTCTTTTTATGTATGAAAATTCGTTTCTTTCACATAATAAAACATTATTTTTGTTGCGATTTTTCCCAATCGCTTAAAAATAACTCGATTCCTTTATCAGTTAGTGGATGGAATAACAATTGATTAATTACTTTGTATGGAATTGTTGCAATATGAGCACCTCTTAATGCTGCTTCTGTTACATGTTGAGGGTGGCGAATAGAAGCTGCAATAATTTGAGTTGGTAGATTATGAATGCGGAAGATTGTAGCAATTTGTTCAATTAACGCTAATCCATCATGGCCAATATCATCCAATCTCCCTAAAAAAGGTGACACATATGTTGCACCAGCGCGAGCCGCTAATAAGGCTTGATTTGCCGTAAAAACTAACGTTACATTTGTTGTAACTCCCATACTTGAAAATGTTTTAACAGCTTTTAATCCTTCTTTTGTCATTGGCACTTTAATTGTAATATTAGGTGCAATTGCTGCTAACACTTTTCCTTCTTCAATCATTCCTTCATACTCTAAAGAAATAACCTCTGCACTAACTGATTGTTCTTTTACGATTGCTGTAATTTCTCGTAATCGCTCGTGAAAATCGACACCTTCCTTTGCTACTAAGCTTGGATTTGTCGTTACTCCTGCTAATATTCCCATGTCGTACACTTTTTTTATTTCCTCTACATTTGCAGTATCAACGAAAAAACGCATACTCTCACCCCTTTAAATGTTTACGCTTTCACAAAATTGGTAATACAGTTATTATTCCCCTTTTAATCAACTGCTATGTGAAAACAGAAACCGTCTAATATATTTAGACGGCATGGTCATTATAGTTTTACTATATCATATTATTTTAAATTGTACGACATTGAAAGCCGCCTTTGCTTCAACGAACGCATTAAACAATATTTATATGTATCATTTCCTTATTTACTGCCCTTCTTACCTCATTAATGTCAAAAGGCTTGGCAAAGTAATGAATTGCACCATTTTCCTTTGCCTCATTAAGCATCTCTAATTCACTATAAGCAGTCATTAAAATCACTTTTATCTGCTTATTTATTTCCTTTATCCCTTTTAAAATTTCAATTCCATTCATACCAGGGATTTTCATATCTAATAAAACAAGTGCAGGATGGTCTTGCTTTACGATTTCAAGTGCCTGAAATCCATTTGCAGCTTGAAACACTGTATATCCTTCTTTTTTAAAAACTTCACTTAAAAGAAGACGTATACCAAATTGGTCATCTACAACTAGAATCTTTCCTTTCAATTCGCACTCCTCCCCTAGCCTTCATTAACAATTCTTCACTTAAAAGAATTCGACTTGTTCCCTTCAATTCCTTTTTTATCCTTTATGTAAATTTGTGATTTACAATCATTTTTACAAATTATCTTTCTATATGCTATAGTTTTAAAGAAATAAGACATGGATGACAAAGAAAGAAGGAACATATATATGCTTAAAATTTTTACTACTCAATTAAGTGGCATCTTCTCTCGTATTCAGCAGCAAGAAGAATTAAATTTAGAAGAAGGGGCTCGACTAATTGCCCAAGCTTGTATTGGTGAAGGAAAAACATACGTTATTGGCTTCGAAGAAGTAAATGGCTTAATTGCTCAAGTAACAAGTGGTGAAGGTGCTATCCCTCAATCCTGTTCATTTACAAATATTGAAGACGTAACAAGTGCCGATCGTGTATTACTTTTATCACCAACTTCTACAAATGAAGAGGCTTTAGCTTTAGCAAAAAAGCTTGAAGAAAAAGGAATATTAACAATCGGTATTTCAGCTATTATTCAAGGTGAACAATCACTTGAACAAATCGTTGATGTTCATATTGATACGAAAGCCACTAGAGGGCTTGTTCCAACAGAAGAAGGCGAGCGAATTGGCAAACCAACTGTGTTAGCAACTTCCTTTGTACTACAAGGTTTGCAATTTATCGTAAATGAAATCATGGAAGAATATTAATTAAAAAGTCGTAAACAAAAACCCCACAAATTTGTGGGGTTTTTTCTATAAAAAGATTTATTCTTTACCAATTAATGCATGGTGAACAAATTCTCTAAATAATGGTTGTGGACGTGTTGGGCGTGATGTAAATTCTGGATGGAATTGTGCCGCCACGAACCATGGATGATTTTTTAATTCAATAATTTCAACTAAGCGTCCATCTGGGCTTGTACCAGAGAAAACAAATCCTGCTTTTTCCATTTGTGGACGGAATTGATTATTGAACTCATAGCGATGACGATGACGCTCATAAATTACTTCATCTCCATATGCTTCGTATGCTTTTGTACCTTCTTCTAATTTACATGGATATAAGCCTAAACGTAATGTTCCACCTAAATCTTCTACGTCTTTTTGTTCTGGTAATAAATCGATTACTGGGTATGGTGTAGATGGATCTAATTCTGCTGAATGAGCACCTTTTAATCCTACTACGTTACGCGCGAACTCTACCGCAGCTAATTGCATTCCTAAACAAATACCTAAGAATGGCACGTTGTTATCACGAGCATATTGTGTCGCTAAAATTTTACCTTCTGTACCACGGTCACCGAATCCACCTGGTACTAAAATACCGTCTACATCTTTTAATAATGCTTTTACGTTTTCTTCGTTTACATGCTCTGCATTAATCCAATCAATTTGAACATCTGCATCATATGCATAACCCGCATGACGCAATGATTCAACAACAGAGATATATGCATCTTGTAATTCAACATATTTTCCGACAAGAGCAATACGAACAGATTTTGATAAGTGTTTTACTTTTTGAACCAATGCTTTCCATTCTTCCATCTCTGCTGGTTTTGCATTAATTTTTAAGTAATCACAAACAATTTGGTCCATTCCTTGTGCTTGAAGCATTAATGGTACTTCATATAAAGACTCCGCATCACGTGCTTCGATAACTGCTTTTGGATCAATGTCACAGAATAACGCTAACTTGTCTTTCATCTCTTGAGAAACTTCTTGTTCTGTACGAACAACGATAATGTTTGGCTGAATACCTAAACTACGTAATTCTTTTACGCTATGTTGTGTTGGTTTTGTTTTCATTTCACCAGCTGCTTTAATGTAAGGAATTAATGTACAGTGGATATACATCACATTGTCTTTCCCTGCATCTTTACGCATTTGACGAATTGCTTCTAAGAACGGTAATGATTCGATATCCCCAACTGTTCCACCAATCTCCGTAATAACAACATCCGCGTTTGTTTCACGACCTGCACGGAAGGCACGATCTTTAATTTCGTTTGTGATGTGTGGGATAACCTGTACTGTACCACCTAAATAATCTCCACGACGCTCTTTTTGGATAACTGTTGAGTAAATTTTCCCTGTCGTTACGTTGCTATATTTAGATAAGTTAATGTCGATAAAACGCTCATAGTGACCTAAGTCTAAGTCTGTTTCTGCACCATCACCAGTTACGAAAACTTCACCATGTTGGTATGGGCTCATTGTCCCTGGGTCTACGTTAATATATGGGTCAAATTTTTGAATTGTTACATTTAGCCCTCTGTTCTTTAATAATCTTCCTAATGATGCTGCTGTAATCCCTTTTCCTAATGAAGAAACTACACCACCTGTTACAAAAATATACTTCGTTGTCATATTCTTATCTCCTTCCATTATCACATCTTGTTCTACTCTTCATTCATCCATAGTTTATCTCCCTTTCCTTTAGGAAATCGAGGCAAATTCATCCATGAACAAACGAGATAAAATATTAAATTAACCCTTTATAGCGCGATATAAAATAAAAAAAGCCACCCCCTGTTTAGGGAGCGGCTTGAATATCTTTTGGATAAAAAACTCTTTAATGGAGCCCAAGCACGATTGTACTTCTATTCCTTTTAAAAGTCAAGGAAAGAAAAACATGCTAAGGTATTTTTTATTATTTCGCTAAAAAAGAATCTATTAATTACTCTTCGTCTAACTCTTCTAATTCTAACTCTTCTTCTTCTAATTCTTCGTCTAGCTCTTCTTCTAAATCAAACTCATCTTCAATTAACTCTTCATCTAATTCTTCGTCTAGTTCTTCTAACTCTTCTTCTTCAAATGAGTCGAAATCATCAAAGCCTTCTTCATCTTCAAACGAATCGAAATCATCTTCTGTTTCTACTTTTTTACCACGTTTTTTCTTTGGTTTCGATTGTGGTAATATTTCTTCTTCAATTTGTTCATATGGATACCAAACTTTTAATCCCCAACGTCCTTCACTAATACAAAGGAAACGGCCATCGATATTCATATCTGTATAAAACTGAGATAATCTTGCTGCTAATTGTTCATCAGTTAATTCTAAAATTGCTCTCACTTCTTTTACTAACTCTGAAAAAGCAATAGCTTCCTTACGTTGTTCTAAAATTTCATGAGCTAGTTCTACCATAGACATTTCTTTTAATTGTTCTTCTGTATATTGTTCTAAACTCATCAATGGCACTCTCCTTTTTATCATCATTCTCTATTGTCAAATTGTACTTTAAAATCGTATAACTTACAAAACAACAATTATCTTATCATACCTATGTAAAATATACAAAATTTCCCCTTATATAAAAAGTCATTCGTATATATTTTCACCCGTTTACCCCGTTCTCACTAACAAGAAAAATCCTACTCCCAAAAAAGAGAAGGTAACTATCAGCAAAAACTCAATTTTTGCAACTAACTACTACTAAGAGAATTTTCACTTTATGTATCTCATTATAAACAAAAGATAGGAATATAAGCTAGAATAATTTTTCACATATTCCCATTATAGCAAGGAATTATGACTATCTATTCATATATTTGAAAAATAACGGCAGAAAAGGACGTGACAAATGTCTCGCCCCTTCTATTTTTTACATATTTCTTCTATATTGACCTCCTACTTCATAGAGCGCTTTTGTTATTTGTCCTAAGCTTGCTACTTTAACGGTTTCCATTAATTCTGTAAAAATATTGTCACCACTTCTACAAACATCCTTCAAGCGTTGTAAAGCAATTTCTACCTCTTGTTCATGTTTTGCATGAAATTGATTTAAACGATTGATTTGAGATTCCTTCTCTTCATTACTTGCTCTCGTTACATTCATTTCATTAATACTTTCTTCTGTAGTTGCATTAGGATTTAAATACGTATTTACACCGATGATTGGTAATTCACCGGAATGCTTTTTCATTTCATAATAAAGGGATTCATCTTGAATTTTACCACGTTGATATTGGGTCTCCATTGCTCCTAATACGCCACCTCGGTCATTGATACGATCGAATTCCTCTAATACAGCAGCTTCTACTAAATCTGTTAATTCATCAATAATATAAGCTCCTTGGAGCGGGTTTTCATTTTTCGTCAATCCATGCTCTTTTGTAATAATAAGCTGAATCGCCATTGCACGACGTACCGATTCTTCCGTCGGCGTTGAAACTGCTTCATCGTAGGCATTTGTATGCAAGGAATTACAATTATCATGTAAAGCCATTAAGGCCTGTAATGTCGTCCGAATATCATTAAAGTCAATTTCTTGGGCATGAAGAGAGCGACCAGATGTTTGAATATGATATTTCAGCTTTTGACTGCGTTCATTTGCTCCATATTTCTCACGAAGAACAACTGCCCAAATCCGTCGCGCAACACGTCCAATCACAGAATACTCCGCGTCTAGTCCATTGCTAAAAAAGAAAGATAAATTTGGTGCAAAATCATCAATATGAAGACCGCGACTTAAATAATATTCCACATAGGTAAATCCATTTGCTAATGTAAAAGCTAATTGGGAGATTGGATTGGCTCCTGCTTCTGCAATATGATAACCAGAGATAGAGACCGAATAATAATTTCGAACTCGATTTTCAATAAAGTATTGTTGAATATCCCCCATCATACGTAAGGCAAATTCTGTTGAAAAAATACACGTATTCTGTCCTTGATCTTCTTTTAAAATATCCGCTTGGACAGTGCCTCGAACGGTTTGAAGCGTACGTGCCGCTATCGCTTTATATTCTTCTTCTGTTAAATTGCGATTTAATTGTTTTTCTTCTTTTTCTACTTGTTGAGAGATGGCTGTGTTCATAAAGAAGGCTAAAATGATTGGTGCTGGTCCATTGATGGTCATTGAAACTGAGGTTGAGGGATCACAAAGGTCAAAACCTTCGTATAAAGCATTCATATCTTCTATTGTGCAAATGCTAACACCACTTTCACCGATTTTCCCAAAAATATCTGGACGATAATCTGGATCTTCTCCATAAAGGGTAACGGAATCAAAAGCTGTACTTAGTCGTTTGGCACTATCATTTTTACATAAATAGTGAAAACGGGCATTCGTTCTTGAAGGTGTTCCTTCTCCTGCAAATTGTCGTTTTGGATCTTCATCTACACGTTTAAATGGAAATACACCTGCTGTATATGGGAACGTTCCAGGTACATTTTCTTTTCCCATCCAACGAATAATATCTCCATACCCCTCATAATTCGGTAAACTTATTTTTGGAAGCTTTGTTCCAGAAAGTGTTGTCGTATATAAAGGTGTACGAATTTCTTTGTCACGTATTTTTGTTACAAATTCGTCTTGCTTATATGCTGCTTTTATTTTCTTCCATTGCCCTAAAAGAAGCTTTCCTTCTGTCGATAACGCATTTTGATAGGATTCTTTTAAAGGATTTAACGCTTCTTTTTGTTCCTCTGCCACTAATTGTAACGTTCCTTCAATTTGATACAATTTTGTTCCATTGCTAGCATCTTTCTCAATCCGTTTATGATAATGTCGAACTGTTTCTGAAATTTCTCTTAAATAATAGCGACGCTCACTCGGAATAATGATATTTTGCTTTTCTACTTTTCCAACTGAAAGAGTCGGCTCTAAGTTAAAATGGAACGTTTCATTTATTTTTTCAACTAATTTTACAAATAACGTATTTGTACCAATATCATTAAATTGACTTGCAATTGTTCCGTAAATTGGCATTTTTTCAAAAGGAAGATGAAATAATTGATGACTGCGTTGGTACTGTTTTTGTACTTGGCGCAATGCATCTTCCGAGCCTTTTCGTTCAAACTTATTAATGACAACCATATCGGCATAATCAATCATATCAATTTTTTCAAGCTGAGTTGGTGCTCCAAATTCACTTGTCATCACATAAAGACTGATATCGCTTAAAGTCGAAATTTCTGCATCACCTTGCCCAATTCCACTCGTTTCGATAATAATAATATCGTACTGTGCTGCCTTTAAAATAGTAATGGCATCTTGTAAGGCAAGTGAAATCTCAGAACGAGAATTTCGCGTTGCTAAGCTTCGCATATACACACGTGGAGAATGGATACTATTCATGCGAATTCGATCCCCAAGTAAAGCTCCACCTGTCTTTTGCTTTGTTGGATCAATGGAAATAATGCCAATATGCATCGTTGGAAATTCATTTAAAAAACGACGAACAAGTTCATCTGTTAAAGAACTTTTTCCAGCGCCACCTGTACCTGTAATACCGATAACAGGTATTGGCTTATCTGTTTGTTCATGTGAAAAATCAAAATTTGTTTCTACCATTACTTCTGCTTTATTTTCTGCAAGGGTAATTAATTTTGCAATGGAGTTATAATCTAGTGTATCTAAATCAGATAATTCACGACGTAATTCCCTAATTGTTAAAAAATCCGTCTTTTCAAGCATGTCGTTAATCATTCCTTGCAAGCCCATCTTTCGTCCATCTTCTGGTGAATAAATATGGGCAATGCCATAATTATGAAGTTCTTTTATTTCTTTTGGCAAAATAACGCCGCCACCGCCACCAAAAATTTTAATATGCCCTGCTCCGCGCTCTTGTAATAAGTCATACATATATTTAAAAAATTCCATATGACCACCTTGATAGGATGAAACAGATATTCCTTGCACATCTTCTTGAATAGCCGCATTTACAACTTCTTCTACTGAACGATTATGACCTAAATGAATAACCTCTGCCCCGCTATTTTGCAAAAGGCGACGAATAATATTAACAGCTGCATCATGTCCATCAAACAAACTAGATGCGGTCACAAACCGAATTTTATTTTTTGGCTTATATATTTCCACTGTGGCCAATCGATTCACTTCCTTTTCTCATAATTTGAAAGTTAAATGTCTCGAAGTTAATCAAAAGCTGTCATTGATAAGAAAAGGGGTAAGGATGGTTCTCATCCTTATCCCTTTTTTGACTATTTTTTCTAATATAATTGTTTACCTTGTCTAACTAGCACAGAAACCCTCTTCTTCATCCCTAAAGAAATCCAAGGGAAAGAGCGATGGTAAATCAAAAATGATTTATTTAACTAGCCACTAGCGCCAGCTTCACTTATAGCATTCTTGAAATAACTAATTTTTGAATTTCTTGTGTTCCTTCATAAATTTGTGTAATTTTTGCATCACGCATATAACGTTCAACAGGATAATCTTTCGTATAACCATAGCCACCAAATACCTGAACAGCTTCAGTTGTTACTTTCATTGCTACATCCCCAGCCATTAACTTAGACATAGCAGATGCTTTTCCGTATGGTAAGCCTTGTGATTCTAACCAAGCGGCTTGATATGTTAATAATCTTGCAGCTTCAATGCTTGTTGCCATTTCAGCTAATTTAAAACCAATACCTTGTTGAGCAATGATTGGTTTACCAAATTGTTGACGTTCTTTTGCATAGGCAACAGCTGCATCTAAGGCACCTTGTGCAATACCTACCGCTTGGGCAGCGATACCATTACGTCCACCATCTAATGTTTGCATCGCAATTTTAAAGCCCATTCCTTCTTCACCTAATACATTTTCAACTGGTACACGGCAATCTTCGAAAATAATTTCAGTTGTAGGTGATGAACGAATACCTAATTTTTTTTCTTTTTTCCCTACTGAGAAACCAGGGAAGCTACTTTCAACGATAAAGGCAGTTGTTCCTTTTGTTTTTTGAGCTGGATCTGTTACTGCAAAAACAATGTAAGTTTCTGCTTCGCCACCATTTGTAATGAAAATTTTAGAACCATTTAAAATATAGTGATCGCCATCACGTTTTGCTGTTGTACGCATACCACCTGCATCAGATCCTGATCCTGCTTCAGTTAAGCAATATGCTCCGATTTTTTTACCTTCTGCTAATGGGCGTAAATATTTTTGTTTTTGTTCTTCTGTACCAAATTTATATAATGGCCAGCTTGCTAAAGAAACATGGGCAGAAAGTGTTACACCTGTTGAAGCGCAGACACGAGATAATTCTTCAATTGCAATAACATACGCTAAAAAGTCACTACCTGTTCCGCCATATTCTTCTCCCCATGGAATACCTGTTAAGCCTAGTTCCGCCATTTTATTAAAAATGTTGCGGTCAAATTTTTCTTCTTCATCACGTTGTTCTGCAGTTGGTTCTACCTCATTTACTGCAAAATCCCTTACCATTTGACGAATCATTTCATGTTCTTCACTTAATTTAAATTGCATCGTTTTTTCCCCCTTAAAGATGTTTACTAATAACAATACGCTGAATTTCGCTTGTTCCTTCGTAAATTTGACAAATTTTTGCATCTCGGAACAAACGCTCAACAGGATATTCTTTTGTATATCCATATCCTCCAAAAATTTGAACTGCTTCAATTGATGCTTCCACTGCTACATTAGAGGCAAATAACTTAGCCATTGATGCTTCTTTTCCACAAACAATTCCTTGTTGTCGCAAACTAGCTGCACGATAAATAAGTAAGCGAGCCGCTTCAACATTTGTAGCCATCTCTGCTAACTTAAAACCAACGCCTTGTTGAGTAATGATGGGTTTCCCAAACTGATGACGTTGTTTCGCATATACAGTACTATACTCTACTGCTGCTTCGGCAATACCTAATGCTTGGGCTGCAATGCCTATTCTACCTACATCTAAATTACTCATGGCAATTTTGAAGCCTTCACCTTCTTGCCCAAGCAAGTTTTCCTTTGGAACAATGGCATTTTCAAAGAACAATTGAACTGTTCTCGAACCATGAAGCCCCATTTTCTGCTCATCTTTTCCGATGATAAGACCAGGTGTATTTTTTTCAACAATAAAAGCAGAAATGCCTTTTGTTTTTAACGTTGGATTTGTAGAAGCAAAGACAATATACGTATCTGCTTCCCCACCGTTTGTAATAAATACCTTTGAACCGTTTAATATGTAATGGTCCCCTTGCTTTTCTGCTTTTGTTTTCAAGCTAGCTGCATCAGAGCCAGCTGTTGGTTCTGTCAAAGCAAACGCACCTAAATAATTTCCACTCGCTAATTTCGGAACATATTTCTTCCTTTGCTCTTCTGTTCCAAAATATAAAATTGGATTTGTGCCAACGGACGTATGAACAGATAAGATTACACCAACTGTCGCACTTATACGTGAAAGCTCATGAATGGCAATAATATATGAAATAAAATCCATTCCTGCTCCGCCGTAATTCGTTGGAATCGGAATTCCCATCAAACCGAGTTCGCCCATTTTTTCAATAATTCTGTGCGGAAAAATACTTGCTTCCATTTGTGGGATAAATGGGGTAATTTCTTTTTGAGCGAATTCCCTTATCATTTCGCGAAGCATCTGTTGCTCTTGTGTAAAGTGCAAATGCATCTTGGTACCTCCCTTTTATTTACATAAAGGAGCGGGATGAACATAAAAAGTAAATGAATATTTTCACATGCTCTCCCCTTTAAAATCCTTTTACACTTGAATCATAATGGCATCGCCTTGGCCACCACCGCTACAAATCGCAGCAATACCAATGCCACCGCCACGTTGTTTTAACGCATGAATTAATGTAACGATAATACGAGCGCCACTTGCACCAATTGGATGCCCTAAAGCGACTGCTCCACCATTTACATTTACTTTTTCTGCTGGAATATTTGCTTCTTTCATTGAAACAAGGGCAACAACTGCGAAAGCTTCATTGATTTCAAATAAATCAACATCCTCAACTGTTTTCCCTGTTTTCTTTAGTAATTTATTGATGACTAATCCTGGTGTTCTTGGAAATTCTTCAGCTTCAATGGCTAATGATGTATGTGCTAAAATTGTTGCTAACGTTTTTTTGCCTTCTTGTTTTGCTCTTTCTTCACTCATTAACACGAGTGCGGCTGCTCCGTCATTCACACTTGGGGCATTTCCTGCTGTAACAGTTCCGTCTTTTTCAAAAGCCGGTTTTAATTTTGAGAGGACTTCGATTGTGGTGTTTGGTCTTGGTGATTCATCTGTATCTACGATGATAGGTTCCCCTTTTTTCTGTGGTATTTCTATTGGAACAATCTCTTCTTTGAATAAACCTGTATTTATTGCATTGATTGCTTTGGCTTGACTACTAACTGACCATTCATCCTGTTGTTCACGAGTAATGTCGTCTTTCCTAGCAACTTCACCACCATAAACACCCATATGAATATTTCTGAATGAACAAGTTAGTCCATCATGAACCATTAAATCAACTACTTGTTGATTCCCCATTCGATAGCCTTTTCGAATATTTGGTAACACATATGGCACTGTACTCATACTTTCCATGCCACCTGCAACAATAACAGATTTATCGCCTAAACGAATTAATTGTTCTGCTAGTGTGACGCTCCTCATTCCAGAAGCACAAACTTTATTAATTGTTTCTGTTTCGGCTTCCCAAGGAATACCTGCATAACGGGCGGCTTGTCGAGACGTAATTTGTCCATTTCCCCCTTGAAGCACATGCCCCATGATTACTTCTTCTACTGTTTCTGGGGAGACATCGCCTCGAAGCAACGCTTCTTTTATTGCAATTCCTCCAAGCTGACTTGCAGATAAACTACTTAGATTACCCCCAAATTTACCAACCGGTGTACGAGCGGCACTTACAATAACTGCTTTACCCATTCCACTCCCCCTTTAAAGCGTTTACATTTGGTTAAAAAACGTAGATTTTTTAAATACTGCCCCTTTAAATATAGGTGAAAAGGCGCACAATATTGTACACCTTTTATTCTACCATACAACCATAGTAAACATGGTAATAATTTGCATTATGAAATATATGAAAAATTGTTTTTTACTATATTACTTTTATGAAACTACTTCTTTTTCTTCACCAAATACTGCTTTTTCTAAAATCTCTGCAATATCAAGTGTACCTACTTGTTCATCTACTTCTTTCGCTTTTGTTCCATCACTTAACATCGTTAAGCAATATGGACAACCTGTACCAATAACTGATGGACTTACAGCTAATGCTTGCTCTGTTCTTGCCACGTTTACACGAGTGCCAACATGTTCTTCCATCCACATTAATCCACCACCAGCACCGCAACACATAGCGCGATCATGGTTACGTTCCATTTCAACTAGTTTCACACCAGGAATTGCTTTTAAAATATTACGTGGTGCTTCATACACTTCATTGTAACGACCTAAATAACAAGAATCATGGTACGTAATTGTTTCGTTAATGGCATGAGTTGGTTTTAATCTGCCTTCTTTTACCCATTGTTCTAATAATTGTGTATGATGATATACTTCTGCTTTAAAGCCAAAGTCAGGATATTCATTTTTAAAGATATTGAAAGCATGTGGGTCAATTGTAATAATTTTTTTGACGCCAGCTTTTTCAAATTCTTTAATATTTTTCTCTGCAAGTTCTTGGAATAAAAATTCGTTTCCTAAACGACGTGGTGTATCACCAGAGTTATATTCTTTATCACCTAAAATAGCGAATTTCACGCCAGCTTCATTCATTAAACGAGCGAAGGCAAGAGCAATTTTTTGGCTACGGCTATCATAAGCACCCATTGCACCAACCCAGAATAAATATTCAAATTCTTCCCCTGCCTTATTTAATTCTTTTACAGTAGGAATAACGACATCTTCACGGATTGTACGCCATTTTGCACGTTCTTTTCTGTTTAATCCCCATGGGTTATATTGACGTTCGATATTTGTCATCGCACGTTGTGCATCAGCATCCATACGACCTTCTGTTAAAACTAAATAACGACGTAAATCAATAATTTTATCAACATGTTCATTCATAACTGGACATTGGTCTTCACAGTTACGACAAGTTGTACATGCCCAAATTTCTTCTTCTGTAATAACATCCCCAATTAAACTTGGATTGTATTGAACAGTAGCTGCTGTTTCTTGTTGTCCACGAGATGCCATCGCAAGTTGATTTCCTTGTGTATGACTAAAAGCAAAGGCAGGAACCCAAGGAGTACGAGATGTAACAGCTGCCCCTGTTTGTGTTAAATGATCACGCAATTTCAAAATTAAATCCATTGGTGATAATACTTTTCCTGTACCTGATGCCGGACACATACTCGTACAACGTCCACATTCTACACAAGCATATAAATCAATAAGCTGATTTTGTTTAAAGTCTTCGATTTTACCAACACCGAAGACAGGCATTTCATCTTCATCTTCACTTTCCACATCAAAATTAATTTTTTCTAATTTACCAGGATTGCTTAAACGGCTAAAGAAAACGTTAGCAGGTCCAGCAATTAAGTGAGCATGTTTTGATTGTGGTATATACACTAAGAAAGTAAGTAAGATTAATAGGTGAATCCACCATGCAATGTAGAAAACAACTGTAGCCGCTGTTTCACCAATACCACCTAATAAAAAGGCAATACCTGAGGCAATTGGTTCTGACCATGTTAAATCTTCACCATGCCAAACCAATGCAGCACCATTTCCTAATAAAACAGATAACATTAATCCGCCGATAAAAATAAGAACTAAACCTGCTTTAAAATTTCGTTTTAAACGGGCTAATTTTTCAATATAGCGACGGTAAAATGCTCCAAATATAGCAACTAAAATAACCAAGGTAACGATTTCTTGAAAAAATGTAAAAGCTGGATAAAGTGGTCCAAATGGTAAGTGCCATCCTGGAACAAGGCCTTTAATAATAAAGTCAATTGCACCAAACTGAACTAAAATAAAGCCATAGAAAATCATAACGTGAATAGTCCCACTTTTCTTATCCTTTAATAACTTCTTTTGACCAAATACGTTTACTTTAATATTTTCCCAACGCTCTTTAAACTTTCGATCAAACTCTACCTTTTGTCCTAGTCGGATATATGCAAGCCTAGTTTGAATTAAATACACAAACAAATAAACAGCATATGCAACGACAGCTAAAAAGGCAATAAAATTAATAATCAAAAGCGTATCCATAAAACAATCCCCCTTTTAAAAATTCTGAATTCCCTCTCAATTCTATTATATAATGAATGAATACTCAGTCAATTAATTTGTAAAGCGATTTCATATTTTCCTTTTATTTGGTAACACTACAGGTTATGGAATATGGAGGAATTTTGATGCTATTTATAAAAATAATATTGATTATCATCCTACTGCTATCCTTATGGATTATCGTTGATATAAAAATTGGTCGTTATTTTCATTTAAAAAAATTGAAAAAACAAACATTTCCTTTTCGATATAGTCACCTAGAATTAATTACAGTTGGTTCTAGCTTGTATAAGGAACTTTTTGCTGATATTGTTCGTGCAAAACATTATGTTCACATTATGTTCTTTATTATAAATGATGATGACATTAGTAACCGGTTTATCAATTTGCTCGTTGAACAAGCAAAAAAAGGGATTGAAATTCGCTTGCTTGTAGACCGAATTGGCAGTCATAAATTATCTAGGGGTAATATTCATAAATTAACGGAACATGGTGTTTCTTTTGCTTATTGCCATCCGATTCGCTTGCCTTTTCTTTTTTATTCTTTAAACCAACGAAATCATCGAAAAATAACAATTATTGATGGCAAAATTGGCTACCTCGGTGGTTTTAATATTGGAGATGAATACTTAGGGAAAAATAAAAAATTAGGAAAATGGCGCGATTATCATTTAAAAATAACTGGTGAAGGCGTTCAAGACTTGCAAACTCAATTTTTGAGGGATTGGTATGATGATACAAAAGAAGCCTTATTTCATAATAAAATGTATTTTCCATCCCTTTCAATTGGTCCATCTAAACATCAAATTGTTCCAACACATGGCGCTTATTTAAAGCAAACATTTCTTGAGTTAATTTATGATGCAAAAGAAGAAATAATTATCGGAACCCCATATTTTATCCCTGGCAGAAGAATTACAAAAGCCTTAATAGATGGATTAAAAAAGGGCATAACTGTTAAAATTCTCGTTCCCTTGGTTTCAGATCATCCCCTCGTTCGAGAAGGTGAATTTCCTTATTTCAGGAAATTATTAAAATATAAAAATTGTCATATATACCATTATTTAGATGGATTTTTCCATGCAAAAATCATCTTAATCGACAATGATGCTTGTGATATTGGAACCGCCAATATGGATTTAAGAAGTTTATATTTAAATCATGAAGCAAACTGTATTATATATGATCAACAATTCATTAAAACAGTAAGCGAAGAATTAAAAAGTGATTTTTCTAATTCTCAAGAAGTATCTCTTGTCCAATTGTCCAACCTCCCTTTTCGTCAAAAAATAAAAGAATGGTTAGCGGTTTTGCTTGCACCCTTACTCTAAATAGAAAAGATGGTGTTTTATAATGCAAATACGATTTGGGTATGTTTCTCATGCCCTTAGTCTTTATGAATGTGCACCTAGTAAAACGATGACATATAAAAGATGGACCGAATTAAACAAAATTGAACGGCAAGAAAAACTTATCGCCATTACGGCAGCGAACATTCGGAATACATTACGGGCAATTTTCTACAATATTTCCCAAGAAATACCCCTTTATCGACTTTCTTCATCAATGATTCCACTGGCAACACACCCAAAAGTGGATTTTGATTTTGTTCATTTGTTTCAAAATGAATTAAAAGAAATTGGTGATTTAGTTAAAAAATATCAATTGCGAGTTAGCTTCCATCCAGGTCAATTTACGTTATTTACAAGTGATCAACAGCATATTACTGACAATTCAATAATTAGTATGAAATATCATTATGATATTCTTGAAGCAATGGGAATTGCACAAGAAACTTATATGAATATTCATGTTGGGGGTGCTTATGGAAATAAATCGAAAGCCATCGAACGTTTCCATACACAAATAAAGCAATTGCCACCCCCCATCCTAAAACAGATGACGTTAGAAAATGATGATAAAACCTATACAGCCGCAGAAACATTAGCCATTTGTCAAAAAGAAAAAATGCCTTTTGTATTTGACTATCATCATCATATCACCAATCCTGGAGATGTTTCTTATAAGGAACTTTTACCAGCTATCTTTGAAACATGGGAGCATACTGGATTGCCTCCAAAAATTCATATTTCTTCTCCTAAGTCAGAGAAAGAAGTACGTAGTCATGCAGATTATGTTAATTTAGCATTTGTATTGCCTTTCTTCACTTATGCAAAATCATTAGGAAAAAATTTCGATATCATGATTGAAGCAAAGAAAAAAGATTTAGCTTGCCTTCAGTTAGTTGAACAACTAGGAAAGCAACGAGGATATAAACGAATTGCTGGAGGAATAATTGAAGGAAAATAAAAGAAGTTGCCTATACGTGGCAACTTTTTTATTTGAACATAATTGTAATTGTATATCGGCCTGTGTGTTGTTCTTGTAGCATTAATGTATAAGAAAAGAATAATTTTCCTCTTTTCTTTTTTTCATCATAGGCAAATTGAAATGCATCTGTTTTTGTTGTCATTTCAAATGTTCCCGCACTACTTTGGTACGTTCCCTTTGTTTCGCATTGACGGCGATAAACATTGCGCATCGATACTTGCCCAGAACGCATGATGAGTGCCTCATCTTCTTTTATTTTAATAATCGTCTGAATTTCGCCTTCTTCTACCGGCTCTTGAAACGTTAAATATGCATTTCCTTGTTTTTGATAAAACGTTCCTGTTGTTGTAAATGACACATTTTCTTTGCGCTGACGATCACGAATTTCTGTTACAAACTTAATTGATACTTCTTCTTTCAACGAATTCACCCTTTCATTTCAATTTTCTCATTGTACCATACTTTCAAAAATGTCTCATCTTGTCGAAAAATTAACCTGTTTAATAACTCCCTTCTCTTCCAATACTAACTAATAGAAAACAAGTTTAGGAGGGACAAAAGATGAAACGGGCTATTCCATATATTCGTGCATTTATTTTTATCTCTTTGTTCGTATTTCTTGTCTATGTCAGCATATCCTTTATCGTTTCTACCATTTTTAAAGTAGCCGGTATTCCACCTATTAACATTGGGGAGACGACAATTATTTATAGTGATGACGGCGAGCCACTCTCTCATCAGTATGAGGATGAAAATCGGCATTGGGTTCCGTTAAAAGACATTCAACCAGCACTTATTGATGCAACGTTAGCAACAGAAGACCAACATTTTTATGGGCATCACGGCTTTGATTATATTCGAATTGGTGGCGCTATTGTCGCTGATATTAAAGCAATGTCGAAAGTTCAAGGCGCTAGCACAATCACACAACAATTAGCTCGAAACTTATACTTAGAACATGAAAAAACGTGGACAAGAAAAATAAAAGAAGCACTTTATACAATTCGCCTAGAACAAAATTTATCAAAAAAGGAGATTCTTGAAAACTATTTAAACACTATTTATTATGGATTTCGCGCTTACGGTATTGAGGCTGCCTCCCAAACTTATTTTGGGAAAGAAGTAAAACAATTAACCATCGCCGAAAGTGCCTTATTAGCTGGTATTCCAAAGAATCCAAGTATCTTTTCTCCCTTTATCGATGAAAAAAGTGCTATACAACGACAACAACTTATTTTGAGGCAAATGTACGACCAAAAACGAATCACGAAAAAACAATATAAAGAAGCACTCGCTGAACCATTAACATTTGCAAAAAACGAAAAAAAAGAAGAGGATACGCTAGGTCTTTATTTTATCGATACCGTTAAAGCTCATCTAAAAACGGAAGCCCATTTATCAACGAAGCAAATTCTTCAAGGCGGATTGCGAGTTTATACAACGTTAAATAAACAAATTCAAAAAAATATTGAAGTAGCCCTACAAGAGACGATTCCAGCTACTAGTACAATCGAAGGTGCTGTTCTCGTTCAAAATCCAAAAACAGGGGAAGTAAAAGGATTAGCTGGTGGAAAAGATTACAATAAAACTCAATTTAATCGCATTACCCAAGCAATGCGTCAGCCTGGTTCCACCATGAAGCCATTGCTGTACTACACCGCTTTAGAAAATGGCTTTACGCCATCCACTTCTTTAAAAAGTGAAAAAACAAATTTAAAAATTGATGATGATGGGGATAAATATGCGCCTAATAATGCTTCTCGCACCTATGCTAATCGTAACATTACCATGCTAGAAGCCCTTGCCCTATCTGATAATATTTATGCTACGAAGACACTGCAAGCTATCGGTGAAAAAAGCTTTGTTCAAACAGCAAAATCTTTTCACTTACAAACGGAATTAGAAGCTGTTCCTTCTCTCGCTCTTGGCACTTCATTAGTCAAACCAATCGAATTAATGAATGCCTATAGTATCCTTGCCAATAAAGGTAAAGAAACTATACCGGCCTTTATTACACGTATTGAAGACCGAAATGGAACCGTCTTATACGAACGAAAAGAACCGACAAAGCAAATAGCAAAAAAGGAATCTACTTTTATTTTAGGAGATTTAATGAAAGGAATGTTTGAAAAAAATTTAACTAGCTATACGAATGTCACCGGTGCAGACATTGCCGATGAAATTACTCATTCCTATAGTGGAAAATCTGGTTCTACAAATACGGATAGTTGGATGATCGGTTTTACAAATGACCTTTTAACAGGTGTATGGATTGGCTATGACGATAATCAACACTTAAAAAATATTCAAGAATATCGATATGCGAAGCAAATTTGGTTAGCTGTTATGGAAAAATCACTTCAACAACAAAAAGAAGAGCAAGTTTCCATTCCAAAAGGTGTCGTTAGTGTTGTTATTGACCCCCATTCAGGAAAAAAAGCAAGTCAAGCTTGCTCTCTTACTCGAACTGTTTATTATAAAAAAGGAACGGAACCAACGGAAGTTTGTACAACTCATTCTTCTAAACCAAAAAATAAAGAAACGAAAAAAATGCCTACAAAAAAAAGTTGGATTGGTAACTTTTTTCATTAACAAAAAATAGCCCACGACATAGGGAATATAGTCGTGGGCTTATGAATGTCCTAGCTATACGCGATTTTTGTTCGTATTAGCTTGGCTCTATTTTACTGTATTCAGTCACTATTATGCAAAATTTATGCTAGGTCCGAATTTAAATCTTTCTTTAACTTCTCACTTGAACGCTCCCACATACCGTTATCATGGTTTTTTAAGAAATTTGCTAATATCTCTTTTGATGCATCATCCATATGATCAACGATAATATGACGTTTTAATGATTTATCCATACGGTTAACATGCTCTGGCAAAGACTTATAGCCGCGACGATTTTCACGGTCAACTGTCATTTCACAAGCTGTTACACCTGCATAATAAGCTCCTGTTTCCAGACGCTCAATTGTTACCCATACAAGCCAATATGGCTTTGGATTTGGTACATTTTCTTTATTTGGCGAAAATTTAATCCCCTTTTCAACTACACTTCGGGCATGCATGGCACCGATATCTACGAAAGCTTCTCCTGCCTCAATATCAATAAATACAGGTGAAACATTTTCTAAACTAATGGAACCTACACCATATCCACCATGGCCACTTGTAGAATCATTTTTTAAAATATTAAAGCTTACTTTCTTTTTCTCTGACATCTTCTTACGTCCTCACTTTCTAATCAAAATCCAAAAATTGGATAAAGAGCGTTTTGCATAATCATAAGCACAAAAGGAACAACCGTATTAAATAGTGGTTGAATCGTATAATTTCCTAATGGTGTAATAACAAGAATAAGAAATAAAATCGAACCATACACTTCATATTGGTTTAATTTTATTCTTAACTTTTTTGGTAATACTTCTTCTAAAATACGATAGCCATCTAATGGTGGAATTGGCAACATATTAAATACAGCCAATACTACATTTAGTGAAATAAAAATCGAAAAAAACGTAAACATTGCTTCCGAGAATGCTGTCGGAACATAGGCACTAAAATGAGATACAATTAATATATTACGCATAATTAAGGCAAGAAAGGCAATAACCAAATTACTCATCGGTCCGGCAAGTGTTACTAAAATACTAGCAAAACGTGGATGTTTAAAATAATAACGATTTACTGGTACTGGCTTTGCCCATCCAAACCCTAAAAACAGCAATAGCAATGTCCCAACAAAATCTAAATGAACAAGGGGTGATAATGTTAATCTTCCTTGGTTTTTAGCAGTTGGATCACCAAATTTATATGCTACAAATGCATGAGAAAACTCATGAATTGAAAATGCAACGATTATTGTCATTAATACGAATGGCAATTGCGCCAATGGAAATGCTAAAAGATTTTCCACCTGTTTTACTCTCACCCTTCTTTTCTAAAATTTAAATGAAAAACACATTAATATGGGCTATACTAAGGACTGTAGAAAAATACATACTAAAGGAGAGGTTCAAATGCCATACGTTACAGTAAAAATGCTTGAAGGCCGTACAGAAGAACAAAAGAAAGCACTAGTTGAAAAAGTAACTGCTGCTGTTAGCGAAACAACAGGTGCGCCTGAAGAAAAAATTGTCGTTTTCATTGAAGAAATGACAAAGAATCACTACGCATTAGGCGGAAAACGTTTAAGCGATATGTAATAACTACAACTTGTACATAGGTTTCATTCCACTATCATCGCAACTGCAAGATAGTTGGAATGAGCCACTGCAAGTTATGCACAAAATCACTACTACCTCTTTTATTCTCAACAAATAAGAAACATGCTCATTTCCCTCAATCTTTTTATCGTAAAATTTCTAAAATCTGATCCTTTATTTTTTTCTTCTTTGAATCAAAAATATCAGCCGGAAAATATAGCTTTTGATCTGTTCGTTTTTTTCCTGAAATTGCTTCTACAACATCCGATTCCCGAGACAATTCTCGTAAATCTCCATTTGGTTTTTGCAATAAAATTGGCAACCTTGTGCCACCTTCCCCAGTTCGGTAATAGTCATATGGTAAATCTGTTGATGAATCAACAACTAAATAATAGTCTGGATCATATCCTGCTTTTCGAAATAGATTTGTTAGTTCTACAAATTTATTGTAATGTAACCCTTCGGCAAACTCTACGTATTTGAACAAATTACGATTTAAATAACGACGACATAAATCAGCTAAAATTTTATCTTCTTCATCTTGCCAAACATGAAAATAATATAGCACAACGGATTCATCTAATTTTAAATACTCTTCTAATGTAGGATTATTTTCAAAAAATGAACCGAAATGAACAGGTGCATATGTAAATGTATAACTTTGTTCATATAACGCTTTTGCCCGATGTAAAATTTTCGTTAAAATCACTTCTGCACTTCGACTAACTGGATGAAAATAAACTTGCCAATACATTTGATAACGGCTCATAATATAATCTTCTACTGCGTGCATTCCACTTGATTTAATAACAATTTGATCTTGCTGTGGTCTCATAACACGCAAAATCCGCTCCAAATCAAAATTACCATAGCTAACCCCTGTAAAATAAGCATCTCGCAACAAATAATCCATTCGATCTGCATCAATTTGACTTGAAATCATACTAATAACAAGTTTATTATTGGAACGTTTTCCAATTATATCTGATACTTCTTTAGGGAAGGTACTGCTCACTTTTTGAAGGATACGATTAATTTCTGTATCTCCTTCAATAATGCTTTGAGTAAACTGTTCATGGTCTAAATTAAATACTTTTTCAAAGGCGTGAGAAAATGGACCATGCCCTACATCGTGTAGGAGAGCTGCACATAAGCATAATAATCGATCTTCTTTATTCCACTCTGATCGTTCCTCAAAGACATTAATTAAACGACGAACGATTTCATATACACCTAATGAGTGACTAAATCGACTATGCTCTGCACCATGAAAAGTTAAATACGTTGTTCCTAACTGTTTTATACGGCGTAACCGTTGAAACTCTGCTGTTCCGATTAAATCCCATATCACTTGATCGCGAACATGAATATAGCGATGAACTGGATCTTTAAATACTTTCTCTTCTGTTAATTTTTCAGTTGCATAACTCATGTTACAGCTCCTTTCTTTTATGAATTTCTTATTTCTATTATAACGAAAAATAGCATCAGAATCCCTCATCCGCCTCTATTATTTTCCGAAAATATTCGACGATATCTTTAAACATTAAACATTTGTAGAAACTTTCTATATAAATACTATACCAAACATTTCTTCCTCTCGAAAATGAAACCTATTATCTCCATGTAAAAAAAGATTAAAAAATAAAGGTGTATCTTTTCCCTTCATTCCTTAATCTTTTTATCAACAGAATATTACTTCCCTAGTTTTTGTTTAATTTTTACAATTAACTCTTCTTCAGTAAGAGCCGCAAGTGGACGATTATTTACAAATGCAAACGCCTTTTTACGACCTGGCCCACAGTAAGATTGACACCCAATTACGATATCTGCTTCACTATCTATTTCTTTTAAACGCGGAACTAATGTTTGAATGTTTGTTGCTTGGCAATCATCACAAATTCGAAATTCATTTGCCATTTTTATGCTTCCTTTCTATCTGTATATAAAAATGTATACATTATTTTATTCAATGTAATTGTCTAACCGTTAAATTGTCTTTTTAATATACAATTTTCATTAGGCTTGTTCCATTTTAACAGTTTCCCTTATACAAATTCAAGTTTACAAAAATAGTGTTTCTCCACTTGTAGCCTATGTATTACTTTTTCTATTAAAAAAATTAAAAGGTTTGTATACACACATGCAAAATAGGAAATGCTTAATATATACAGGAAAGACTGTTAATGAAAGAAGGGAGAAATGAATAATGCTAAAATCAAGACAAGATGCTTGGTCAGAAGAAAATGATTTATTATTAGCAGAAACGGTTCTTCGTCACGTTCGTGAAGGAAGTACACAATTAAATGCTTTTGAAGAAGTTGGCGATATTTTAAATCGTACGTCTGCCGCATGTGGTTTTCGTTGGAATGCAGTTGTCCGTCATAATTATGAAAAAGCATTACAACTTTCACGAAAATATCGGAAAGAGCAACAACGAGCAAAACAAGGGGGAAATAATAAAAAGAAACTATTATATAATCCACCTACTACTCTTTTAATAACTGAAGAAACGCAAATTGAACGACCAGCAGAACCAACGGAATCCATTGAAATGGTCGAATCAACTTTTATCATGCCAGAACCAAAAACAGCTATTACTTTAACACAAGTTATTTCTTATTTGCAATCATTACGGGACACGGATTATCAATCTGCAACTCTTCAAGTAGAAAATAGTAAATTACGAATCGAAAATGATGGCTATCGCCAACAAATTATGGATTTGGAACAACAAATAAAAGAATTAGAAGTTCAAACATCTACTGTTCAAGAAGATTACGAAACCCTTATTAATATTATGAATCGTGCTAGAAAAATGGTACTGTTCGATGAAGAAAATGCAAACGCAACAAGCTTTCGCATGGATCGAAACGGTAACCTAGAACGCATTGCTGAATAACGAAAAAACTATATATACAAAGCCTATCGATAGATAGGGGTATTCCTACGATAAAATTTTACAGCAATATTGAAACGTCATACTTACCTTGAAGAAAAAAGTATCTTATTATTGGATACTTTTTTTCTTTTATTTTACAATAATAATTAAGTTTTTATCATGTAAGGAGAATGGTAGATGGCTACTTCTTTATTGTATCAAGACACCTGGCGAATCATTGATCATACAAGTACACTGCTTCATACAACAGCTATGCAATCTTTTGCAATTGATGATAGTCTTTGTACCATTGTTGGTAATGGTACATCCCCTTCCGTCGCACGTTTTTGGGTACATGCTCCAACCATTGTTCTTGGTATTCAAGATACTCGATTGCCGCATTTACAAGATGGTATTTCCTTCTTAAGAGAACATGGTTATGACGTTATTGTACGAAACTCAGGAGGACTTGCTGTCGTTCTTGACGACGGTATTTTAAACCTTTCTCTTCTATTTAAAGAACAAGAAGGTACTATTTCCATTAATGAAGGTTATGACACTATGTATGCATTAATAAAAGAAGCTTTAAAGGACTTTCATGTTGACATTCAAGCTTATGAAATAAAAGGTTCTTACTGTCCTGGCTCCTATGATTTAAGTATTGATGGCAAAAAATTTGCAGGAATTTCTCAACGTCGTATTCGTGGTGGAATTGCTGTCCAAATTTACCTTTGTGTAAATGGTAGTGGCGCAAACCGCGCAACACTTATCAAAAATTTTTACGAACAAAGTAAAAAAGATTCGCCAACACGTTACGATGTTCCAGCAATCGAGCCAAACGTTATGGCCTCTTTAACAGAATTACTAAATAAAGAACTCACCATTGTCGATATGCAACTTCTTTTATTACAAGCATTACAGAAACATAGTAATCATTTAATTTCTAACAGCTTACAAGCTGAAGAACAATTACTTGTTACCCATCATCTTGAACGAATGATGAAACGAAATGAACAAGCCGGAATGCTTTAGTGCTCTAGAATGCAAAAAAGACTCCAAAAAATGGAGTCTTTTTTATTATTGATGTAATGTTTGTGCTGCCGTAATTAATGCTAATTTATATACATCTTCTTCATTACAGCCACGAGATAAATCATTTACTGGCATGTTTAAGCCTTGTAAAATTGGACCAATTGCTTCAAAGTTTCCTAAGCGTTGTGCAATTTTATAACCGATATTTCCTGCTTCTAGACTTGGGAAAACAAATACATTTGCATCCCCTTGAATAACGGAATTTGGCGCTTTCTTTTTCGCCACAGATGGAACGAAAGCTGCATCAAATTGAAACTCGCCATCTAACACTAAGTTTGGAGCTAATTGTTTTGCAATTGTTGTCGCCTCTTCTACTTTTTCTGTTTCTGGAGATGATGCAGAACCTTTTGTTGAAAAGCTTAACATTGCTACTCTTGGATCAATCCCAAAAATTTCTGCTGTCTTTGCACTTTCAATTGCAATTTCAGCCAGGTCCTGACTATTCGGTGAAATGTTAATGGCACAATCACCAAATACGTATTTTTCATCATCACGAACCATAATAAAGACACCTGATGTTTTCGTTACACCTTGTTTTGTTTTAATAATTTGTAAAGCTGGACGAACCGTGTCAGCTGTTGAATGAGCTGCCCCACTTACTAACCCATCTGCTTTGCCTAAATAGACAAGCATTGTTCCAAAATAATTTTCGTCTAATAAAATTTTTCTTGCTTGTTCTTCAGACACTTTTCCTTTTCGGCGCTCAACAAATGCCTTCACAAGCATATCCATATCTTCGTATGAAGTTGGATCATGAATTTCTAATCCTTCAATGGAAATCCCAATTTCATTTGCCACCTGTTGCAATGATTCTTCTTTTCCGACTAATACAGGATGAATGTATCCTTCTTTCTGTAAACGATATGCCGCTCCTAATATACGTTCATCGTTTCCTTCAGGAAATACAATCCGTACCCCTTTATGTATAACCTGTTCTTTAATGTTTTCGAATAATGCGCTCATAAATTATTCCTCCCATATCCCTTTATATTTTGTTACAACACATACAATTTAATGTTAATCTATACTATAACAATTATATGAAATAAACTAGTACAATTTCCAATACCCTATATAATACACCAAACCAACTGTTATCATCAATAATTTTAACACAATACTACAGCAATATGTGCTTCATAATTATCGTAAAATATTAAAAAAGTGTGATAAATAAGAATTAATTTTAAAACGCTTTCATTTTGGTTAATAAAAAAATCACCTATAAATCATATTAGTAAGTATATTCTATTATCTATGTTAAACTAAAACTAGCACAAAGTAAAAGGGGGATTGTGATTTTATGAGCGAAGCTGCAAAAACATTAGATGGTTGGTATTCTCTTCATCTGTTTCATAAAGTAAAGTGGAATGAATGGCGCAAACTAACATCTACTAATCAACAAACAATTATTCATCAACTCCAATCATTTTTTAACGAATTACAAGAGGTAGAAGATCAAAAAGCAGGTAGTCATGCTTTTTACTCCATCATGGGGCATAAAGCAGATTATGTACTTATGCTTGTTCGTCCAACAATGGAAGAATTACATCAAATCGAGCATAAATTTAATAAATTAATCATTGCTGACTATATTGAAACAACATATTCATACGTTTCTGTCGTTGAATTAAGTAATTACTTACCTGGAGATGAAAATCCATACGAAAATCCACATGTTCGTGCTAGATTATATCCAATCTTGCCAAAAGCAAAATACATTTGTTTCTATCCAATGGATAAACGTCGTGAAGGAAATGATAATTGGTACATGTTACCGATGGAAGAACGTCGTCAATTAATGGCTAGTCACGGGAAAATTGGTCGTCAATATGCAGGTCTTGTAAAACAAATTATTACTGGTTCTGTTGGTTTTGATGATCATGAATGGGGCGTAACATTATTTGCCGATGATATTTTACAATTTAAAAAGCTTGTTTATGAAATGCGCTTTGATGAAGTAAGTGCTCGTTATGGGGAATTCGGGGCTTTCTTTGTCGGAAACATTCTTCCAATCGAAGGGTTAGAAGCATTTTTCGCAATGGATGAAAAAAAATTATTTGTCTAAAAGAGAAAGAGCTTTTCTTTCTCTTTTTTATTTTCAGTTCGTTAAATTTGTTGCTTTTAGCTTAGTAATCTTTTATCTTCATTTCTTTTAAATTCATTAAAGATGATTTTCATATACATCTTGTTGAACTATTCAAGAAATGTAACGAAAAAACTCCTCCTTATCTACTCATTCAATC
>JBJEFI010000012.1:34706-37760 GCA_051873875.1 Bacillaceae bacterium | reverse complement strand
TTGAACTATTCAAGAAATGTAACGAAAAAACTCCTCCTTATCTACTCATTCAATCATCCTCTCCTTTATCTCTTTTCTTGCTCAATTGTTCTATCCCCTTTTTTCAAGGTCACCTCCACTATTAGAGACGAGAAAAACTTCCTTTCAAACTCTCCTACGATTTTCTTTATGCCTAACCTCCAACTATCCTCCTCGATAAATTTTATTCGGACGACTACTACCAATCGCTAATACTCTTGGTAGTACTGCCTGCGGTTTTTCTTTATTTGTACGAAAACTTTTCTAGGTATATGCACACTTAAATTTGTCCACACATATCATTCTATGTATAGAAAAGGGAGGTGAAAATCAGATTGGCTGTTATCAAATACAATGAAGAAGAAGTACAATTATTGGCTAGATTGATGCGTGCAGAAGCAGAAGGCGAAGGACAACAAGGAATGCTTATGGTTGGAAATGTCTGTGTCAATCGGGTCTTATGCGACTGCTTAGACTTTAAAAATATTCGTAGCATCACCGATATGGTATATCAATCTCCAGGAGGTTTTGAAGCACCTCGAAAAAGTTATTTTTACCAACGTCCACGTACTATTGATATAGAACTAGCAAGAAGGTCAATTGATGGAGAAAGGCTTTGGCCATCCACATATTGTTTATGGTTTTTCAATGCTTATGGAAATTGCCCTTCTCAATGGTACGGTCAAGCATTTGCTGGTGAATTTAAAAACCATTGTTTTTACCAGCCTACTGAAGAGGACTGTCCAAAGGTATTCAGTATTTAATTAATCTATTCTGAGGAGGTTTATTTAAATGTCTTACCCCCCTAATTATTATCCTTATGATTATGATGCTTATTTTCGACCTACAGACCCACCCCAAACAATACAAGGGACCCAACCAATGATGCCTACTTCACCGCAGATGACACAAACAACTCAGCAGGTTATGCCCTCTGCCGATCAAACATATGTAGAACAAATTATCCGCTTTAATCGAGGCAATTTTGCTTATGTGTATATGACATTTCCTGGAAGTGGTCCTTCAGGTACATCCATTAATAAAGTATTTTATGGGATGATATTAAGTGCAGGTCGTGATCATATTATTTTAAGAGATTTCCAAAATAATCGTTATTATATGTTGTTAATGGTTTATTTAGACTACCTTGAATTCCCTAACGAGTTTAACTACATTCTTCCACCACCGCTTACAAAAGAGCAATATCAGATGTTAAAACAACAAAAGGTAGCTGTTGACCAAGCACTACAACAATATATAGAAGCGTACGGTCAACCATCTCAATGATTAGCTAAAAAACATCTTTATAACAATAAAAAAGCTGACTTATTAAAAATCAGCTTTTTTCCTTACATATTTTTAAATGCAGTAATTGCCAATAACGCCCAACCAACTAAAAACATGATGCCACCAATTGGTGTAATTGCCCCTAACATTTTTATATTTGTTAGCGCCATAGTATATAGACTTCCTGAGAATAAAACTGTTCCAATAATAAACATCCAACCAGCCCACGTTGTCATGGATGTGCCCGTTACCTTTTGACTAACATACGCAACAGTAAGCAAGCCAATAACGTGGAACATTTGATAATGAACCCCTGTTTGCCAATTCTCCATCATTCTTTCTGTTACCTTACCTTCTAAACCATGAGCCCCAAATGCACCAATTGCAACAGATAAAAATGCACTAATACAAGCTGCAATAAAGAAAAATTTCATTTCTCCCTCTTCCCCTCTATTTCATTAAAAGTCTAAAAGTGAATCCCCTTGGTTATGTATCTCAACCTTTTGTTCATGTGTTACCGCTTTTGGAAATGTGACTTTCTCCAACGTGCTTGAACTTGAGTCATTTTGCTCTAAAACAAGCTCACATAAAACTTGAATCTTATGAAGATGTACACGCTGTTGTTCTCCCTTTGTTTGACGAGCATAAGCAAGCTGCTGTTCCATTTTTGTTAAGACGTGCTCTATTGTAATCGCCATCTTTCCACCTCCATATATATGACATTTCCATTTTAGCTTTCCTAATATAAAAAAGTCTAGCGAAAGGAACTGTATAAGAAATTGCTCTCTACTCTTTTTTCATATAAATTTTTAGCACACAATTAATAAATAAAAAAATGATATTCTACTTTTCTAACAGTTACTATTTACGATAAAAAAACCTGAATTAAATTAACATTATAGGACTATGACGATTTACGATTCCTATAAAATTAATCTAATTCAGATTCCATTTGAAAACTAATTTGTTGCTAAGCTTAGCAATTTAGCCCGTTTATAGTTAAATTTCTCTCTAGAAACATCAAAAACAGCGCCTGTATTTAAAAAGACCGTATTCTCGACGACTAACGTTGGATCACCAGCTTCTAAATCTAATAATTTGGCTTCCTTTTCTGTTAACTTTTCAGAATAAATCACTTTGTCTGCAAAACCAATGTTTAACTTCAAATCATCCGTTATATATTTATAAATGGAGCTATCACATATTTCTTTGTTTAAATAAGGAATGATATCTTTATTGAAAAATGATTCTTCAACAGCAAATGATTCTCCATTTAAATATCTGACACGAATAACATGATATACTTTTGTATTTACTTCACACTTCATTTTTTTTGCTAACTCTTCGTTTGCTTCAATTAAATTTAGCTCTAATAGTTCACTCGTTAATACATCACCAGAAAATTCATTTGTTAAACCTTTCATTCCACGCATCGTAATGCATCCCGGCTTTGAAAATTCTCTTAAGAAAATCCCACTGCCTTGAACTTGATAAATATATCCTTGTTCAGCTAAAACCTCAATCGCTTTTCTTATCGTATTTCGGCTAACATTAAACTTCTTCATCAATTCTTCTTCTGTCGGTAATTTAGAATTAAAATTATATTTTCCTGCTAAAATTTCCTTTTCCATTTCACTTACTACTAATTTATATTTAACAGCCATATTTATCCATAACCCGCCTTTTTACTTAACTCTAATTAAAATGAAAATAGAGGCATCTTTACATAAGTATATTTTAATTAAAAAC
>JBJEFI010000012.1:0-34606 GCA_051873875.1 Bacillaceae bacterium | reverse complement strand
TGGATTTTCTTGCTCAACAGCCACTTTATCTAACATTTTCACAAATGGGAAGTATACAACTACTGCCATTGCTAAAATTGCTATTTGTAGGACAGCCCCTTGCCATCCTGATAATAAGAAACCAGAAATAACTGGTGGTGTTGTCCAAGGAACTTGTACTGCTGTAAATGGATCGATAAATCCTAACACAATAGAGAAGTATGTCATTAATACAGCCACAACTGGCACAAGGATAAACGGAATAATCATAATTGGATTAAAGATAATTGGTAATCCAAAAATAACTGGTTCATTAATGTTAAAGATACCCGGCACTAATGACATTTTTGATAATTGATTTACTTGTTGTGATTTTGCTACAAATAATGCTGCAATAATTAACCCTAACGTAATACCTGCGCCGCCAAATTTAGCATAAATATCAACCATTTGAACTGTAACAAGTTTAGCATTTTCACCAACTACTAATGTTTGACCAGCATCGACGATCGCTTGGTTTGCTAATGCATTCGAAGTTAAGATTGGTGCCATAATCCCCATTACGATATTTGGTCCATGTAAACCAAACCACCAGAAAATAGAGATAAGAGCCATAATGATAATAATTCCAGGTAGCGTATCTGATAGATTTTGCATTGGAATTTGTAAAATTTGATAAATAATTTCAGTCATTGATGAACCTTGAAGCTGGTCACAAATGATATAAAGAATCATCGAAATAACCATAATAACTGTTCCAGGAATTAATGCTGAAAAGGCATTAGCTACACCAGTTGGAACACTATCTGGCATTTTAATTCGAATATCTTTGTTAATAAACCATGAATAAATTGCACCGACTGCTAGACCGACTAAGATAGATGTAATCATACCTTGTCCACCAGTCCAAACCTTTGGAATTACACCATTTACAACTTCGCCTGAAGGACTTAGTACAAATGAATTACTTACAATTAGGAATGAAATAATCCCTAAAATACCTGCTGGAACGCCATCAATATTATATGATTTTGCATATGAGTAAGCGATTCCAAAAACCGCAACTAAGGCGATAATATCAAAAGTTGCACCTGTTACTTGGTTTAATGGTGCCATCCAATCTTGTCCAAAAATTCCAGCCATAAAACTGTTATAATTCTTAAATGGTAAGTTACCAAGAAGTAAGAATATCGAACCAATTAATGTCATTGGCATTGTTAATACGAAACCATCTTTTAATGCGACAACTGCTTTTGCATTTGAAAAACGCATAAATGCAGGCATCATTTTTTCAAAAAACTTATTTAAGCGATCCATAGGTGCCTCCTACTTTATACAAATTGAATAGATTAGTAAGAGCTGTTAAGACAACTATTTATGCCTTAAACAGACCTTACTTTCTCTATGAAAAGAGTTTAATTACAACTCTTCTCCTCTTGTTTCGATAATATGTTTGTACCAGTGGAAAGATAGTTTTTTCTTTCTTTCTAAATTATTCTTATGGTCAACATAGATAAAGCCATATTGCTTTTTATATCCATTTAACCAGCTTAATAAATCAATTACTGACCAAGCATAGTATCCTTTTAAGTTAATTCCTTCAGCAATTGCTGTTTTTACTGCTTTTAAATGTTCTTCAATATATTTAATACGAGGAACGTCCACGATTTCATCTTCAATGATTGGGTCTTCGTCACCTAAACCATTTTCAGTAATATATAATTTAACATCACCATAACGGTCTTTTAGCATTCTTAAACCATCTAAGAAGCCTTCAGCTGAAATTTCCCAGCCCCATTTTGTATACACTTTGTCATCCATCATGACTGTTTTATAGACGCCATCAAATGATGCATTTCCTGGACGACCAGTTGATTTATCACGATCTGCTTCTGTAATTTCAACTACTTCATGGTTTTTCGCAACCCTTGCCGGTTGATAGTAGTTTAATCCCATAAAATCGTTGAAATCAGCTGTATCTTTTAATAATTGTAATTCTTCATCTGTCCAATCAGGTGTTAATCCTTTTTCTTCTAACGTATCAACGACATATTTTGGATATTCTCCTTTTAAAATTGGATCATAGTACCAGAATGTTTCATAGTAGTTCGCATGTTCTGTCGCAAAAATATTTTCTTCATTGTTATCAACGCTGAAGGCTGGGTTAAATACATGTGTGATACCGATTTCACCATATTGTTTTAACGATTTGTATAGTTTCACAGCTTTTGCATGAGAAACAAACACATTATGTGTTGCTTGGAAGTATTTCTTTTGGTCATTCACAAGTCCAGGTGGGTGTGCCCCGGCAATATAACCTAATTTACAAAATACGATTGCTTCATTAAAAGTGATCCAATGTTTAACGCGGTCACCGAATGCTTTGAAACAAACTTCTGCATATTTAGCAAACGCTTCAACTGTTCTTTTGTTCGCCCAACCACCATCAGCTTCTAATGTTTGTGGAAGATCCCAATGATATAACGTAACAAAAGGAACAATTCCATATTTTAAACATTCATTGATTAGATTGTTGTAGAACTCAATTCCTTTTTCATTTACTTCGCCGTCGCCATCAGGAATAATACGAGCCCAAGAAATAGAGAAACGATAAGATTCTAATCCCATTTCGGCCATTAATTTTACATCTTCTTTGTAGCGATGATAATGATCAACAGCTACGTCGCCATTTGTATTTTCAAACGTTTTTCCTGGGATTTTTGAAAATACGTCCCAGTTTGTTACGCCTTTGCCATCTTCATTCCATGCGCCTTCGACTTGATATGATGCAGACGCTGCACCAAACAAGAAATCTTTTGGAAACTTCATGTTTTGACACCTTCTTTGTTTGTTTTTTTATCTTATTTTTTAGCTAAAGTTAACGCATGCTCTAACACTTTTGCACCGTTCATCATGCCATAATCCATTGTATTAATAACATCAACTGGCACTGATTTTGGTCCACAAACTGATTGCGCTTTCGTTAATAAAAATTTAACTTGAGGCCCTAATAATGCCACATCAATTGAACCAGCAATTTTTTCTAATTCAGCTTCAGGATATGCATTGATATCCACTTCTAATCCTTGAGCTTCTGCTGCTTGTCTCATTTTCGTTACTAACATACTTGTTGACATACCTGCTGAACAAAATAAACCAATTTTCGTCATTATTCGTTACCTCCAACTTGTTTTTTTAATGTATTTATCTCTTTTTGCATTGTAATTAAGTTATTTAATAATTCTTTTACTAAAATGGCATTCATTAAGTGATCCTGAGCATGGATCATTAAAATACCGATTTCTGTTTTATTTCCATTTGCTTCATTTGTAATTAAGCTTGTTTGTACTTTATGTGCATCAAGTAAGCTTTTCTCAGCAGCTTTAATTAATTCGTCTGCTTCCTCATATTTCTCTTCTTTTACTAGATTCATTGCTTGATAGAAGCTAGCTTTCGCATCGCCTGCTCCTGCAATTAAACCAAAAATCTGCATTTGTAATTCTTCATTCGTAACAACTGACATTCGTTGTCCCTCCGATTCATTATTATAATTTAAATTCATTGGTATGAATTCGTTGGTACAAATGCAGTATATACCATTAAATATATTTTGTAAACGATTTCTTTCACTTTTTATCAAAAGAATTTCTAATTTAATGCTAAAAAAATGAAAAAAGCCTTGAATAATGTTGATAAATCAACATTATTCAGGCCATATCATTTATAAAATATTTTTTTATCTAATAAAAAATGAACCCTAATATCCCTCTTTTCTTTCACATACAATTATTTTACAGTTAAACAATACAAAAGTTCACCATCAATTACTTCCCTTATATTTTGAAAACCAAGTTGTTCATCAAGCTTTTGTGCAATTTTGTTTTCTATTTCAAAGGATAAATATATTTCGTAACAATGCTTCTTTGTCATAGCAACTTCCTTAATAGCAATGATCAATCATTAATCGACAATTTTCATAAAATTATGTTCATAACAATATCCATACATTACAAAGCCAATCATTTTATCCTCAGCATAAATTGCTTTTGAAATCCATTCTTTTTGAACTTTAGATTCGGCAAAAGAAAATGCATTTGAAGCGATAAATTCCTCACATATATAATGAAAATTATCTTTATTTGTCGTTAAAAAAATAAACTCTAACCAATTTTGCTCATTAATCTCTTGAAAAAAGACTCATTTTATTATCCTACTCCCCCTTTATTACTATATTCCAATTGTATTGTAAAACTAGTAAAATACGAATTCCTTTCCCTCAATTATTTCCATTCATATCTTTTTTACTGTAAAAAAGACAATTTTTTAACATTGCTCTTTCTTCTTTTCATTTGTTAGGATAATAATAGTTTGATAAAATAATGAGAACGTTCACAGTGAAAGGATGAAAAACAATGACATATAAAATGATCGTATTAGACATGGATGACACATTATTACGTGATGACCATACAATTTCTCCACGTACAAAACAAGCGTTATTAGATGCACAAAAAGCTGGTGTAAAAGTTGTATTAGCATCTGGTCGTCCGACTTATGCAATGGTGGATGTAGCAAAAGAATTAGAATTAGATAAATACGGAAGCTTTATTTTATCTTTCAACGGTGGTCGTATTACAGATTGCCGTACAAACGAAGATATTTTTTCAAAAGCACTTTCTGTAGAAACAATGCATCACATGATTGATATTAGTAAACGCGAAAATATCTACATTCACACATATGTAGGGAATGATATTTTAACAGACAAAAACAACGAATATACAACATTTGAAGGCAAGATTACAAATATGGAAGTTATTGAAGTTGCCGATTTAAAAGCAGCTGTAACAGAACCTGTGATTAAAGCATTAATGGTGTATGAACCAGAACATTTAGCAATTGTCGAGAAAAAATTACAAGCTGAATTTGCTGGTCAATTAAGTATTATGCGTTCAAAACCATTCTTCTTAGAAATAACAGAAAATGGCGTGGACAAAGGTCAAAGCTTACATCACTTAATTCAAAAGCTTGGCATTACACAAGAAGAAGTAATCGCAATGGGCGATAGCTACAATGACGTGACAATGATTAAATTTGCAGGCTTAGGCGTTGCCATGGGCAATGCACCTCAAGATATTAAAGAGTTAGCTGACCATGTGACAGAAACAAATATGAACGATGGTGTAGCACTTGTCGTAGAAGACTTTATTTTAAATAAGCTTGCAACTGTATAAAGAAAAATCGTAGGCGGCCCTTTCATGTTTATGTAACGAATCAAGTGAGCATGAAGGGAGTCCTCTGAATAAAATTTATACTTTCTTAACTAAAAAAGGACATCTATTCGTCTAAAAGCGAATAGATGTCCTTTTTAAAATTGTATCTCTTTTTCTCCCCATTCTCTTAGCTGTGCATTGATTTTTGAAAATGGTTTACTTCCAAAAAATCCTTTGCTTGCTGAAAGAGGACTAGGGTGAACAGATTCTAAAATCACATGATTTGGATTTGTAATAAGTGCTTTTTTCGCTTGAGCAGGTCGTCCCCACAGCACGAAAATAATTGGTTTTTCCCGTTCATTTAATGCCTTAATAATGGCATCTGTAAACTGTTCCCATCCTTTTCCTTTATGAGAATGTGCTTTTCCTGCTTGAACAGTTAATACCGTATTTAAAAGCAATATACCTTGTTGTGCCCAGTGAATAAGAGACCCAGATGATGATAAATCAACACCAATATCTGCTTTTCTTTCCTTAAAAATATTTAATAAGGATGGTGGCAACTTAATCCCCTCAGCAACAGAAAAACTTAATCCTTGTGCTTGTCCTTCCCCATGATATGGGTCTTGACCAAGAATAACAACTTTTACATCTTCGTAATCTGTTAACTCAAGTGCTTTAAAAATATCCTCTTTTTTAGGATAAATAACATTTTGCGCATACTCCGTCTCTAAAAAATCCATTAATCGTTTAAAGTATGGCTTATCCTGTTCTTGTTCAATTATTTTCTTCCAATTATTATTTATTTCAATCATTTCGTTTCTCAACTCCGCCATTAAGAAGTATGTAAAAAGTACTGAGGCTGATGAATCGTTAATTTTTTCGATACCATCGATATGACCTTCTCTTCTTTTAATTGCTTTAATACTGTACTCGCTGTTTCACGAGATGTACCAGAAATACGCGAGATTTCCATTGCCGTAAATGGACAATTTACAACTATTTTATTATCCTTCTCTTCTCCCAAATTATGCATTAAGTAACCAATAGTTAAAATAACACGATCTGTTGCATTTTGCATCGTAATACGCTGTACACGTTGCTCTTGTGCTCTTAAGTTATCTGTTAAACATTGAATCACATATAACAAAGCTGCTTGGTTTTTCTTAATTAATGGCTCTAAAATAACTGTCGGCACATAAAATACTTCTATATCTGTCATCGCTTCTGCTGTATACACATATATGTCTTCCGAAAATAATCCCCCCATTGGAAACATAAGCCCTGGTTTAATGTAATCGTAGTAGGATAAAACCCCGTTTAAATCACCCATTTCCATTTTGACAAACCCTTTTGTTAAAAAATAAATTCGTTCTCGAAAATCTCCCTCCATAAACACTAATTGCCCTTTTTTGTATTTTCTTCTATACAAGCGTCTTTGAATCTCTTCAATTTCTCTTTTGTTAAAAAAGGATAATAACTCAAAGTGTTCATTCAGATTTCCTTGGTTTATACCCATAACGCACATCCCCTTTTCTTTTGTGCATTTTTTTCTCTCTCCTTTATTTTACACCTTATTCTGAAACCTTTTATCTGTAAAAATGAACTATTTTGTTAATTTTTCCATCAAACAATCATTTGAACGATAATGTTAACTAGCTTTATAGGAAGATATATCGTCATTTAAGTAGTTATTTTCTTCAACAAAAAAAGATGACCTCCATAATAGAAGTCATCTTAAGCATCAACGCTTATATAAGTATAAACCAAATATACCCCGCTTTAACTGCCACTAAGACTCGCCCTTCAAAACTTAGCAATAATAAAGAATTTTAAAGTCGAGATAAGTGTCACTAAAAGCACGATTCGTTCAACTAGCCATCAGTTGAGATGAATGAAAAATCCCACTGATGGAAGTTTCACTTTATTGTTAAACAAGCATAGGTACTTGTTCAATCACAGTTCCTGTTTTGCCAGCAATGGCATCTAATGCTTTATCTAAGGAAGTAATAATGGCTCGACGCCCCGGTTTTGAAGCTGCAAACATGATTGCTGCTTGTACTTTTGGAAGCATACTACCTGGTGCAAAATGGCCTTCTTCCATATATTGCTCTGCTTCTTGAATAGATAAATGGCTTAGCCATTGCTCATTTTCTTTTCCATAATTAATTGCTACTCGTTCGACTGCTGTTAAAATAACAAGCTGATCTGCTTCAATTAACTCTGCTAATTTTTCAGATGCAAAATCTTTATCAATAACAGCTTCAATACCTATGTAGTGGCCATTTTCAATTGCTACAGGGATACCACCACCGCCTGTCGCAACAACAACGTTACCACTTTCAATTAATTGATGGATAATATTTTTTTCGACAATATCAATTGGTTTTGGTGAAGGTACAACTCGACGGAAACCACGTCCTGCATCTTCTTTCATCACATAGCCCTTTTCCTTAATTAAGCGCTCTGCTTCTTCTTTTGTATAAAAAGAACCAATTGGTTTTGTTGGATTTAAAAATGCTTCATCATGTTTATCCACAACAACTTGTGAAACAATTGTTGCCACATCTTTTGTAATTCCTTTTAAAGACAACACTTCATGAATTGATTTTTGAAGCCAATAGCCTATCATCCCTTGACTCATTGCTCCACATGTATCCAATGGCATTGCCGGTAATTTATTACTTTGAGATAGTTGATTTTGTAGAACGATATTTCCTACTTGTGGACCATTACCATGAGCAACAACAATTTCATATCCTTCTTCAATTAAAGAAGATAATTGTTCCGCAGTATGATAACATGCCAATTGTTGATCTTCTGCTGTAGCACCATTTCCTGTCTGAATTGCATTGCCACCTAATGCAATAACAATTTTATTATTCATGTTGCTTCCTCCTATATAGAAATGTTACCTGTTGCTAATTGATAAATTGCAAAAACTGCTAAAATAACAATGGCAACCGCCAAAATAAGCTCATTTTTTGTAAATATTTTATTTTGTTTTTTATGCGCTTCTACTGCTTCTCTCATTTCTTTATTTGTGCTTCCACCGATACCACCATGAGTTGCAAATGTTCCAGCCATTGCTTCACTTTGAACACGGTAGAATACATAAATACCAGGTGCATATAAAATTGTTGTTAATAGTAAGTAGTCAACACCTGCTGCGTATACAAGCCAAATACCATATATACTTGCTATTGCACCAATAATTAAGTTTTTCACACGATCAGCATCTGTTGAATGTAGTGAATACTTAAATTGATAAAATGCTGTAAATGCATATGGAATTAAGATTGCTGAAGATGCAAGTGAAAATGCAAATGTATATGCAGCTTCAGAGAATAATAAAGTAATTAAGAATACTTGAATTAAACCATTTGTTAGCCATAAAGCATTGACTGGAGCCCCATTTTTGTTTTCTTTTGCAAACCATTTAGGGAATAAGTTATCTTTACCTGCTAAATATGGTATTTCAGAAGCAAGGATTGTCCAACCTAACCAAGCACCTAATACCGAAATAATTAAACCTGCATTAATAAATGTTGCCCCCCATTTTCCGACAACTGCTTCTAATACATAAGCCATTGATGGGTTTTCTAATCCTGCAACGCCTGCTTTACCCATTACCCCAATGGATAATAAAGAAATTAAAATGTAAATAATTAATGTAGAAGTAAGACCGATAATTGTTGCTTTACCAACGTCAGAACGTTTTTTTGCACGGCTAGAAACAACAACTGCCCCTTCTATTCCGATAAATACCCATAAAGTTACTAACATTGTACTTTTTACTTGGCTACCAACTGCACTCCAAGAAAAAGCACCACCAGTTCCCCAGAAATCTGTCATAAATGTATCAAAGTTAAAAGCAAAAATAGCAATAACAATAAATGCAAAAACTGGAACTAATTTAGCAACAGTTGTGATTAAATTCACAATCGCGGCGCTTTTAACCCCTCGAAGTACTAACACATGAACTAACCAAAGCATTACGCTGGCCCCTATAATAGACGCAACGTTTTGTCCACCTTTAAATGTTGGGATAAAATAACCAATTGAAGAAAATAACAATGTTGCATATGCGATATTACCAAGCCATGCGGATAACCAATATCCCCATGCACTGTTAAAGCCCATGAATTTACCGAATCCGGCTTGTGCATAACTATATACACCACCATCCAAATCCGGACGCTTCATTGTTAAGTTTTCGAATGATAAGGCTAAAGCGATAATCCCTATACCAGTAATTACCCATCCAACAATAATTGAACCAGCACTTGCCCCAGCAGCCATATCTGTTGCTAGATTAAATGCTCCTCCACCAATCATTGATCCTATTACTAGAGCTATTAGTGCGAATAAACCAAGTTTCTTTTCTTCACCCATTGTTCTCACTCCTATTAAAATAGTAAAAAGAGTAGAGCCCCCTTACCAATTTAAGATAAAGAGGCTTCTTTCCTTTTCTTTTATTGGTTGCCTAAAGTTGCTGCCATAACTGCTTTAATTGTATGCATGCGATTTTCAGCTTCATCAAATACTTTTGAATGATGACTATTAAACACTTCATCTGTTACTTCCATTTCTGTAATGCCATGTTCCTCAAACATTTTGCGGCCATATTCTGTTTCTAAATCATGGAATGCTGGTAAGCAATGTAAGAAAATAACACTTTCATTTTCTGTTTTTTTCAACATATCCATTGTTACACGATATGGTGTAAGTAGCTCAATGCGTTCTGCGAATTTATCTTCTTCACCCATTGATACCCAAACATCTGTATAAATAACATCTGCATTTTTAACTGCAATATCTACATTGTCTGTAATTGTAATTTTAGCTCCTGTTTCTTTTGCTACCTCTTGAACAAGATTTACAACGTCCATCGCTGGGAAAAGGGATTTTGGTGAGCAAATACGAACGTCCATACCAAGTTTTGCCCCACCCATTAATAAACTGTTTGCTACATTATTACGCCCATCACCTACGTAAACAAGCTTAATTCCTTTTAGATAACCGAAGTTTTCTTTAATTGTTAAAAAGTCTGCTAACATTTGTGTTGGATGCCATGCATCTGTTAAGCCGTTCCATACAGGGACACCTGAATAAGTAGATAAATCTTCTACTACTTTTTGGCTAAAGCCGCGGAATTCAATTCCATCGAACATTCTTCCTAATACTTTTGCTGTATCTGCTACAGATTCTTTTTTCCCAAATTGAATGTCGCCTTTTCCTAAATACTCAGGATGAGCACCTAAATCTATACAAGCAACTGTAAATGCGCAACGTGTTCTTGTAGATGGTTTTTCAAATAATAATGCAATGTTTTTACCATCTAAATATTTATGTTTAATACCATTTTTTTTCATTTCTTTTAATTCTTCAGCAAAATCGATTAAATATAAAATTTCTTCTGGTGTAAAATCCTTCTCTGCTAAGAAACTTCTTCCTTTTAAATCGATTTTATTCATAACTGCTTCCATCATGCCTTTCTTCCTCCTTAATAATCTCCCTTTTCGTATATTTATTCAACACGATGATTAAAAATTCCTTTTTTTATCTTGTAAAGAAGCTTATCTATGATTTTAGAAAGGAAACAAGCTAAGTTCTTCTAAGTAGCTTGTCTCCCTACTATCCTTAAATGTCTTCACGAATAATTGGCATACTCATGCAACGTGGGCCCCCACGGCCACGAGATAATTCGGAGCTTAATACTTCAATTACCTCAATGCCATGTGAACGTAACAAATCATTTGATACATAGTTACGGTCATATGTCACAACAACACCTGGTGCAATTGCTAATGTATTAGAACCATCATTCCATTGTTCACGAGCTGATGCAATGACATCACCACCACCACATGGAATTAATATTAATTCTGGTACTTTTAATACTTCTTTTAATGTTTCTTGTAAGTTTTGACGATGTGTAATTTTTACATCCGTGACATCATCTCCTGGTTCTAAAATATACACATTCATGTTTCCGCCAGGCCCTTGAATATCTGGATGAATTGTAAACTTATCGTAGTCTACCATTGTGAAAACAGTATCTAAGTGCATATATGCACGACATTTTGGAATTTCAATAGCCAAGATTTTTTTAAATGTTGGATGACTATTAAATAAATTAATAGCTAAACGTTCAATTGCTTGTGCAGTTGTCCGTTGAGATACACCAATTGCCAATACTTCATCACTTAATACAAGCTCATCTCCGCCTTCAATGGAATAGCTATAATCACGATCTAGCCAAACTGGAATGTCATGTTTAGCAAAACGTGGATGATATTGAATGATATATTTCATAAATAATGATTCACGACGTCGTGCTGGTCGGCTCATCTTGTTAATAGATAATCCTTCACCAATCGCTGCCGCTGGGTCACGAGTGAAATATAAGTTTGGCATTGGATCTAAATAAAATGGATATGTATCTTCCATTAGCTCATATAAATGAGTTCGTTTCGATACTTCAATTTCTGATTTTAGGACACCACTCATTAATTTTTCCACTAATTGTAAATTTGGCATTGAAAGTAAATATTCTTTTAAACTATGGAATGCACCATTTATATTTGCTTTACTTCCTACTAAAAATTCGTCTACAAATTGTTCTTTAATTTGATCTGACCAAAGTGACTCTGCTGCCAATGTTTCTAAGTATAAAACTTCTACACCACGGTTTTTCAACGTACTAGCAAAGTAATCATGTTCCTTCTGCATAACTGGTAAATAAGGAATATCATCAAATAATAAACGCTCAAGCCAATCTGGTGTTAAGTTCTCTACTTCTTTCCCTGGCCGTTTTAACAATACTGTTTTTAGCTCTCCAATTTCGGATGTAATGTGGATTGGATGCTTCATTGTTGTTTGTCCTGATGTTGGAGGATTCATTGCTTCAATCATGTTAAGTTCTCCTTCTTTCGTTTTATTTGTTTCCTTTTTACACTCCTATCTTAATATGCAAGCGTTTACAGATGTGTTATGTATTTCACATTTTATTGTGATTTTTTTCACATTTTTTTGTGATGTAATTCACATTATTTTTGTATAAAAATACTGCGTTTTCTCATAAAATTCCATCTATTCCCTTCAAAATAATTTTTTATATGAATATACAGCGTATAAATAGGGTCTAAATTTCCATAATTAAATAAAAAAAGATGAAAAATAAACTAGCTTTCCTTCTCTAAAATTGGTGAATAAAAAAAGGACTTATCACCTCTATATGAGGGTGATAAGTCCTTTTTTATAGGTAGGAACATCATTTGTTTAAGCTATTGAATGATGGCCTTTCCATATTTTTTGTAACGCTGGAATTAAAAATACATAGAAGGAACCAAAAAAGGCAAAACTAATTGGCAATATTTTCTCTGTATCAAATAAACCATTCATGATGAAAAACAATCCAATTCCACATATTCTTCCTAATCCAATCGGGATTTCACGAACGACAATATAATCTAAACGACGTTCTTCAAACTTCTTGTCAAATTCAATTGAAGCATACATCCATGCATTTAGTGTTGTACTCATTAAGTTTAAGCCGATAACAGATAGAACGGCATATACAATAAGTGTTCCCATTGTTGGAGAAAGACCAATCCAAACAGACGAAACTGCTAATAAAAATGCACCTATTGTATAAACTTTCATTCTTCTTTTTGGACTAGAAATTCTCGCTAACCACAAAGAGGTCATTAATCCCATTAAGGCAGCAAATGTATTGTATCCACCAAAGGATAATTCATCCTTCAAAATAGAGAAAGTCATGATTGTTACTAAGAAAGAAGAATATGTTCCTTCTACCATTGAAGTTGCCATACTTACCCAATACATTCCTCGCCACTCTCTAGTAGGATTTCTCCATACGTCCTTAAAAGAAGATTGCTTCGGTAACTTCTTCCCTTTAACTCCTAAAGAGATGAATGCCGTTATTAAGAAAGAGACAAAGGAAATTGCAAAAATAATATAGTAGCCCTTCATACCTATGAATCTACTAATTGTAAATCCTGAAATAATTGGCGCAATCATCCCTACTCCATTTGTTAAAAAGCTAAGAATGTATAAAAAACGATCTCGGTTATGGTCTTGTGTAACATAAAATATTTGCATATGCTGACCGATTACAAAAAAACTAGTCGCTAACCCTATCAATGTTCCTAATACAAAAACATAGTTAACAGCTTCTTCCCTTATTATTAATAAAAAACCATACCCTATTACAAAGAGGAATATACCAAAGCGAGAGCATGACATAGGCGACGTTTGTCGTGCAATCCATGCACAAAGTGGAAAGCTAACAAGGATAGCAAATGAATAAGACAAACTATAAAATGCCAAAAGGGAAAAAGAATTATCGATATTCCAAATGAATATATTCAAAAATACGCCTGAAAGGGCTAATGAAAAATTTAAAAAGGTCATCATGACCATGTACCGTTTTGCTTCTGCTTGCATAAAAAAAGAGCCTCCGATTTTTGTTAAAAATAATATTGTAAACGCAACTTCATCTTACTTATTTCACTGAAGGAAAACTATAATTGTTTTAGGTGAATTTATATGCTAAATTGGCATTGGAGGTGACAACATGCATTCTTATAATGAAATTATTCAATACGACGATCCTACTCTTGCCATAAAAATATATGAGGCTGCTCCAAGAAGTGGTGACGCGTACAAAGGGCAGTGGCATTATCATAAAGAACTAGAAATACTTGTTATTCTTGATGGAAGCATGGAGTTGGTTATCCAAGAGGAAGTTTTCCCTCTTCATAAAGGGGATGTTTTTTTAATCGGGCCGATGGAAGTTCACTTAGATCAAAAACTAGATGTACAGTATATTGTTTTCCAATTTGATGTAAATCCTTTTTTCGAGCCAAGCTTGGCACCATTTATTCATAGTTTGCTTAATCCACATATGTACTTAAGTAAATTGAATTATATTTTTCAACAAAATGAACAAATACGCCAAGAGATTTTTCAGCTTGTCATCGATATTTATCAAGAATACGTAAATCGATTACGTGGATATGAAGTTGCAATTACAATTAAAATTAAACAAATTTTATTAACAATATTAAGACATGATACAAATCACGTTTTAGATGCAAATTCTTCTATCGAAATAGAGCGATTAAAACCTGTATTGCAATATATTGCACATCATTTAGAAAAAGAAATTTCAGTAGAACACTGCTGTCAAATCGTAAATCTTAATTATCACTACTTCGTAAAGCTATTTAAAAAAACAATGGGGGTTACTTTTGTTGAATATATTCAACATGAACGAATCAAGTTAGCGGAGCGTTTTCTATTAACAGAAAACCTATCCATTGAAGGAATAGCTATTCAATCAGGGTTTCACAATATGGGTCATTTTTATAAAACATTTCATAAATTTCATCATTGTACACCTAATCAATTTAAGAAAGAGCGCCTCATTAAAAAAGTGTAAAAAAAAGAATCGTTTCTGTTATCTTCATGTAGAACAACAAACGATTCTTTTTTATTTTTATAGGTAGTATTACCCTAAAAAATCTTGCCTAATAAACACAATGAAGGAAATAAGAATAGCGACAACTGCCCATGCTGCCAAGACAAGGACTGAAAAAGAAAAGGTTAATCCTGAAAGTGCTGGAAGATGTCCTGACAAATAATCCGTTAACGATAAATGAACGCTAAAAATGTATTTTGCCCCTTCCCAAGACGTAGAAAATCCCGTTAAAATGCCACCAGTAATTAACCCTGCTAACATGATTCCCATTCCTGCTGGTGTATTGCGAATGAGTACGGAAACCATAAAACAAATTGTCCCTACAACAATGACAACAAACCACGCTAATCCCATGACCATCCACATATACTTCCATAAAGGGATTAAATACACATTATCTGTTATCAAATTGCCATTTTGTATTTCGAACCCAGTTAACATAGGCATTGTCCATCCTTTGTATCCGAAAGCAATTCCTGACAATAAATAACTGAGCACCCCAACGAAAAATAAGACGAGTGAGCTAGATAATATGACGGTTATATATTTACTTAACAAAATCTTCCACCTTTTAATTGGTCTTGTCAGCAATACTTTAATCGTTCCATCGCTTCGTTCTCCAGAAACAATATCAATGGCGACAATCATAATTAATAAGGGTAAAAATAAGGATAAGCTTTGCTCCATAAATAATTTCGTAAAAGTTGGTGCCCCTGGCTCACTAGGATTAATATTATGATCTAAATAATATTGCTGTTGATCTACTCTTACCTTTAACATTTTCCGAAATTCTTCTGGTAACCCTGTACTATTTAAGCGGTTTTGTGTATCAATAATTTGTTGCTGTAATGCTACTTTCCAATCATCTGTACCTAATCGCTTCGTTGTCTCTTTTATTTCTACTGATTGTGCATAAACAAAGATTGGAATTAAAACAGCTAAAATAAGTAATACAACTGCAAACCGTTTTTTTCGATACATTTTCTCACATTCGTTATATACTAACCGAGCAAATTCACCCAATTTCTCCACCCCCTGTTAGTTCTACGAATAAATCTTCTAACGTTTCTACGACAGGACGAATACCAATGACAAAAATATCGTAATCAAGAAACGTTTTATTCCAGTGCTTAATTTCTTCTTTTGTCATCTTACACATGAGCTTGCCATCTTTTTCAGTTAGATCGTCAAACCCTTGTTCCAAAAGAATTTTTTTCGCCTTTTCCTTATCGCTAAGCGTCCATTCAATCCTTTCGGTAGAACGGGCCATTAATTCTTTTACAGTGGAAACAGCAACCATTTTCCCATGATGGATGATGCCTACTCGATCACATAGAAGTTCAATTTCACTTAATAAGTGACTAGATACGAATACACTAATTTGATTTCGTTCCACAAGCTGACGAATAAATACACGTAGCTCACGAATACCCATTGGATCTAATCCATTTGTCGGTTCATCTAAAATAAGGAGAGATGGATTCCCAAGTAATGCTTGGGCAATTCCAAGTCGTTGCTTCATCCCTAAGGAGTATGTCTTCACCCGTTCATGGATACGATTTTCTAAATTCACCATTTTCACGACTTCATTAATTCGCTTTTCGTCTACTCCTTGTAACATCCGACTAAATTGCTTTAAGTTTTCCCATCCTGTTAAATATGTATATAACTCTGGATTTTCAACAATTGCCCCAACTTGTTCCATTGCCTTGCAAAAATCCTGTTGTACATCATGCCCACCGATTGAAATCGTTCCGCTCGTTTGTTTAATTAATCCAACAAGCATCCGAATTGTCGTTGTTTTTCCGGCTCCATTTGGCCCTAAAAAACCAAATACTTCTCCACGCCTTACATCAAAGGAGATATCATGAACCAAATCACGCTTTCCTATTGTTTTCGTCACATGCTTAACAGATAAAACAGTCTCCATCTTCTTCCCCCCTTTAGCGATATTGACTTTCGATTTTTTGTAGTAAGCGGTTTGCTATTTGCTCATACCCTTTTTTATTGGGATGGAAATGGTCACTATATAAAAGGCTACCTGTTTCGCCTTGAAAAAGGTCGTACGTTGGCACGATATAAACATCGTTATAATTAGATGCAACCTTCTGTAACACACCATTCCATGCAGACGTAAGGAGAGAGCCTTGTTTTAATTGGGGAATATCTTCAAAAGGATAATAAAGAGATAACCAATAAATAGGTGCTTCTGAATTAAAGGAACGAATCGTCTTTAAAATCGTTTGAACATCTTTTTCAAATTGTTCTATGTCCCCTGTATAGGTTGTTAAATCAATATTTTGCAATGCTTCAATGCCAGGAAACAAATCATTCCCTCCCATTGTCATCACAATTATATCTGCTTTTTTTATCGTATATTGAGTACCAGTTTGATTTAATAAAGCCAAGAAATCTTTGGATTTTGCACCACTTACAGATAAATTAACGAAAGAAAGTGGGGGATTATCTTTCAATTTAAATTTCTTTTTTAATATTCCAAAGTACCCTTCACCATCTTCATCGCCTATTCCTCTCGTTAAGGAATCCCCTAATCCGACAACGGTAAATTCTTTCTGTTCTCCTTCTTTTTCTATTGGTACTGCTGTCTTTTTTTGGTTTTGATTTTCATTTAATTGTTCATTTATACTAATAGCAAATCCAGTTATACATAAGATTGATACAAATAAGCTAACGAAAATTGTTATTGCTACAAAATGTTTCTTCTTCATATATTCCCACCTCTGCTTTTTTCCAATTATAGCAAACTGAATATTCAAATGGAAAAGATAGCGCTTTCTAAAAATTTACAATTTTTAAATTGTTTTTTCCTAAACCTTCTGCTATTCTTTTTACGCAGGAAGAAACAGAAAAGAATAAATGAGATTGGCTTTTGTTGTTACTATGCGTATGAACGTTTCTACTATACGGCACAATTTGTGATTATTTTCACATTATTGGTTTTAAATGTGAAATATTGAGCAATATTTATTGTTGTTCATACGTATACTAATGATAACGAATAATCTTTTTCATTTTTACAAGAAACTTCCGAGCTACTTACATCTTAGGAGGAATTACACATGGAATACGCTTGGATGACGAAATATATTACAGAAGTCATCGCTACCGCTCTAATGATTGTGATAGGAAATGGCGCTGTAGCAAACGTACACTTAAAAGGAACAAAGGGGCATAATAATGGTTGGATGGTTATTGCGGCTGGATATGGCTTTGCCGTAATGATGCCAGCTATTATGTTCGGTGGAATTAGTGGAAACCACATTAACCCAGCTTTTACAATTGGATTAGCTGTATCAGGACAATTCCCTTGGGAACATGTCTTACCTTATATTGTTGCACAATTTATTGGTGCTTTCATCGGTCAAATACTTGTTTGGATTACATTTAAACCATTCATGGATCAAACAAATGATCCAAAAGAAGTTCTTGGTTGTTTCTCAACAATTCCAGCTTCTAAAAGTAGATTAAATGCCTTTTTAAATGAATTTATCGGTTCATTTGTATTATTTTTCGGTGCACTTGCTATTACTCGTGGCCCGCTTATGGAAGGTCAAGGTGGACTAGCTCACGTTTCATTAGGATTCTTAGTATGGGGATTAGTTTTATCTTTAGGTGGACCAACTGGACCTGCCTTAAACCCAGCTCGTGACTTAGCTCCAAGGATTGCTCATATGATTTTACCGATTAAAGGAAAAGGTTCATCTGATTGGAGTTATGCTTGGATTCCAGTTGTAGCCCCAATCTTAGCAGGTATTGCTGGTGTTGCAATGTACGTTTATTTATATTCATAATTGTTTTATATAATAGAAAAAAAGGTCTGTTCATTTATTGTTGAACAGACTTTTTTGTTTATCCCGTTGAAACTGACACTAAAACTCTCACTTCAAAACTTGGCGTAAACAAAGAAATTTAAGCGAAGGATAAGCGTCATTAAAAACCCGATTCGATTAACTAACCATCAGGAGAAAATAAAGAAAATTTTATCTCATTATCCCTCTATATTTAACAGTATCTTTCCTGTACTCAATCGACTTTCCATTAATTCATGAGCTTCTTTTGCCTTCCTTAATGAGAACTCATGTCCAATTTTAATCTTTAATTCCCCACTTTCTAAATAACGAAAAACTTCCTTCGCCACTGGTTGAAGGACGTGTGGTCGTAGTTTTCGAGTTGTTCCTAAACTAAACCCTAAAACAGATCGACAACTAGCATGTAACTGATTCGTTTGAAATGTACCTGCTTCTCCACTTGAATTGCCAAAATGAACAAGGCGACCATATGGTGCTAAACAAGTTAAACTCTGCTCTGCTACTTTTCCACTAACAGAATCAAAAACAATATCCACACCTTCGCCATTCGTTAATTCCTTTACCTTCGTTGCGAAATCCATATTTTTATACACAATGACGTGATCGGCCCCAGCTTCCTTTGCTACTTCTACTTTATGCTCACTTCCAACCGTACCGATAATTTCTTGAGCTCCTAATAGTTTTGCTAATTGAATGGAAGTTGTTCCTACTCCCCCTGCTGCTGCGTGAATTAAGATAGTTTCCCCCTTTTGAATACGAGCGATATCTTTTAACAACGTATATGATAAAAAAGAAACGATTGGACAAGCAGCTGCAACTTCAAATGATAGGGTATCTGGAATTGGATACGTTAATATTTCATCTGCTACCACATATTCCGCATAAGAGCCTCCCTTAGGGAAACAAATCACCCTCTGTCCAACTTTTAAAGAAGTGACATCAGCTCCAACTTGTTCAATCACACCTGCCGCATCAATTCCAGGTATAAATGGAAAAGTTCCAATTCCCTTCTTCCCATAACGTGCTTTAATATCCGCAAAATTAACGCTTGTTTTCATCGTACGAATTAACACTTGTTTACTATTTAACTGTGGAATAGGCGTATCAATTACTTCCAATACATCTGGTCCACCGAACTTCGTCACTACAACTGCCTTCATCACAATCCCCCACATCCCTTTTCTTCTTATCATTATGAGTTTATCACTAAACTGAATGAATATTTAAATAATAATGGTAGAAATTTTTTATCTCTACTCACAAAAAAACCCCCACTTCAAAACTTTGAGAAATCAAAAGAATTGTAGTGGGAGATAAATATGAATAAGTACTCGATTTATTTAATCATTCATCAATATGGACTTAATTTTTCTTGAATTAATGTTTTTGCTTTTTCGACATTACTTTCATATGGCATACCATAATAAATACCATTTATTTTTTGTCCTACCCCTCCTATCTGTTCCGATTCAAATGTTAATTTATCCAAGTGCTTTCCCCACGACATTGCTAATAAAGCAACTTCTTTAAAGGGTAGGTTTGTTCGAACACTTTCACTAGCAATATTCACAAGCTGCCCATATGCTTTAATTCCATTAAAGGAAAGAATTTTATCAACAAATGCTCTTACAACTAACATTTGTCGTCTTCCTCTTGCTTCATCTGTATCTGCTTTTCTCATTCGAGAAAGTGCTAACGCTTCTTCTCCATTTAATGTTTGTAGCCCTGGCTCTAAAACAATTGCACCTGGTTCATCCTTGCTGTTTTGCTCGACAATTCGTACTGGTACATCAACTTCAATTCCGCCTAATGCATCGACCATTTTTATAAATCCAGTGAAATCAATTGTTACATAATAAGAAAATGGATAATCCAACCATTCCGTTAATGTAGAGAGGGTTCCTTCTACTCCATTAAACGCATAGGCATGATTAATTTTGTCATACTTATCTCGCATTGGTTGATAAACATACGTATCTCTAGGAATACCGATTAATGTTATATCCACCTCCTTCGGGCGAATAAGAGAAACTATTAATGCATCTGTACGAGCTTTTCCTGATGCTTTTCTCTTTTCACTTGTATCTAACCCCATTAATACGACAGAAAAAGGCTCTTTACGCAATTTAGCATGCTTTACTTCCCCTTCTGTATTAACGAGAATTTTATTCACTTTATATGCACCATAACCAACAAGCCCTAAAAATAAAAGCAAACAAACTGAAACAACAATAACAATCCATTTGATTACTTTCTTCATCTATAATCACTCCATTTTGCATTTTTCTTAGTATGTTTGAAAGAAGTCCATATTATGATATTCCCCAATTTTCCATAGACTTCCTAATCCAGTTATACTAATATATTGTTTAGTGTTTACTTATTTTTCACCTTAGGGAGGGGCTTATGGATTTTTTACTTGTATTAAAATATACATTATTAGGAATGTTTCAAGGCTTCACAGAACCAATTCCTATTTCATCTAGTGGTCATTTAGTTATTGCTCAAGAATTGATGGGCTTAAAAATTGAAGGATTAAACTTCGAGTTATTTGTTAACTTCGCCTCTTTACTTGCAGTTTTACTTATTTATCGTGAAGATTTAATTCGTTTAACTGTGAATGGTTGGCGTTATTTAACAACCCGAGCAGAAGATACAAAGGAAGATTTTAAATTTATTCTCTATTTATTACTTGCCTCTGTGCCAGCAGGCGTAATTGGTGTTGTATTTGGAGATGTAATTGAGGACGTATTTAAAGGAACAGCTACAATTGGCTGGGCATTACTTGTAACAGGTCTTGCACTATGGTTAATTCGTAACTTACGTGGACGTAAAAATGATGGCGAATTAACAACACTAGATGCGATTATCATTGGTTGTGCACAAGCAATCGCCTTAATCCCTGGTATTAGCCGCTCAGGTGCAACAATCGTGGCAGCGATGGGACGTGGAACAAAGGCATCAACAGCCCTTCGTTTCTCATTCCTATTATATATCCCTGTCAGCTTAGGTGGTATGCTATTAGGAGCGAAGGATTTAATCAATGATCCAAGCTTTAACACAATGCTTATCCCTTACTTATTTGCCTTTGTTGCTGCTTTTGTTATGTCTTATTTCTCACTTAAATGGTTCCAAGGCATTATGGAACGAGGCAATTTAAAATACTTCTCTATTTATTGCTTTATTGTTGGAACACTTGTAATTTTATTCCTATAAAACAATGAGACAGTCACCTATTTGTGTGACTGTTTTTTTATTGCTATTTCCAAAAAACTCCTGCTAAATATGTCGATTTCCTCTTATTGAAAGCGCTATCCTTTGTTTATATGATACATGTATACGAGGATATAAAAGGATAGGGGGGAAATAAGATGAATCGTGTAGAAGTAGCGTTACGCTCAAAAAAGAAACGGTCTTTTAAAAAAATTATTGGTATTTCAGTCCTTATACTTCTTCTTTTAATTGGAATTGCCGCTGGAACTGGTTATTGGTTCGTAGCAAAGACAAAACCAATTATAAAAGGAACAATAAAACTTTCGGCACTATCCGACAAGGTATCCGTATACCGAGATAATATGGGTGTTCCCCATATTGAAGCAAAAAATGACCTTGATTTATATACTGCACAAGGATATGTAACTGCACAAGACCGAATGTTTCAAATGGATTTAAGTAGACGACAAGCATCTGGACAACTAAGTGAATTAATTGGTAATGCAACAGTGGACAACGATAAGTATTTTTTAACATTAGGATTACGAAGAGCTGCTGAAGCGTCATGGGATAGCTATCCAAAAGAAGCCCAAGCAATCTTACAAGCTTATGCTGACGGGGTTAATGCGTATATGGAAGAAGCAAAAGACAATGGCACATTGCCGATTGAATTCCGCATATTAGGCTATACACCAGCCAAATGGACACCAATTGATTCATTAACGATTGGAAAATATATGGCCTTTGATTTAGGTGGACATTGGAATGGGCAAGCATTCCGTTATGCCCTACTACAAAAATTTCCTAAAGATAAAGCGATGGAACTGTTCCCTACTTATCCAAAGGATGGAGCAACGATTATTCCAGCTGTCAGTAAGGAAATTGACGTCGAAAAAAGCTTAGCAGCAGCTATTATTCCAAATCCAGAAAATGGCAGTAACAACTGGGTTGTTGCTGGCTCAAAAACCGATTCAGGAAAACCATTATTAGCAGATGATCCTCATTTATCATTAGCGACACCATCTATTTGGTATGAAATACATTTAAGCACGACTGATTTAGACGTACAGGGTGTTATTTTCGCTGGCATTCCAGGGATTATTCTTGGTCATAACAAAGACATCGCTTGGGGTGTTACAAACGTCGGACCAGACGTTCAAGACTTATATATTGAAAAACGCAATCCAAACAATGAAGATGAATTTTTGTATAAGGATAAATGGGAAAAAGCAAAAACATACACTTACAACATTAAAGTAAAAAAACAAAAAGATATTCCTTATAAAGTAACCGAAACACGCCACGGTCCAATCATTTCTGAATTTGCTGGGAAGGAAAATAAAAAAGAAGCATTTTCGTTAAAATGGACTGCATTACAACCATCAACTGAATTATTAGCTATATTACAAATGAACAAAGCAAAAAATTGGGATGAATTTAAACAAGCATTAACAAACTTCCATACCCCTGCTCAAAACTTTGTGTTTGCCTCAACAGATGGCACCATTGCCTATCGAGCCAATGGGTTAATTCCAATTCGGAAAAAAGGCGATAGCCTCCTCCCTGTTCCTGGTTGGACAGATGAATACGAATGGAAAGGATACGTTCCATGGGAGGAGCTTCCCACATTAGTGAATCCAAAAGAAGGCTTTATTTCAACAGCCAATAACAAAGTTGTCGATGATTCTTATCCATACCACATTACCCATCATTGGGCTCAGCCATATCGTCAAATGCGTATTCAAGAAGTTCTAAAAGCTGGCGATAAACTAACCGTTAAAGATATGCAAAATCTACAAATGGATGATAAAAACTTACGTGCACAAGAACTACTTCCACTTTTATTAAAAGATTTAAATACGTCTAAAGCAACAAAGACTGAAAAAGAAGCCATTGCCCTCTTGAAGGATTGGAATTACAAAGACGATAAAGATGAAGCTGCACCATTTATTTTTCAATTATGGATGAACCAAATGAGTAAATCTTTATTTGAAAAAGAACTATCGAAAGAAATGATGGATTTATTCGAAGGCAGAGAACTTATTTTAGATAAAATGATTCGTCAAGGATCAACTGGCAAAGAAGGCAGTTGGATAAAGGATGCTGGTGGCTACAAATCATTACTAGCAACAACATTTAAAAAGGCAGTAAAAGAAGCTAGTAAAATTCAAGGAGACAATACGGAAAAATGGAAATGGGGCGATTATCACCAAATTGTCTTTAATCATCCATTATCAAGTGTATCTCCACTAAACCTATTGTTTAACGGCGATAACAACTATCCTGCAAATGGCAGTCGAACAACGGTTCAAGCTGCAGGATATGACAATGAAACAGGTGAAGTGACTCATGGTGGTTCATGGCGTGGCGTTATGGATTTACAAGATTTAAGTGAAAGCTATCATCTTGTTGGTCCAGGACAATCAGGTTACGTATGGAGTGAGTGGTATCATAACCAAAAAAAGGCATGGACAACAGGCAAATACCATAAAACAAGTACAGACTGGAATACCATTAAGAAGACAGACTATAAGCTTGTTCTTACACCATAACTTACCTTTATTTTATATCTAATTAACATTAAGGCATTTAAATTGACAATCCATCGCTAGAAATGGTAAAAAAGTCAGAACATTCTAAAAATCAGGAGGTTTATAATGAAAAAAATACTATCATTAGCATTTTTATTAGTTCTTTCTTTTTCTCTTTTTTCAACGACGGCTTCTGCCAAAGCAAATGAAGCCGATTTAGCAGCATTAAAGGCATTGTCAACAAAGGTTTCAAAAGAAGTGAAGACATATGATTCTAACTCCATTAAATTACTTGATTCCGTTACATTTCCAGCAAAAGTGAAGGATAAGGAAGGTAAACCAAAGGATGTAAATGTAAAGGCACTATATGCCTCCTACGAACTAAGCTACGACACAATCTTTGCAAAAACCCATAAAGAAGTTTACTTTTACGATGAAAACAATGAAACATTCCTTGACCCTACTGCAACAAATACTATTTTAACGGAGGTTGACGTTGCGAAAGACTTTAAGCAACAGTATAAAGATGAAGTAGGTACACACGTTCATACAATTGGACCATCTATTCTGCTCATATTACTAGGTATTTGGTTATTTCTTGTTATTCGTTTTACAGATAAAGGGCAATAAAAATTATAGAGAACTATATCTTTATAACAAAATGAGAAGAGGGATAGCCTTTTAGGCATCCCTCTTCTCATTTTAACAACATATCAAATATGTACTATTACATAAAAACAACATATGAAAAACTCTACTTTTCTCAATCATTTCCCCACTTACCAATGAAAAAAATCAATTTTTTTCATTTTCCAATCTACGACACTTTTCACAAATAGATTAATACAGTAATATGAAGCGTAGAGTATATAAAATGAGGTGAATATCAGTGAGCGTTTTAACAGTAAAAAACTTAAGCCACGGCTTTGGTGATCGTGCAATCTTTGAAAATGTCTCTTTCCGCCTATTAAAGGGTGAACATATTGGTTTAATTGGTGCAAACGGTGAAGGTAAGTCAACGTTCATGAACATTATCACAGGTAAATTACAACCTGATGCAGGTTCGGTTCAATGGTCTAAAAATGTTCGTGTTGGTTATATGGACCAGCATGCTGTCTTACAACGTGGACAAACAATTCGCGACGTCTTAAAAACAGCATTCCAATATTTATTTGATATCGAAAATCAAATTAATGAATATTACGGCAAAATGGGTGACGTAACACCTGAAGAATTAGAAAGATTATTAGAAGAAGTTGGGGTTTTACAAGATATTTTAAACAACAATGACTTTTATACAATCGATGCAAAAGTAGAAGAAGTTGCTCGTGGACTTGGATTACAAGATGTGGGATTAGATCGTGACGTAGAAGACTTAAGCGGTGGTCAACGTTCAAAAATTCTTTTAGCAAAGCTTTTACTTGAAAAGCCAGATATTTTATTATTAGATGAGCCGACAAACTATTTAGATGAAGCTCATATTGAATGGCTAAAGCGTTACTTACAGGAATACGAAAATGCCTTTATCTTAATTTCCCATGATATTCCATTCTTAAATAGCGTTATCAACCTTATTTATCATATGGAAAATCAAGAATTAAACCGCTATGTTGGTGATTACGATAACTTCATGAGCGTCTATGAAATGAAGAAAGCACAGCTAGAAGCTGCTTATAATCGTCAACAACAAGAAATCGCTCAATTAAAGGATTTCGTAGCTCGTAACAAAGCAAGTGTAGCAACACGTAACATGGCAATGTCTCGCCAAAAGAAATTAGATAAAATGGAAGTTATCGAATTAGCAAAAGAAAAGCCAAAACCAGAATTCAACTTCAAAATGGCTCGCACAGCTAGCCGTTATATCTTCAAAACAACAGATTTAGTGATTGGTTATGATGAGCCATTATCACGTCCATTAACATTATCAATGGAACGTGGTCAAAAAATCGCCTTAGTTGGTGCGAACGGTATTGGTAAATCAACATTATTAAAAAGCATTATCGGCGAAATCAATGCTTTATCTGGTGAAGTAGAACGTGGCGATTATTTAGAAATCGGCTACTTCGAACAAGAATCAAAGGGTAGTACAAACTCGGTTATTGATGAGTTATGGAATGAATTCCCTCACTTCACTCAATATGAGGTACGTGCTGCTTTAGCGAAATGTGGCTTAACGACAAAGCATATTGAAAGTAAGTACAACGTATTAAGCGGTGGCGAAAAAGCGAAGGTTCGCTTATGTAAATTAATCAATCGTGAAACAAACTTCCTAGTTCTCGATGAGCCGACAAACCACTTAGACGTAGATGCAAAAGAAGAACTAAAACGTGCCTTAAAAGAGTATAAAGGTAGCGTCCTATTAATTTCCCATGAACCAGAATTTTATCGCGATGTTGTAAGCGATGTTTGGAACTGTGAAGACTGGACAACAAAAGTATTATAAGATAAACAAAAGAGTTAGATTCGATTCTAACTCTTTTTTACTAATTATTATGAAGGAACCTTTCTTGAGAATCTTCTCTTCCTAATCCATAAATAAAGTGAGGATGGAATCTAGGGGTTCTGTTCCATTAGCAACCGCATTTACTTTATCAAGGTATTGCTCACTAATTAAATGTTTTAGCGGTTGTTCTACCATATTGAAAAACGTAAACGCCTCTATCGCCATCCTATCCCACTCTTCATAATAAATTAAATAGTCATTTTCAGTCACTTTTGTTCTTGTTGTTCCTTCTTCCGGTATACATTCAAACTCTTCATCCTCACCGAAGGTCCCATAATCAGATGTTATTTGTTCACCAGGTTGAATATCTCTTGCAGCCAACGTGAAATCATAAGCTGTATCTACACAATTTGGATTGAAGCTATGATTCATATATTTTGCATGATCCCAATTAAGAACATAAATACCGTCCGTATCCAAGTAGGCATATTTGTATATATACTCTTTTCGCATATCATCAAGACTTTCAATATATTCCTCTGAAAGAACCATATCTAAATCATCTCTAATCCAAATAATAGTTCCTTTAGGAATTAATTTTGTTGCAAATACACCAACCCCTACGTTCTCACTTACATACCGAATTTCTGTATCTGGGTGCATCAATTTGCTAACTCCTCCTCCATATTGCGTCGTTTGATTCGTAAGTAAATGAGGGTTACTCCCTCTTACATATATTTTATATATTTATGTACACCCTTTACGTTTGGAATAAACTTTTGTCCTATTCGGGTTAAAAATATAATTGCTTTGTTAATTACGATTTTTCATTTACATTTTATTAGGCTAATTTTGCTAATAGGAAATTTTTTGACGAAAGATTTACGAAGTTATCATTAGATAAAACACACTTCATAGTGTAAAATTACACTATGAGATACGTTTTACAGGAGGAATTATGAGGAATATGATACCGTCAATTATTTTTAGTTTCGTATCATTGCTTATTTTCATTATTTTTAGAGGTGTGTTCGACTTAATAGTTGCTTTTAGCCTCTCTTTATTCATTTCACTCATTGTATATGGTGCATATATCAAGAAAAAGAATCCGACTAATAGAGAAATTATATATGTATCATTAGGTACTGGCTTGTTCTTTATCATCTTCTCCTCAATAGGAATTAAATTATTTCCACCAACACATATACGCGATATTGGAGACTTAATAATGCCTTATATGAATGCTTTTATTTTTAGTTTTTGGTTAATGGTTTCTTATCTAGCATTTGGCTTTCTTTTATCGAGACTCCGTTAAAGAAAAGTATTGATATTTGATAATTTTTCAAAATATTACTATAACAAAAAAGATAAGAACGAATATGAGAAGAGTTTCCTACTGGGAAGCCCTCATAAAAATAGTGAAATAAAGTATGAAGGGAGGGGGATTTTTGAAGATTTATAAAAGATTTAGTTTTTGGCTTACAATCATCGCTATTGGGATATGCCTTTTAAATCTATTGGGATATGATGATAAATCCTTATTGTTATTCCTTACAAGTCCACCATTTTGGATAATAGAAACTCATTGGTTTGTTGAAAATTTTATGCATCCTTCAAATATTTCGATAGGTATAAAGTATGCTCTAACTATATTGTTTTGGTTTTTATTTGGTTTTATATTGGATAAATCCATATTTAAACTGTTAAACAGAGGAAATCGTAAACAGTGAGATTTTTTATATGATGCACAATTATCATCTTATACAAGTAACAAGGGGCGTTATGTTTATAAGAATGGGAAAACATTTTTTATGTTGGGTTTCCCTTCATTTTTTATTCAATAATCAACATTAAGATTTAACAGAGCCTTTATCAAAAAGATAGAACTAACTTTACTGAAAAACAATTTCATTCTATTTTTTATGTTCATCCCACTCTCATTAAATATTAAATCCTCTACTCCAACACAAAATCCCTCATACACCCAATGTATGAGGGATCTCCTTAAGGTCTTAGTAATACATCATTTTGCTTTGCTATTTCATTCCAGATGCCAATATGTGGTCGTTCATAACGAACAGATTCTACGGATTTCCCATCGTCATTCCCAACCCATACGCCCATTGTATAGTGTGGTGTAACACCCATATACCAGAAATCCTTATAGTCATTTGTCGTTCCTGTTTTACCACCAAGGTATGGGGCATCAACGGTAATTTGATTATGAGTACCTAACTTTACAACTTCTTGAAGTAAATCACGCATTTTTTCATTCGTTTCCTTACTCCAGACGTTTTGCTTTTTATCTTTCCACGTTAACAATGGTTTGCCATGTAAATCTGTTACCTTTGTAATGGCATGTGGTTTAATATAAACACCATCATTTGAGAAAGTCGTATAAGCACTTGTCATTTCCGTAACACTCATTCCATATTCAAAGCCACCAATAGCCGTTGGATAACGTTTTTTATCTGTATCTGTCACTTTAGCAAACTGAAATTTATCTAAATAGCTATATGCTTTATCAATTCCGATATGATCCATTAACCGAATCGCCGTTGTATTAAAGGAATAAGCAAAAGCTGTTCGCATTTTTACATCTGTATAGCTTTTTAAATTATCATTTTTAGCTGTCCAGCCATCAACCGTTAATTCACGTGAATTAACATAATCATTAATGCCTGCCCCTGTTTCTTCAATATATGGCGCATAATCTAACAATGGCTTAATCGTCGAACCTGGCTGACGATATGCTTGAAAAGCGCGGTTAAAATCAAAAGCTTTGTAATTTTTGCCACCAACAATAGCTTCAATTGTATTGGTTTCATGATTAATAACAGTAACAGCTGCTTGTACATCTTCTGGCAATCCATATTTATTTACCACATCTACAGCTTGTTGTTGAATATATGGATCTAATGACGTATGAATTTGAACACCTTGAGCTGTAAATTCTTTAAACTTCTCGTTTACTTTTTCTTTATCTTTAATTGGGTCCAATCCTTCATGCTGCGCAACCATTTCCTTTAATTCATCATATACATAGGAAACGTAGTCTGGATATTGAATTGGATTGTTTTTAATTTTTAGCTTAATTTCTTGTGCCTTTGCTTCTTGGTATTCCTGATCATCAATAACGTCATTTTCATATAATGTATCTAGAATGCGTTGCTGACGTTTCACTGTCATATCCATATTTTCCAACGGATTATACAAAGTTGGATTGTTTGGAATTGCACAAAGAAAAGCCATTTCTGCTAGGGTTAATAAATGAGTTGGCATACTGAAGTAGTACTGACTTGCTGCTTCAATGCCATAATTGCCATTTTGAAAATAAATACTATTTATATACATTTCAAGAATTTCTTCTTTTGAATAATTTTTTTCGATTTTTCTCGCATAGTTTAGTTCTTTTATTTTTCGCTTCCACGTTCGTTCTTGGGTTAAATAAACATTACGAGCAAGCTGTTGGGTAATCGTACTGCCTCCTTGCTTAATTTCCTTTTCCTTGGCATTCACGAACATCGCACGAGCTATCCCTACTATATTAAATCCACTATGATCAAAAAACTGGCGATCTTCCGTCAAAATAAAAATATCCTTTATCACATCTGGAATTTCTTCATAGCTTAATGATTTGCGATTTTCACCATGATAAATTTCATATAATGTTCTTCCACTTTGATCTAGAATGTAGCTCGTTTCATTCATCTTAATCGTCTCTTTATCTTTCGCCAATACAATTGGAGAGTAAATACCGACTATCATACAAATTATCATCAAAATACTAATTATTTTTTTCCTCATATTTAATCTTCCCCTTTTTGATTTCATCATCATTATACCAAAAAACGATAATCACATTTTTACTTTCTGTGTTTTTTTGGTATTATGGAATTTAAATAGAAAAACTTTGGAAAGTATGTTATATATACAATTAAACTGTATTTATACTTGACATGAAGGGAGAAATAACCTATGGAAAACAATCAATCCAATTTTATTCGCGATATTGTTATTGCGGATTTAAAATCTGGTAAGCATGATACAATTGTAACTCGTTTCCCCCCTGAACCAAATGGTTACTTACATATTGGTCATGCAAAATCGATTATTTTAAATTTTGACTTAGCAGATGAATTTAATGGTCGTACAAATCTTCGCTTTGACGATACAAATCCAGTAAAAGAAGATATTGAATACGTTAATTCTATTAAAGAAGATGTAAAATGGCTTGGCTATGAATGGGACAACTTATTCTTTGCTTCTGATTACTTTGATGAAATGTACAACCGTGCGGTTCTATTAATTAAGAAAGGTCTTGCTTATGTAGATGATTTAAGCGCAGATGAAATGCGTGAATATCGTGGTACATTAAAAGAGCCTGGTAAAAATAGCCCTTACCGCGATCGTTCTATTGAAGAAAACTTAGATTTATTTGAACGTATGCGTAACGGTGAATTCCCAGACGGCGCAAAAGTATTACGCGCAAAAATTGATATGGCTTCACCAAACATTAACTTACGTGACCCTGCTATTTACCGCATTTCACACAGCCACCACCATAATACAGGTGATAAATGGTGTATCTATCCAATGTACGCATTTGCTCATCCAATTGAAGATGCAATCGAAGGAATTACACATTCAATTTGTACGTTAGAATTTGAAGATCAACGTCCATTTTATGACTGGGTTGTTCGCGAATGTGAAATGCCAAACGTTCCACATCAATACGAATTCAACCGTTTAAATATTTCAAATACAGTAATGAGTAAACGTAAATTAAAACAACTTGTTGATGAAGGTGTTGTTGACGGTTGGGATGACCCACGTATGCCTACTGTTTCAGGTCTTCGTCGCCGTGGTTATACACCAGAAGCAATTCGTGCTTTCGTAAAAGAAACTGGCGTAGCAAAAACATACGGTGTTGTTGATTCTCGTATGCTAGACCATTTCATTCGTGAAGACTTAAAATTAAAAGCACCTCGTACAATGGGTGTTCTTGATCCGATTAAAGTCGTTATCACAAACTATCCAGAAGGACAAGTTGAATGGTTAGATGCAGAAGTTAACCCAGAAAACCCTGAAATGGGTATGCGTCAAATTCCATTTAGTCGTGAAATTTATATTGAACGTGAAGATTTCATGGAGAATCCACCAAAAAAATATTTCCGTCTATTCCCTGGCAACGAAGTTCGCTTAAAACATGCTTACTTCATTAAATGTAATGACTTCATTAAAGATGAAGATGGCAACGTAACAGAAATTCATTGTACGTACGATCCTGAAACAAAGAGCGGTAGTGGTTTTACAGGTCGTAAAGTAAAAGGAACAATTCACTGGGTAGAAGCAAGTCACGCTATTCCTGCTGAATTCCGTTTATATGAGCCATTAATTATCGATGAAAATATTGAAGAAGGTCAAACATTCTTAGACCAAATCAATCCGAACTCGCTTCGTGTTGTAAAAGGCTTCATTGAGCCAAACATGAAAGATGTAAAGGCACAAGATAAATTCCAATTCTTCCGCCATGGTTACTTTAACGTAGATAGCAAAGATTCTACACCAGACAACATTGTCTTTAACCTAATCGTGTCATTAAAGAGTTCATTTAAGCTATAATATGTTTATATAATAAAAAGAAGATACGTTACATATCGTAACGTATCTTTTTTATTCATATCATCAATCTGTTACTTCAATAAAGAATCATTCCTTAATAATGCTTCCCACTCTTCTATCGATAGCTTTGTTGTTATATGTCTTAATTGTTCAGGAACATCAATGAAAGCAATAAATTCTAAACTATTCCCATCTGGGTCTTGAAAATAAACAGATACATTCCCTTGATAGGGTCGCACATATGGATTAGCAGTTTCTCGATTTCCATCTTTTACAGCCTCTATCCCTACAGAACGAAGCCACTCTACTGATTTTTTTATATCTTCATACGTAACTGTAAAAGCAATATGGCGTAAAGATGGATGATACGGTGTATTCACTTCTTTTCCTTCCCATAAACCTAGCCACGATTTCCCCTTTTCAATCCAATAAAAGGCTATATCCTCATCTTTCCATACCAATTCCAACCCTAACTTTTCATAAAAATACATAGAAGCAGCTAAATTTTTTACTGGTAAATGTGCTTCGCCCAACCCTTTTATCATCATCTCTCCCCCTAACTGAAATGGTACTTCTATTTCATTATGAATGTTTTAATTGATGGAGAAGAAGTGATTTGCTCGTGTTTTTAGCTTATCTTGTTATTAAAAAGCGCTAGCTTTCCATACTAGAAAAAGATAAAATTATAATTGATTGAATTTTCTTTAAAAAGGAGAAAAAAATGATTGACGTGAGAAAAGCAACCCTACAGGATGTACAAGGTATTATTAACGTTTGTTCAGAAGGATATCGTGTTACGTACCCTCATTTACTTCCTCAAAATCATATTGAAGAGATCATTGAAAAATTTTACAACGTAGAACGTATTACAAATGAAGTCATTCATACGGATCAAAACTGGAATGGCTGGTTTGTAGCCATAGATAGTGAAACAGTCGTTGGCGCTGGTGGTGGTGGATTTACTGATGAACATGTCGCTGAATTATTCGTTCTTTATCTTGATCCAGCTCGCAAACGGGAAGGAATCGGAACAAAATTGTTAGCTGTTATCACAGCTGATCAAATTATGCGTGGTGCAAAAGAACAATGGGTTTCTGTTGCCCAAAATAATGATATGGGTATTCCATTTTACGAAGCAGTTGGCTTTCACTATCAAAGTGAACGACCTAGCTATGGAGTACCAGAAGAGGAAGGCTTTCTGTCCCTTCGCTATAAGCGCACATTGCTATAATTATTTTTCCAAAGAGAGGATGAAGAGAAATTGAAATTTTATCGCTTTAATAAAGAAACAAGTAATCGAATTACGAATTATAATTCTGTTTTATCCTCTTATTCTAAAATCATCCAAACAGAAGAACCTACTAATGTTGGCTTTATTCATATTGAACCAAATGGCATTGTAGGATACCATGAGGCGCCCATTCCCCAATTATTTATCGTCATTCAAGGAGAAGGGTGGATAAGAGGAAAAGATAATAAAAAAAGAATCATCCAAACAGGTGAAGCCGTTTTTTGGCAAAAAGGCGAAGGACATGAATCTGGCAGTCGCTTCGGTATGACTGCATTAGTGATTCAATCGAAAACATTAACACCCTTTCAAGCATAGCTACTCCTTCAAATCGTTATCTTCATCATGATTTAAAGGATTTTTTATTTTCCCATCTATAAAGCTAAATCCTGTCTGACTAATTTCATCTTTGTTCCCAACCGTATACTCATACTTAACGGTTGGTTCGTTTTCAAAGGTAACGTCATATGCATAAGGGTTACTAAAGCGGGAATCTTCTACCTCAATCACAAATTTTTCATTAGGGTACTTATCATTTAAATACTGTGCTAATGCTTTTTCTTTTAATGGATTTTGGTATTGTTCGTAAAAATAGGTTGCTGTAAAAAAACCACTAACTCCTAGTGAAAAGACACACGCTCCTATAAAACTAACTATCCTTACCTTATAAGATAAAAAGCCTAGCATGAAAATAAGAGGAACAACGCTACCATATATAACAAATAATTCAAATCCTAATCCAGGACTACTTTGTGGATGAACAACAAAAATAATCCAAAATACGATAAGTGGAATAATAAAGGTTAAAATTCCTAACAAAATATTTCTTTTCATACACCCTCCTAAAATTTGAATTTTTAGTTATTTTATATTATAGCAAATAAAAATAAGAAAGAATTCACTTTTACTTTCCCTTTCTTATTTTTTAGTCCCTAGGTTCGTTATGTATTAATTTTATTTTCATCATATCGATGCA
>JBJEFI010000011.1:13182-20957 GCA_051873875.1 Bacillaceae bacterium | reverse complement strand
GTAAATATTAAAAATTAAGAAAATTCATCATTTATACAAAAAGGCTGCATTCTTTAATGAGCAGCTCTTTTCTTAATATATAGTCAATGTTTATTTAATTGCACCTGCAATAATTCCTTTAATGATATGACGTTGAGCGATTAAATAGAAAATAATAACAGGAATAATTGCCAACGTTAATGCTGCAAGTGCTAATTCCCATTGCTTTGTAAATTGACCGAAGAACATTTGCATTGCTAATGGAATAGTAGGGATGCTTCCCCCTAATGTTAAAGATGGAAGAAGGAAATCGTTCCAAATCCAAATACCATTTAGCACCATAACAGTTACGGTAATAGGCTTTAACATTGGAAAAACAACTTTCCAAAATACTTTCCACTTACTACAACCATCGATGATTGCCGCTTCCTCTAGTTCAATCGGAATTCCCTTAATAAATCCATGGTAAAGAAAAATGGACATGCTACATCCAAATCCAAGGTACATGAAGATAAGACCATAGTGACTTCGAAGCATATGAAAATTAAATTCGAAAATAGTAAAGTCGATCATTCCCATCAATTTAACAAGGGGAAGCATAACTGCCTGGAATGGAATAATCATTGCGGCAATAAAGATGAAAAATAAAATCTTACTTACACGTGTTTTTGAACGAACGAGTACCCAAGCGGCCATTGCTGAGCAGAAAACAATGATAATTAAGCTGAAAAAGGTAATAATCATAGAGTTTGCAAAAGCAGACCAGAAATCCATTTTTTCAATTGCAGCTGTATAGTTTGAGGAATTCCATGTATCTGGTAAAGAAGTTGTATCTTGAATAATTTCACGACGGCTTTTGAATGAATTAATAAACATAAGATAAAATGGAATCATATAGATGATAAATAAAGCAAGTCCAAATACTTCTATAATTGCCATTTTCCAACTATATTTCTTCATTATAATTCCACCTCACGTTTCTTGCTAAAATACACTTGAACAATGGCTATGATTGCAACAATGATAAAGAAGAAGACAGCCTTTGCTTGCCCAATTCCCATATTATTTAAAATAAAGGCTTCTTTATAAATGTGCATGGATAGCATTTCTGTGCTATTCCCAGGACCACCATTTGTTAACGATAAGTTCAAGTCATAAACTTTGAAGGAGTTAGATAATGCTAAAAATAAGTTTATGGTAACAGCGGGCATAACCATCGGAATCATAATATGCTTTAATCGTTGCCAGCCATTAGCACCGTCAATTTTTGCCGCTTCAATTAATTCTTCTGGGATATTTTGAAGCGCTGCCACGTAAATGACCATTAAATAACCAGCGTATTGCCAGTTTGCAACAAGAGTCATGGCAATAATGGCCGTTTTAGTTTCGCCTAGTAAAGAAGTGGAAAGAAAGTCGACTCCTGCCATTTTGCCAACGGATGTAACAGCGCTATTGAAAATAAATTGCCAAATGAATCCTAAAATTAATCCGCCAATTAAGTTAGGAAGAAAGAAGCCAGTACGTAACAAATTTCTCGTCTTTAACTGACGAGTAACGAGAAAAGCTAATAAAAAACCAATGCCATTCATTAATACAACATTGATGATTGTATAAATAACGGTAATGACGAAAGAATGACCAAACTCCTTATCTTTAAACATTGAAATATAGTTTTCAATCCCAACAAACTGAATGTTTTTGCTAACACCATTCCAATCGGTAAACGTATAAAAAATTCCCATGAAAAATGGGATAATCACTGTTATGGTAAATGCGATAAGGACAGGGGATAAAAAACCCCAGAACAACAACTGATCCCTGCGCTTTTTACTCATACGAATCCTCCTTTGATACTAAAAGGCAGAGAGATGTCTCTGCCTGTCACTTAGCTTTCTACATGCATTAAACGTTTAATTTTTCCAAGGGCTACTAAGAATTAATGACGTTCTTGGTAGTACTGTCTGCAGTTTTTCTTTATTTAATAGCACTTTGGATTTTTTCTAGCATTTGTGTTTGGTTAATAGAACCTTTTGCATAGTCAGAGAAGATAGGGCCGATTTTTTCCATTGTGAAACCATCTGGTAAGTTTGTGAAAGGCCAGCCAATTGTTTTACCAGCGTTATTGAATTCCATAATAGAGTTTGCTAATGGATCTTCTGATTTTGTATTGAAGTTTGTAAATGCAGGAATCATGTACATCTCATTTACTAATGCATTTTGTGCATCTTTGTTTGTTACCATCCAATTTAAGAATTCCTTTGTTTCTTTCGCATCTTTTGAATCTTTGTTTACAGCCCAATACATTGGTACACCAACAGCTAAGCGATTAGAAATGGCTACATCATTGTTGATTGTTAATGGAATAAAGCCCATATCAAAGTCAACTTCTAATCCTTTTAAGTCGCGGTAAGTCCAGTTACCTTGGTGTAACATAGCAGCTTTACCTGTTGCGAAATTACCTAATTGTGTATTGTAATCAATTGTATCTAAATTTTTTGTATCACTGTCTTTCACTAGTACATCAACTAAGTTCATCCAATCTTTGAAGGCTGCATTATTTACAATATCGGCTTTACCCGCTTTGTAATCTTCAACAAACTGCTTTGGATCTTTTTGTTGTGCCAATGCAATATTGAATGTATGGTTACCTGTTACCCAAGCTTCTTTCGTTGTATAAGAAATAGGATATTCAATACCTAGTTCTTTTTTCTTTTTATTTAATGTTTCAGTAGCTGCTTTTAATTTATCTAATGTATCAATTGTTTTTGGATCAATACCAGCTTTTTCAAAAATTGATTTGTTATAGATTAGTCCGTAACCTTCTGTAGCCACTGGCATACCATAAATTTTGTTATCCACTGTTACGTTGTCTAACGTACCAGATACAGCATTTTTCACCCACGTTTCACCAGATAAATCATCTAGTTTTTCTTGCCATACTTTTAAATCCCCGGCACCTTGAATGATAAATAAATCTGGTTCTTTACCGGATTGGAATTCAGCTTTTAATGCAGCGCCATAATCACTACCGCCACCAACAGAACGAACGTTTACTTTTACTCCAGTTTCTTTTTCATATGTTTTTGCAAGTTTTTTTAAAGGTTCATCAATTTCAACCTTTAATTGGAAAATGTCAATTGTTTTACCAGATGTTTTTGTACCTGTATTTGCTTTATTATCTCCTGAGCTACAACCAGCTAGTGCAGATAAAGATAGTAATCCTGCGGTTAATCCATAGAAAATTTTCTTTTTCATACAGTTTGCCTCCTCTTATGTAAGCGTTTAAAACACATTTCTATAATATAGTTAATTTTCTGAAAAATATATCAAGTTTTTAAGGTTTGTATTAAAATATTAATATGGAATGAAGAAAAATGTGAAAACGTTTTTCCATTAAACCTAGGGGATGGAGAAGATGGTTCTAAGTAAGTAGGAGGGGTACTTTGAGTTTAGGCCAGCGGAAAGATGTAGAGTTGTATTTATATGAACAGTTATTAAAAGAAGTGATGAAGGAAGGGGATAAAGAGAAGATAGGAGAGATTACCACGATTATTTATACGTTGGAAAAACCGATGCTGGCGCTACATTCATTACGATCACTAAAAAATTACTACATTCGATTGTGCTGTATTTTAGAAGATAGCCTAGTTCTGACTGGTTTTCCAATTAATAAACTTCATGAAATTACGAGGAAATGTATACTAGAAATAGAAGAGATGGACGCCGTTGAAATTCTTTCCCGCTATTATAACAAAATGGTAATGGAATATATCTCATTAATAGGCGAAAAAAAAGAATACAAGCACTTAACAACAATTGAACGAGCAATCAACTACATACATAGCAATGTGCATATTCGTTTCACATTAGAGGAAATAGCAGCCCATTTAAATATTACAACAGTCTATTTGTCTTCTTTATTTAAGAAAGAATTAAGCGTTAATTTTGTTGATTATGTAAATGAGTGTAAAATAGAAGCTTCATTGAAATATATCCGTTTTACGGATGAAACAATTTCCAACATCTCACAGCAATTTGGTTATTGTAATCAAAGTCATTATAGTGCCATTTTTAAGAAAAAAATGAATGAAACACCAATACAATATCGCAAACGATTTCGCAAAAGCGAGAAATTTGTAGAATAATAAAAAGAAGTAGGAAAAGAATCCTACTTCTTTTTTTATAAATATATTACGCAACAAATGCGAAGTAGCCAATGAATAAGGCTGCTAACATATACATAATTGGATGAACGACTTTGTATTTACCTCTAAATAACATCATTGCTACGTATACGATAAATCCAAAGGCAATTCCTTCTGCAATACTATATGCTAATGGCATCATAATAATTGTTAAGAATGAAGGTAATGCAATTTCAATTTCGCTCCATTCAATTTTCGCTAATGATGTACACATTAATGCACCGACAACGATTAAGATAGGTGCTGTTACTGCTGATGTAACAACAGATAGTAATGGAGAGAAGAATAAAGCGACAATAAACATTCCAGCTGTTACGACTGCTGAGAAACCTGTACGTGCCCCAACTGAAATCCCAGATAAAGACTCAACGAATGTTGTTGTATTTGTTGTACCGAAGATAGCACCACATACAGTTGCTAATGCATCAGCTAAAAGTGCGCGACCTGAATTTTTTAATTTGCCTTCTTTATTGATTAAACCAGATTTAGATCCTACTGCGACAAGTGTTCCTGCTGTATCAAAGAAATCCATAAATAAGAAAGTAAAGACAACAAGAATCATTTCTGGTGTAAAGATATTTGGTAAGTTTTGTACTGCTACACCGAATGTTCCACTCATGCTAGGTGGTATTGATAGAATACCAGATGGAAGGGCAATTAATCCGACAATCATTCCAGCAATAATTGTCGTTACCATTCCTAGGAAGATTGCTAATTTGAAGCCTCTTGCTAAAAATAAACCAATTACAATTAATCCAAAGATAGAAAGTAAAACAGTTGGTTCTGTTAAGTTACCAAGTGAAACTAATGTTGCGTCATCTTTTACGATAATTCCTGCATTTTGAAAACCGATAAAAGCGATAAATAAACCAATACCAGCACTTACTGCGAACTTTAAGTGACTTGGAATTGCATTAATAATCATTTCACGAATACCTGAAGCAGATAATACTAAAAATAATAAACCTGATGCTAATACACCAGCGATTGCGATTTCCCATTTAATTCCCATTCCCATACATACAGCAAATGTGAAGAAAGCATTCAAGCCCATTCCTGGTGCTAGACCTGCTGGGAATTTCCCAAGAACACCCATTAAAAGAGAACCAAGTGCCGCTGCTAATGCAGTTGCCACATAAACACTGCCTTCGTCCATACCAGTTTGTGCTAACATGCTAGGGTTAACGAATAAAATATAAGCCATTGTGAAGAAAGTTGTTAGTCCGCCAAAGACTTCCCCTTTCATCGTGGCATTGCGTTGCTCAAATTCAAAGTATTGACGTAATTTTTCCATAAAAAAATCCTCCGTTGCTTTTTTTTAAAGACGCAAATGAGGATGAATTGATCGTTTGATAGGAGTATATAAATATAATTATAGGGATATATTTATATATTAAATACCTATTAAATTATATCATTCATCGTAGTCAAATCATTTACGGCGATTCGGTAGAAACTGTTGGTCCATATTACCAACGTTATACGAATAAAGTTTTTGTTTACATTTACTAATATACGGATTTTCCGAACAATGTCAATAAAATTTATTGTTTTTTTATCTTTTTAGTTTTAATTGCTTCAAAAAATAATTAATAAAGGATATATTTGTAAATAAAAAGCCAATTGAGTTTTTACTCAATTGGCTTTTTTCTATTCAAATCGACTCGTAATCATTTTTCGTCTAGTATAGAATTCGACACCATCTGAACCATTGGCATGTAAATCACCATAGAAGGAATTTTTCCAACCAGAGAATGGGAAGAAGGCCATTGGAGCAGGAACACCAATGTTCACACCAAGCATTCCAACTTCAATATTTTCACGGAAATAGCGGATAGCTTTTGCATTAAATGTATATAAGCAAGCACCATTTCCAAAGTCAGATTGATTTGTTAATTCAATTGCTTCTTCTAATGTGTTTACACGGACGATGGAAAGAACAGGAGCGAAGATTTCATCTTTCCATATTTTCATGGATGGTTTTACATGATCAAAAATTGTTGGTCCAATGAAGTAACCATCTTGTTTATAGGCTTCGTCTTTACGACCATCACGTAAAAGAACAGCACCTTCTTGTTCACCAATTTCAATATAGCTTGCCGTACGTTCACGATGTTCTTTGCGAATAACTGGTCCTAAGAAAATACTATCATCTAAGCCATTTCCAATTGTAATGGTATCAGCTTTTTCTTGAATTTTTTCAATAAGAGGTTCTGCTACATCACCGACAGCGACAACGACAGCACATGCCATACAGCGTTCGCCAGCGGAGCCATAAGCAGCATTAATAATTTGTGTTGCTGCATCTTCTAGGTTTGCATCCGCTAAAACGATACTATGATTTTTGGCACCAGCCAAAGCTTGCACTCGTTTTCCATTATTTGCAGCTGTTTTATATACGTATTCTGCAACTGGTTGAGAACCTACAAATGAAACAGCTGCAATATCTTTATGTTCTAAAATACCATTTACGATATCATGAGCACCATGAACGATATTTAAGACGCCCTTTGGTAATCCAGCTTCCGTCATTAATTCTGCCAAACGATTGGCTAGAAGTGGTGTCCGTTCAGATGGTTTTAAAATAAATGTATTTCCACAAGCAATTGCTAGTGGAAACATCCAACATGGTACCATCATAGGGAAGTTAAATGGTGTGATACCACCAATGACACCGACAGGATAACGGAACATAGCAGATTCAATATTTGTCGCAATATCAGGTAATTGTTTCCCCATCATCAACGTTGGGGCACCAGCTGCGAATTCTACACATTCGATTCCACGTTGTACTTCTCCATAAGCTTCTTTGTAACTTTTTCCATTTTCGATCGTAATTAATTTTGCAAGTGCTTCCCAGTTTTCCATCAACAATTGTTGATATTTAAATAAAATACGAGCGCGACGTGGAACGGGGATTTTACTCCATATCTTGAACGCTTTTTTGGCAGCTGCTACCGCTGTATCTAAATCTTCTCGAGTGGAGAGTGGAACATAAGCTAATAATTCTTCTGTAGCGGGATTTGGAACGGGGATTGTTTTGGCAAGAGGAGAAGCATCCACCCACTCACCATCAATATAATTTTTTAATGTTTCTACATTTGTGCTTACTGACATATTAGTCACCTCATTTTAAAGTGTTGAAAAAGCATTAATTACGGTTGTTACGATAAAATCTAATTCTTCATCTGTCGTTACAAATGGTGGAGAAAGGGTAAGGATATTATTAAAACCTGGTACTGTATCTCCATTTCGACCGATAATAAGTCCATTTTGTTTACATGTGGCAATGATTTTCATTACTTTTTCATTGCTTGCTGGCGTCTTACTTTCTTTGTCTTCTACCATCTCGATTCCGATGATGAAGCCAAAACTACGAATGTCGCCAACGTTTGGATGACTATAAAGAACATCTAATTTTTGACGAAGGCGAAGTCCTAATTCTTCCGCTCGTTCAATTAAATTTTCTTGTTCGATTAGTTCCAAATTTTTTAAGGCAATGGCACAAGAAGCTGGATTGCCACCGAATGTATTCACATGACGGAAATGATTATCTTTCCCTGGTTTCATAAAGACATCATATAGTTCGTT
>JBJEFI010000011.1:6202-13082 GCA_051873875.1 Bacillaceae bacterium | reverse complement strand
AGGTTCTAAAATAACACCTGCTACCGTTTCGGCACCTTCGTAATTAATGACACTTTCATAGTTCGTTGCACATTCTAAGGAACACTCTCCATATTTCTTTCCAAATGGACAACGATAACAGTATGGAGGTGCCACATGTTGAAAGCCTGTGCCTAGAGGCTCATATTTTACTTTTCGATGGGCTTGCCCAGTTGCGCTTAATGCCCCCATGGAGTTGCCATGATAAGCACGATGACGAGAAATGAATTTATAGCGTGAAGGCTCTCCATTTTGGGCAAAGTATTGTCTAGCAATCTTAAAGGCTACTTCATTTGCATCAGAACCAGAGTTAGAATAGAAAATACGATAGTTTCCACCTAGCCACTTATTTAATTTTTCAGCTAGTAAAATAGCGGGGACACTACTTTGTGTTAGTGGAAAGTAAGGTAATTTCTTTAATTGTTCCGCAGCAGCTTCGGCAATTTCTTCTCTTCCATAACCAACGTTGACACACCATAAACCAGACATGCCATCAATATAGCTATTCCCATCAATATCTGTTATTCGTGCACCTTCTCCAGAAACGACAATCATTGGATTTGGATTGTGTACAGACATATGATGCCAAACGTATTGTTGATCCTTTTCTAATAGTTCATCTTTTGTAAAAGGAGTAACGCCTTTTGTATCATTCATCCCAATCCCCACTTTCTTTTTTTGTTAGTACTATCCTACGATTGAAGATGGGAAATTACATGATACAAAGTGTATGAACGTAGGAAAAAGGATTAGGCGAAATGTAGCGCGGTATTAAGGAATAAAGAAGGAGTTTTCTCGTTTGTGTGTAATAGTAATAGGTGAGGTGAATAGGGTGATAACGGTAAAAGAATTGTTGCAAAGACCTGTTTTTTCACATGGAAACTTAATTGCTGGCAAAGGTGGTAGTACAAGAAAAGTTGGTTGGGTACACGTATTAGAAATTTCAACATCTGCTCCGTTTACGAATGCCAACGATTTGATTTTGACGACAGGTATTGGTCTCAAAAATAATTTAGAAACATGTTTATCCTATATGAAAGCACTCATTGAGCAAGAAGCTTGTGGATTATGTATTGAATTAGGCGAATTTATGCCGGATGTACCACCGGAAATGATTGAATTGGCCAATACATATGATTTTCCACTTATTATTTTTACAAAGACAGTACGCTTTGTTGATATTACGCAAGACATCCATGGACTACTGATTAATAAACACCATCAAATGTTAAAGGATTTAGAAGTGTATTCTAGAAATCTTCAACACATTTCCCTTCAAACAACAGACACATATCCAATCTTAAAACTTCTCTATGAACAATTATCTGTACAAGTGTTTTTCTTTTCGATGATGGAGGAATGTAGATTCTTTCCAAATGTATCCCAAGCAACAAAGAAAGAATTAGTTTCTTATTATCAGAAAGTCGATTGGCTTTATGAAGAAAAATTAACCATTCAAAAAATTGGTGAAAAGAAAATAATGGTGCAGCCAATTAGCTATTTTGGTCAAACATTAGCCCATTTATGTATTCCTTTTGCAGGGGAAAGTGAGTATTTGTCACTTTTGCTTGATTATACAGGGAAGGCAATTTCTCATTTATTATTTCGAAAACTATATATTGAAGAAAGAAAAAATCGTCATCATAGTGAGTTAGTAGAAAGCTTGATGCGAGGAGATAGGGCACATGAAGAAGAAATTCTTCAACAAATTGGTTTACCACCCATGCGAAAAAATGGGTATCTTTATTTAGGTGGAGTTGTGGAAATACAACATAAGTTAGAAGAGGAACAAGATTCCTTTAATCAAGATATGTTAATTTTACTTCGTTCCTTATTTAAACGGCATCATTTGTTTGGTTTATTTATGGCAAAGAATAATGCCATTTATATATGTATCGTCAAAGAAGTTATTTCTGCAGACACGTATCCTCAGTTGAAAAAAACATTGCTTCATTTGATCACTTCCTTTTCCTTTGCTACCGTTCCGAATAATGTATACGTTGGCTTTGGTAAACCGAAAAAAATAATAGGAGAAGTAAAAGAAAGTTTTCAAGAAGCATATCAAACATTGAGCATAACACGCTTTCAAAAAATAAATCCTTTTTATGACGAACTTGGAATTTATCAAATTATTAAGGGGGTTGAAAAAGAAGGACTTCTTCAATCCTTTGTCCACCATTATGTAGGAAACGTTATTGCTTATGATAATAAGAATGGAACAGAGTTATTAAAGACGTTAGATGTGTTACTTCAATATCGAGGTTCAAAGCAAATCGCAGCGAAAAAACTCTTTATTCATCGGCAAACACTATATCATCGTTTAGAACGGCTAGAGGAATTGTTAGGTGAAAATTATTTAGATAGTGAAAATCGATTATGCATAGAAATGGCATTACGTATTATCGATATGCAAGGAGGGAAGGACAACTTTTCATACAGTATGTCGTATAAAGAATAAATTATTTTGTATAAGTTGAATGGTAAAACAGATTGATTTATTTACTATAATTTATGTATAGGCAAACTATTTCCTGCGAAAGTAGAAAGATGCAGGAAATGAAGATTGTCTACTAGAATGTATTTTTTATAAAGGGCGTACAAACTGATTACCCAACGCTTTTTTCTCCGTATTTTGTTAGGGGGTAGATAGATGAACAGTTGCTTGATTTATCATTGGAATGGAGAAAAACAAAAAGTGGAAAGGTGATAAAATGAGAAAAAATAAAGAAGAAGTATTGCAAGATGCTAATGAAATATTGTCATATATTGAGAAAGATACACTAACACCAGAAGAACAACAGAAAATTGTAGAGGATTCCATTTATAATTTTACTCATTTCGTTAATGAAGCAATTTTAAAACACCGAAAATCAGTATCTAGTGATTATTCCGTTGTTGAGTGGAACGGAGAAGGTGCTGTTTTCCGCGATACAAAAGGGGATGAATATATTGATTGCTTAGGCGGCTATGGCGTATTTTTATTAGGCCATCGCCATCCAAACGTTGTGAATGCAGTGAAAAAACAAATTGATCGTTATGCGTTGCATAGCCAGGAATTAGTGGATCCATTACGTGGTTATTTATCTAAATTAGTAGCGGCAATTACACCAGGTGACTTACAACATACGTATCTCGTAAACTGTGGAACAGAAGCAAATGAAATGGCACTAAAGCTTGCTCGTTTGGCAACTGGGAAGAAATATTTTATTTCTACTGTTAACGGTTTTCATGGAAAAACATTAGGTTCTCTTTCTGCTTCAGGAAAAGCCATGTTCCGTGAACCATATATGCCATTAGTACCAGGATTTACCCATGTAGCTTATGGGGATAGTGAAGCAACAGAAACAGCGATTAAAAATCTAATTGCCACAGGTGAAACTGTTGCAGGTATTATCGTTGAGCCACTTCAAGGAGAAGGTGGCGTTAACTTACCGCCTGCCGATTATTTTAAGCGCTTACGTGAGATTTGTGATAAATATGGATGTTTATTAATTGTTGATGAAGTACAAACAGGAATGGGGCGTACTGGCACGTTGTTTGGAATGGACCATTATGATGTGGTTCCTGATATTATGACACTTGGAAAAGCATTTGGTGGTGGTGTCATGCCGATTGCTGCTATGGTTGCTCGTGATCATTTGTGGGATAAGATGGAGGAAAATCCATTTTTATTAGGGTCATCTACTTTCGGTGGCAACCCACTTTGTTGTGCAGCATCAATTGCAGCAATTAAAACGATTATTGAAGAAGATATTCCAAACCAAGCGAAAGAAAAAGGAGAATATATCTTAAATCGTTTACATGAACTGCAAGGGAAATATCCAACTGTCTTGAAGGAAGTTCGTGGTTTAGGTTTATTAATTGGGATGGAATTCACATCCAATGAACTTGGCTATACATGTGCGAAATTATTATTTAATGACCATATTTTAGTGAGTGGTACAATTAATAATGCTCGTGTTATTCGCCTTGAGCCACCAGCGGTTATTTCTTATGAACAAATTGATACAGTGTTAAACGCACTTGAAAAAAATATTGCCATTTTATCGAAACAAGTAGAAGAAGTAGTGACACAATAATTTTTAATAAATGAATTAGATAGATGCACTAATTATAAAATTTGTAATACAGTGCACCTTATCATTTGATGAAATACTCTTTCTTTCATTTGTTTGAAGAAGCAACTAGCAGCCATGAAAATTTTGAAGCTATACAAGGGTTTCGTGTAGGTTGGGAAAAAATCAGGTATTAGTGGAGCTGATAGGATAGAAGGATAGTTAAAATTTAATGAGTAATAAGGTTAATCTTAGCCAATAAAGATACCTCCACTTTTAACATATTGTATAGAAAAGTGGAGGTATTTTTTGATTGTTAGTTATGTGAAAAGCTACTTATTGAAAATGTATCCCGTCCTAACTGACACTAAGACTCCCACCTCAAAACTTAGCGAAAGAGGGAAGTTTAAGAGGGAGATAAGTGTCAGTAAGGACCCGATTGGTTCAACTAACCATTAGTGGGGATGAAAGAAAACTCCCACTAATGGAAGTTTCACTTTATATAAGAGGAGGAATAGAATGAAAGTAGAAAAAATGTATATAGATGGAAAATGGGTAAAGGGAGAAACGGGACAAACTCGTCAAATTTTAAATCCAGCAACAGAAGAAGTAATTGCCACTGTAACAGAGGGAACGAAAAATGATGCCATTACGGCAATTGAAGCAGCACGTCGAGCTTTTGATGAAGATGGATTTGCGTTGACAAATGCACGTGAACGGGCTGATTTATTAAATAAAGTAGCGGATTTACTTGAAGAACGAAGTGAAGAGCTGGCATTATTAGAAACGTTAAATAATGGGAAGCCACTTCGTGAAGCAATCTATGATATGAGTGATGCAGTAAATCAATTTCGCTATTATGCAGGATTGGCAACGAAGCCTCATGGTCAGACGTATGATGTACCTGATGACATAACAGCGATGGTAGTACGAGAACCAGTTGGTGTCGTTGGACAAATTATTCCATGGAACTATCCATTAGTAATGGCAACACAAAAAATTGCCCCAGCTATTGCGGCAGGTTGTACGTTAGTCATTAAACCAGCAGAGCAAACACCATTAACGTTAATCAAGTTATTTGAAATCATAGATGAAGTTGGTTTTGCTCCAGGGGTTGTTAATTTGGTTCTTGGTGATGGGAAAACAGTTGGGGATGAATTAGCTCGAAATCCACTCGTTGATAAGGTAGCCTTTACTGGTGGAACAGAAACGGGTATTGCCATTATGAAGGCAGCAGCAGAAACGATTAAAAAAGTTGGTTTAGAATTAGGTGGTAAATCACCAAATATCGTATTTGCAGATGCGGATTTTGAAACAGCTGTTGATTATGCTTTATTTGGTATTTTTGCGAATCAAGGGCAAGTATGTTCAGCAGGTTCACGTCTTTTATTAGAGGAAAGTATTTATGATCGATTTGTTTCTGAACTTGTTTCTCGAGCAAATGACATTGTAGTCGGGGATGGCGTAGATGAACAAACAGAAATGGGGCCTTTAATTTCAGAACGACAAATGAATCGTGTTCTCGAATATATTGAAATTGGTAAGTCAGAAGGAGCAAAGCTTCTATGCGGTGGATATCGTTTAAATCGTAAAGGCTATTTTATTGCCCCGACAATTTTTACAAATACAACATCAACGATGCGCATTGTACAAGAAGAAATTTTTGGTCCAGTGTTAGTCATTCAAACGTTTAAAACAGAAGCGGAAGCAATTGCTTTAGCAAATGGAACGAAATATGGCTTAGCAGGTGCAGTATTTACAAATGATGGTGCGAAGGGACATCGAGTCATTAGGCAGTTACGAGCAGGGATTACATGGATTAATGCTTATCATCCAACATTTAATGAAGCACCTTGGGGTGGCTATAAGCAAAGTGGTATTGGAAGAGAACTTGGTACGTATGGCTTAGAGGCATATTTAGAAGTAAAGCAAATTAATGTGAATTTAAATGTGCAACCATCTGGCTGGTTTAGAAAAAAAGAAGTTCCTAATGCAGACCGAATAAAAATAAAATAACAAGTAGGAAAAAAAGAGGGGTAGTTCTTATTTACCCCTTTTTATGATGGAAAAAAGTTTTGTTTTTCGCTCTATATACACTAGGTTTATGTAGGTGTGTGCAGTTCTATCTATAAATTACCTATTTTTTATTAATATTGAAAATATATCCAGTAAAATATTTTTATTCAGAAAAATAAGAAAAAATAGTATATTTAAATTTACTTTTCTTTTATACTAAATTATGTAATTTATGGACGGAAGGGGAAAAGTGTTTTGAATAGTAAACTAAATAAGGTTTTATCGGTACCAATCGCTTTATCAGTTGGAGCCGTTACACTATCATCTAGTGCAGATTTACAATTGATTTCTAAAGCTTCTGCCTCTACTAAATATGAATACGTCGTTGTAGCAGATTCTTTACGTGTAAGGGAAAATCCTTCAACAAACAGTAAACAAATTGGTTCTGTTAAGAAAAAGGAAAAATTAGTTGTTCAAAAAGAATTATCGAATGGGTGGCTCCAAATTAAATTTAAAGGAAAAGCCGGCTATGTAAGTGAAGAGTATGTAAAAAAACAACCAGTTTCTCAACAACCACAACCAGAACCATCTAAAAAGTATGAGTATGTTGTTGCTACAAATGTGTTAAATGTAAGAGATGAAGCCTCCGTTTTAGGAAATCTTTTAGGAACATATAAGATGGGGGACAAGCTACAAGTTGAAAAGGAATTAAGTAATGGGTGGCTCCAAATTAAATTTAAGGGGCGTACCGCATATGTAAGTATGGACTATGTGTTAAAACAACCAGTAAA
>JBJEFI010000011.1:0-6102 GCA_051873875.1 Bacillaceae bacterium | reverse complement strand
AGAAAAACCAGTGGACAATACATATCGTTATGTTGTAATAGAAGATGGAGTAAATATAAGAAAAAGTCCAACGACAGCAAGTTCTATTTTAGGGAAGTATCAAAAAGGGCAAGTATTACAAGCAAAAAAAGAATTAAGTAATGGTTGGCTCCAAATTAAATTTAATGGGGAAACTGCATATGTAAGCATGGACTATGTTAAAAAGCAGAAAAAAGCACAAAATCCATTAGAAGAATCGGATATTCATGCTTATAATTATTTTGTCGATACGACAACATTAAATGTACGAATGGCGCCATCTATTACAGCTAAAATTATTGATCAAGTATATAGAGGACAACAATTGGATGTAACAAAAGAAATATATGGTTGGTACGAAATTGAATACGAAGGAACAACAGCATATGTTAGTGTAGGATATATAAGAATTGAACGAAAATAAATGAACGAACTTTTTTGGTCTCATAACTATTTTTTATATTAACAAAATTTATTTATTATTTATTTTTGAGATTGACATTTTATTTAATTTCTATTATTGTATGAAAAGATGAATAGAAAACGGACAAAAAGAAAAGTAGACGGGCGGCTTAGACAACCCGTAGACTTTTCTTTTTTTGTGCCATTTTAAGGGAGGACATAAGATGAAAAATGCATTTATGGATAAAGCATTCCTACGAACGATGATTACATTAGCGATTCCAATTACGATTCAAAGTTTTATTACGGCATCGCTAGGACTAGTTGATAATATGATGGTTGGTAACCTTGGTGAAAGTGCTATTGCCTCAGTAGGATTAGCAAACCAATATATATTAATTTTTACGTTATGTATTTTTGGAATTGGTGCTGGTTCTAGTATATTTATGTCTCAATTTTGGGGAAAAAAAGATATTGAAAGCATTAAAACATTTTTAGGGTTAAATTTAGCAATCGGAACAATTGTAGCTGTCTTATTTGGATTAGCAGCCTTTTTCCTTGCACCACAAATTATGGGGATTTTTACAGATGATGCACAAGTAGTCGGATTAGGTGCCGATTATTTAAAGATAATTGCAGTTAGTTGTTTATTTTTAGCAGTAACAATTGGTTATTCAACAGCATTAAGAAGTACAGAGCAAACAAAATTACCAATGTATGCAAGTGTGATTAGTGTTATTATAAATGTCTTTTTAAACTGGGTATTTATTTTCGGTAATTTAGGTGTAGAACCGATGGGAGTTGCTGGTTCTGCTTTAGCAACAGCGATTGCTCGTTTTGTGGAAATGGTTGTAGTGGTTGGTGTTGTGTATATAACGAAAAATAAAGTAGCAGCTAATATAAAAGAATTATGTAGTTTTCGTATGGCGATTATTAAAACGTACTTTGTTACATCATGGTCTGTTATTGTAAATGAATTAATTTGGTCAATGGGAATGTCAGCTTATTCAATTGCCTATGCAAAAATTAGTACAAATGCAGTGGCAACAATGCAAATTGGGAATATTTTAAACAATTTATTTATGGTATTTTTAATTGGTTTAGCAAATGCTTCAAGTATTGTCATTGGTAATAAAATTGGAGCAGGAGAAGACGAAGAAGCTCGAGAATATGCAAAATATATTGCTGTATGGTCGGTTATTATGGGGGTTGTTTTAGGAATAGCCGTTTGGTTTACAGCACCAATTATGTTAAAGCCATTCTCCGTTACAGCCGAAACATATGCAGATACGATTGCTGTTCTTCGTTTAATGGCACTATTCTTCGTATTACGTGCCTTTAACGTTGTTATGATTGTTGGTGTATTCCGTGGTGGTGGCGATACGACATATGTTATGTTGTTACAATCAGTTACAATGTGGTTATATTCCATTCCGTTAGCATATATTGGCGCCGCCTTTTTCCATTTACCAATCACAACTGTATTCTTTATTGTTTGTACAGAAGAGATTGTAAAATTAATTTTCCAAATCCAGCGTTTGCGTTCTGGAAAATGGCTTCACAATGTTATTGAAAAAATGCAGGTTGCCGCTTAGAAAGTATGAAGAAAGCTTAAATATAGTGTGAAACAGCTTCTCTATTTAATTGGAGAAGCTGTTTTTATATGGAAGGGTTCATCTTATAAGGAATCAAAAAAATAGCTACTTTTTTTGTTTTTTTGAAAAGAAGGAATGTGATATCTATGAGATGTTAAGCGATGAGATGAAACAATTAAATCGCCGAGCTGCTTTCCTAGTTGAAAGCCTTCATGAATATCACAGTGAAAATGAAGGCCGCTACACTTTTTAACATCTAACCGTTCTTTTATTAAGGATTGGAATGTTTGAATTTCTGTTGGAAAGAAGCAAGATAAAATCACTTCAATTGTACCTAATATAATGGCTTCATTAGATGGATAGGTAGGGTATTTAGGTGTTTCTGAGTGGATTTTTAAGTTACTATTTAATTGAATTGGTCTAGCAACATCCCATTGATATTTTAAGATAGATGCAATATTTTCAGCATCGTAAATGGTGTAAGAAATGTATTTTTTGATAGCGGTTATTTGTGAAAGTGGTATTTGGTATGTATCGATTAGAGGTTGAATAAAAGATAACCATTGTTCCTTTATTTGTTCTTTAGTAAGAGGATAAATTTGTTGTGCATCTGCTTGGTTTTCTAAAATAGATTGAGTAAGTAATTGTAATTCAGCTTGGAAGTTTATTTCTCTTGGATCTTTGATTTGTAATTTTATTGTTTGACCATCTACTGTAATGATTTTATTTTTTTCAAGCTGTGTAAATAAATAAAATGAAGAATTTAAGTTGGCAGGCTTGTTGGGAATGGGGTTTGTATATTCCTTTGGATATGGAACTTTTGAGAATCTGACATAGTTACTAGAGCTATAATGCTTCAAACAACTCATCTCCCTTGCTAAAAAATCTAATTACTCCTATCTTACGAAATAATTTAGAATGTTATGAATAGGAAAGGAAAAAGTTTTTTGTTTGTAAGTAGGTGAATGAAGAAAAATGTGCTTTATTAGTTAATAAAATACTATTCTTCCAGTGTAAATAATCTGCTATGCTTAAATTAAAAGCTTTTCTAACGTATAGTAGAGGGAAATGAAAGAACAGCAATTCTTGCAGATAGAGCTAAATTATAAAATAAATTTAACAGAAGTATTAACAACCTATATTGAGAGTGAGGATATTGGGCAATTGTTAACTCAATCGCTACATAGTGTTGCTGCTTATTGAACAAAAGAGGCCTGTAGAAAAGAAATTAATTAAGAAATTATTTTTTCATTCAAATGGAGATGTAATAAAGGAATTAAAGTTATATGCAGTACCATATAAAGCTGATATCTAAAATATGTTAGTTGTTATTTTCGAAGAAAATAACGAAAAGATATTGCATAAAGCATAAAACTTTGTTAGTATAACATCAATTAAAGAGAACCTTTAAGTGCAGTTCAGAGAGGCTGACAAGGTGAGCGGATAGAAGATGGGATACGTATGTCCTTTAGTAGGATAATTGTATCTTTATTTAGAAAAAGCCACTTGTCATTGTTGATAAGTGGCTTTTTGTACATGCTAAGCTATTGTCTTTGGTTCAATTAATAGGACATAGTGATAAGGTGTTGATTCCAGCTCACCAAGAAAAAATTCTTGGGAGGAAATAAAAATGAAAATAAAAGATAAAGATTACGCATTTCAACCTGTACCTGCGGGAGAACGAAATAGTTTCTATAAAATGCTTGTGGTGATGTTAGGATTTACATTTTTCTCTGCAAGTATGTGGTCAGGTGGATCACTAGGAGAAGGATTAACCTTTAAAGGATTACTTGGCATTATATTATTAGGAAACTTGATTTTAGGTGTTTTTACAGGTGCATTAAGTTATATTGCAGCAAAAACAGGTTTATCAACTCACTTATTAGCACAATATTCTTTCGGAAAAAAAGGTGCTTATATTAGTTCATTTATGTTAGGTGCAACACAAGTTGGTTGGTTTGGTGTAGGTGTAGGGATGTTCGCATATCCAGTTCATAAGTTAACAAATATCCCAATTCCAATTCTTGTTGTAGGACTTGGGGTGGTAATGACAATTACTGCTTATTTTGGAATGAAGGCTTTAACAATTTTAAGTATGATTTCAGTGCCGCTAATTGGTATATTAGGATTAACGAGTGCAAACCTTGCGATTAGTGATATGGGTGGTTTTTCTGAATTATTCGCTTATGAGCCAAGCTCAACGTTAACAATTGCGGCAGCATTAACAATTGCAGTTGGTTCATTCATTAGTGGTGGTACGTTAACACCAGACTTTACTCGATATGCAAGAAATGGAAGAGACGCTGTTCTTTCAACGGTAATTGCTTTCTTTATCGGTAACTCGTTAATGTTCTTATTTGGTGCCATTGGTACAATTGCAACTGGTCATAATGACATTTCAGATGTAATGATTACGCAAGGCATGATTTTGCCAGCAATTTTAGTATTAGGATTAAATATTTGGACAACTAATGATAATGCCCTTTATGCATCTAGCTTAGGTTTTGCTACGATGTTTAAAAAGCCAAAAGCAGTAATGGTATGTATTAATGGATTTATCGGTACATTATTAGCGACTTGGTTATATAACAATTTTGTTAGCTGGTTAACGTTCTTAGGCTCTACATTACCGGCAATTGGAGCGATTATTATTACAGATTACTTCTTCGTTCGTAAAGGAAAGTATATCGATTATGAGCGTGCAGAAATTAAAACTTTACACCTACCAGCAGTCATTGCATGGTTAGCAGGGGTAATTGCTGGGTTAACATTACCTGGAATTCCACCATTAAATACCTTATTTGTAACTGGAATTGTGTATTATATTGGAACAAAAATTATGAAAACAACAGTTGTGACAGAATATACAGAGGAGGAAACAGAGTATGCAAAAGTGGGCTAATGCAGCTATCTATGGACGTGAAGGAAAATACGATCTTTTTGTAACGGACGGCAAAATTAAACAAATTTCACCGGCGGGAACGGTGACAATCGAAGGTGTAGAAACAATTGATTTAGACGGAAAAATGATTTGTGCACCATTTGTTGAACCACATATTCATTTAGATACAACATTAACAGCAGGACAACCGCGTTGGAATGAGAGCGGAACGTTATTTGAAGGTATTCAACGTTGGTCTGAACGAAAACAATTTTTAACAAAAGAAGATGTGAAAAATCGTGCCAAAACAGCGTTAAATTGGCAAATTGCTAACGGGATTCAGCATGTTCGTACACACGTTGATACGACAGACCCTACTTTAATTGCACTAGAGGCAATGTTAGAAGTAAAAGAAGAAATGAAAGAATATGTAGACTTACAACTTGTTGCTTTCCCACAAGAAGGAATCGTCTCTTATAAAAATGGATTAGAGCTTTTAGAAGAGGCAATGAAAATGGGGGCAGATGTAGTTGGTGGTATCCCACACTTTGAGTTTACGAGAGAAGATGGCGTTCAATCGATTCGTGATTTATTTAAAGTGGCAATGAAGCATGATAAATTAATCGACATTCATTGTGATGAAATTGATGATGAACAATCACGCTTTTTAGAAGTAGTGGCACGTGAAACGATTCATAATGGCTACGAAGGACGTGTAACGGCAAGTCATACGACAGCAATGGGTTCATATAACGATGCATATACGTTTAAATTATTCCGTGCTTTAAAAATGGCGAATATGCACTTTGTTGCGAATCCATTAGTCAATATTCATTTACAAGGACGCTTTGATTCATATCCAAAACGTCGCGGAATTACTCGTGTAAAAGAATTACACAACGATGGGTTAAATGTATGTTTTGGTCATGATGACATTATGGATCCATGGTATCCAATTGGAAACGGGAATATGCTTCAAGTGTTACACATGGGCTTACACGTTTCTCAATTAATGGGCTACAATGAAATTCAAGATAGCTTACAATTTATTACGACAAACAGTGCGAAAGCATTACAATTAGATAACTATGGTATTGAAGAAGGCAATCCGGCTAACTTTATCGTGTTAAATGGAAAAGATGGCTACGATGCAGTTCGTTTACAAGCAGAAGTATTGTACTCTGTACGAAATGGAAAAATTCTTGC
>JBJEFI010000010.1:0-3893 GCA_051873875.1 Bacillaceae bacterium | reverse complement strand
AAAAAGGTCATTTCATTTATTGAAATGACCTTTTTTATTATGAAGCAGTTTCCATTGCAATGATAGTTTTATTGTGTTTTTTCATAATGTCGAGTAACGAATTTTTATCCTCAGCAGAAAGTACAGTTGTAGGAATAACAAAAGCCTTTAATCCTGAGAAGAAAATATAATAATAGTCGTTTGTTGTATGTAATTCGCTAATTTGATCCCAGCCTACTTTTGAAAGAGTAGTACCTTGTGTTTCTTCGATTCCATCATCTTGAATAATGAGTGTTGTTTCTCCAAATGATTGATGGCTTTCTCGTAGCATTTTTTGAACACGGCGAGTTGTAGAACGATGAAAATATTTTGGATAAAAAATAACCCAAAGAATACCTACTAGTAAGAAGATAGTAAAGCTATACCATAATGAAAAATCCTCATCTACCGCTTTTAAGATGAATGGGATGATCAAGTAAATGATCGGAACGACATAGCGTTGAATAGCAAGTGATTTTTTAATTGTTGGAGATGTTTTAATAAAGTGTTCGTTAAATGCTAGAAATTCTTTTTCCCCCATTGTGTATTTAATTTCCATATCATCACCTCTTTTGTATAGTTCTACATTGTGGGGACAGGCACCTGCAAATTTCGACAAAAATCTAGAATAGTCTTTTAAATGGTAATGTGTGATATGCAGGCTGGTGCAAATGAAGTAGAGTTTTGAATATTCGTGATATAATAAAGGGATAGAAAAAGATTGCAAGTAAAATCAAATTTTTTCGCCAGCGAATTAATATAATGAAAATAGCAAGGAGTGAGTTAGAGTGCCTATAAAAACCATTGTGAGCATGATTGATTGGATAGAAGAAAATATTGAAGATAATCCAACCTTAGAAAAAATGTCTAGTTTTGTAGGATACTCATCGTTTTATTGTTCAGCTAAATTCCATGAATATGTTGGGGTGTCTTTTAAAGAATATCTTATTAAAAGAAAATTGGCGCTAGCTGCATTTGAATTGCAGCAATCAAAAGGACGAATTATAGACGTTGCTCTAAAGTATGGGTTTTCCTCTCATGAGGCATTTACAAGAGCCTTCTTTAGAGTTTATGGCTATACGCCTTATCAGTTTCGCAAATTATCGCCAAGCATCCCGCTACATGGTAAAGCGCAAATAGTTGATCATACTCCTTGTATTTAACGTGCAAAGGAGTATTTTTTATGGAAAAGCAAATTGGGAGAAATGATTTATGTTGGTGTGGAAGTGGAAAGAAATATAAAAAGTGTCATATGGATTTTGATGAAAAAATTGCATCCTATGAAATGCAAGGGCATATCGTTCCTTCTCGTAAGTTGATAAAAACGCCAGAACAGATTGCGGGAATTAAAGAAAGTAGTAAAATTAACGTTCGTATTTTAGATTATATTGCAGCCCATATTAGAGCTGGCATTACAACAGAAGAAATTGATCAATGGGTATATCAACGTACGATTGCCGAAGGTGCTACACCTGCACCATTAAACTTTGAAGGTTATCCTAAAAGTGTTTGTACCTCTGTTAATGAACAAGTTTGTCATGGTATTCCATCAAAAAATGTCGTTCTCAAAGAAGGAGATATTATTAATGTAGATGTTTCAACGATTTATAATGGCTTTTTCTCTGATTCTTCTCGAATGTTTTGTATTGGAGAAGTGACTCCTGAAAAGGCTCGTCTCGTTCAAGTAACCAAAGAATGTGTTGAAATAGGCTTAGAGCAAGTAAAACCATGGGGATTCTTAGGAGACATGGGGCAGGCAATACATGAACACGCTACGAAAAAGGGCTATTCTGTCGTTCGTGAATTTGGCGGACATGGAGTAGGCTTGGAATTCCATGAAGAACCTTGGGTTAGTCACGTTTCTCGAAAAGGGGAAGAAATGCTAATGGTTCCTGGTATGGTGTTCACAATTGAACCAATGGTAAATATGGGGGAAGCAGACGTTTATATTGATTCTTCTGATGACTGGACCGTATATACTGCTGATGGAAAGCCATCCGCTCAATGGGAGGTCATGGTGCTAGTTACGGAAGATGGCTATGAAGTGTTAGCGTATTGATGGGGACAGGTACCTACAAATTTCGACAAATACGGTAGCACGGGACACGCTATCCATCCAAATAAATACAGACAAAAACAGGAAATCTTAAAGGCGTTATGCTTTTTAGGGTTTTCTGTTTTTTCATTTTATGATGAATTTATCCTTATTTTATGTTGAAAACTATATAAAAGGGGGTGGATAGATGAAGAAAAAATATGTGATTATCCTTGTTGTCATTCTATTATCATTAAGTAGTTTTCAAGGAGTGGCATTAGGTGATGCTTCTAATGGAAAGTACACAAGTGGTTATAGTAAAAACCAAGATAAATATGCAGCTACTTATGTATACCCGCATTTTAAGAAGACCGCAAACTATCAATTATATAATAATGAAGAGGTCATCGTGTATAAGGATGCTACTGCTTCTAGTAGTAAAATCGGTACTTATAAGCCTAGACGATGGGTTTCTACAGAGCGAAAAGGAGATTGGTTTTTCGTTAAAACGCCGAAGGGGAAAGGGTGGATTTATGTCGATACTGATGTGGATTTAAAAGAACGACCAGTGGAATTACGAGAAATTGAAGCTATTACAGCTAAGCTTGTCATAAAACAAAAAGTATATATCCATAAAGCTCCTTTTGAGAAATATAAAACAGGGAAGCGAATAAAAAGTGGAACATATTTGATTGAAAAGAAAGCTGGAGATTGGTATTACATAAAGAGAAAAGGTTGGATTACAACGAAAAAAGCCAACTTCCCTGGTGTCCCTATAAAAATGAAAGAAAACCATCTTTTATTTAAAAAAAGAACGATTCCAATAAAGCAAAGTATCGTAAAAATTAGTGAAAAAGTAAGGCCTGGTACACCGCTAAAGCCCATGTATATTACGATTCATAATACATCCAATACAAATATAGGTGCAGATGCCAAAATGCATGCCGATTATTTACATAATCAAGCAGCATTCAATATGCGTTGGGCATCATGGCATTATTCAGTGGATGATAAGGAAATTTATCAAAGCCTACCATTGAATGAAAATGGCTGGCATGCTGGAGATGGGGAAGGACCTGGAAATCGTAGCTCAATTGCCATTGAAATAACGGAAAATCGAGATGGCAATTATGCAATTTCCCAAGAAAATGCCGCTTATTTAACAGCCGCCTTACTTCATACATTTCATGTGCCATTCAATCAGATTGAGAAGTGGGTTGTTACGCATCAAAGCTGGTCAGGAAAAAACTGTCCTGCCACTATTCTTAACCAACCAAATGGATTTCATGGTTTTTTGGAACAAGTGTGTAATGCATATATAGATTTAAAATCGAAATGGGGACAGGCACCGACAATCTTCGACATTACAATATAACACTATGTAACATCAAAGCGCTTACACGAAGACGTAATTGTATAATTTGTATAGCTCGTTCAGTACAAAATGCTTTCTTTATTTTGTGAAAAGTGCTAATAATAGATAGTATATTTCTCCTTAAGGAATCGCATTTAATAGATTGGCGAATCAAAATAAAGAGGTGTAGGAAAGATGGACAAACATTTAGAACTATACGAATTAAAAACAAAACAATGTGGATGTGTAGAGGCATATCAAAAAGTAAAAGAAGATTATACATTCGTTTGCTATGATTATGTTTGCACAAAGCATTTACATTCACCAGTAGTAGAGAAACAAGAGCAACAGTTATAGGATTTGGGGCGGAGGAATATAAGTAGTTGACCATAGATAACATAGGGATTTTGAAATAAGAAAAAGCGCTACTTGCTCTAATTGGAGTGAGTAGCGCTTTTTTGTTCATTTTTATCCTACTCTAACTGA
>JBJEFI010000009.1:11224-21222 GCA_051873875.1 Bacillaceae bacterium | reverse complement strand
TTGAATTTTATAGTAAGTAACGTGATAAGTGTTAGTTTTATTTAAAAATAATTTTGTCTTTGCATATTATGAAGCGAGTAATTATCATAGTAAATTTCTATTTTTTAAATGCTTTTCCTAATAAAATCATAAACCAAATTAGGCCAACACTAATAATAATGTGGGACAACCCTGCCATGTGGTTTAATCCGTTTAAATCAGTCTCATTGACTTGAAGAAATCCTCGAATTGCCATTGTTGTTCCAGTTAAAATTAAGCCGAGATTGTAAACGATAAACCAAATATTAAAACTTTTTGTTTGAGGAATCGTAAATACTTTTGTCAATGTTAACGCAATTAGGAAGAAGAGAAATCCTAGTACTAATATATGGGTATGCATAAGATTTAGCATGGTAAATCCTTCGAAACTATGCATTTTTGTATATTCTCTTGCAAAAATACCTAAAGCTAATCCTAGAATTAAATAAAGTAAGGCTGCATTGTATAATTTTTTCATGATGTACCTCCGTTTGTTTTAATACAAATAGATTACGCTAGAAATATGAATAGAATATGAACGAAAGATTACAGTTTAGACAGTTGCTATAATCACAATAATCATGCCTATTTTTTGTTATACGTATACAGAATAAAATAATTTAGGCTTATCCGATAAAGGGATATATTGATATAATGGAAAGGATTATAAATGGAAAGTAGGAAAAAATGTGAAAAAGTTAATTTTTGTTTTAATGTTATGTTGTATCACAATGGTAGTAGGATGTAGTAATGCAAATGAGAAAAAATCAAAGACGGAAGTTGAGAAGTCGACAGTAGAAAAACCGGAACAATTACCAATTGGAACGATGAAAGTGAAAGGATATGGAACAGTTGAATTTGAATTATATCCTCATATTGCGCCAAATACGGTCAATAACTTTATTTCATTAGCGAATAAAGGTTTTTATAATGGCTTAACGTTTCATCGAATTGTAAAAGACTTTGTTATTCAAGGTGGTGACCCAGAAGGAACTGGTGTAGGTGGACCAGGGTATGCTATTAAAGGTGAATTTTTGTCCAATGGTTTTGAAAACGATTTAAAGCATGAAGAAGGTATTTTATCAATGGCTCGTTCTAATTTTCCTGATACGGCAGGGAGTCAATTTTTTATTGTGACAAAAGACGCACCAACTTTAGATGGGAATTATGCAGCCTTTGGAAAAGTAACGAAAGGAATGGATATTGTTAAAAAAATTGAAAATACGGAAGTGGAAAGTGGAGAAAGACCTGTTAAAGATATTGTGATTGAATCCATCAAAGTAGATACAAAAGGTATTACCTATCCAGAACCTGAAATAAAAAAATAAAAGAAGTTGATGAATAAAGGTTTACATAAGTATATGAATTTTGCTGAATTTTTTGTAAAATTTAAATAAGGAGGGGGTAGAATGAAAGCAGTCGTTATAAATGAATTTGGGCATTCATCTGTTCTTCAAGTAGGAGAAATGCCATATCCAATTTGTCCAGCAGGGCATGTCATTGTAAAAGTGAAGGCATCAAGTGTTAATCCAATTGATGTGAAAATTCGTTCGGGTGTTGTACAAAATATAGCACCAGAACTACCAGCTGTTCTTCATGGAGATGTATGTGGCCTTGTTGAAGAAATAGGAGAAGGTGTCACGAAGTTTCGTGTAGGTGATGAAGTATTTGGATTTTGTGGTGGTGTAAAAGGCAGCAGTGGTGCGCTGGCAGAGTATATTGTCTGTGATGCTCGATTATTAGCACCAAAGCCTAAACATCTTCGTTATACAGAAGTTGCAGCAATGGGAGTAGTTGGCTTAACTGCCATGAATATGTTAGAAAAAGCTAAACTTCGATCAGGTCAGCATATATTAATTCATGGTGGCACTGGTGGAGTAGGGCATGTATTGATTCAATTAGCCAAAAAATATCATGTTACTATTTCAACAACAGTAGGTAGTGTGGAAAAAGGAGAAATTGCAACATCATTAGGAGCCAATCATGTTATTTATTATCGAGATGAAAAAGTAGAATCATATGTAGATCGATTAACAAATAATAAAGGATTTGATGTTGTATTTGATACAGTTGGTGGTGAAGTATTAAAAAACTCCTTTGAAGCGGCTAAGGGAGAAGGAACAGTCGTCTCAATCGCTACAAGAGGTATGCATGATTTATCAACTATGCATAATAAAGCCTTATCATTACATGTTGTTTTTATATTGTTAGCAGTATTAACGAATGAAAACAGGGAAAAGCATGAACAACGATTGCTTCAATTAAGTAAACTACTAAAAAATAATGAAGTTAAGCCACTTATAAATGAGAGAATATATCCTTTTTCAATGGTAGGTAAAGCACATGATGCGTTAGAAAAAGGAATAGCACTTGGAAAAATAGCGCTTGAGAATGATTTGTAACAAAGGCAGGGGATGAGGAAATGTTTCTTTTAAATGCCAATCAACAAGAATGGATAGAAGAAATAAATAAAATAGAAGCAGATTTACGAGAGCATGGGGAAAAAGAAAGCGAATTTCCTTATGAAAACATAGAGCTTTTAAAAAAGATAGGCTATACGAAATTTACATTACCGAAGGAATTTGGTGGACAAGAAGCCTCTTTATATGATTTTTTATTGTGCCAAGAAGCCATTGCAAAGGGAGATGGGCCAACCGCATTAAGTATCGGTTGGCACGTTGGTATTATGCAAGAATTAGTAGAAAATCGTCGATGGGATGACACTTTGTTTAAATGGATGTGTACCCAAGTAGCCGACGGAGCGCTTTTAAATCGTGCGGCTTCTGAAAAAAATACAGGAAGTCCAACTAGGGGAGGAATGCCTGAAACGACGGCTATTTTAGAAGGTGATGAGTGGGTAATATCAGGAAGGAAAATATTTACAACGCTATCACCTGTACTAGATTATTTTCTTGTTTCAGCAACAATTCTAGACAGAAATGAAATAGGTGATTTTTTAGTACCTCGAAATACAGTAGGGTTATCGATTGAAGAAACATGGGATAGTGTAGCCATGAGTACAACAGGCAGTCATGATATCGTGTTACATAATGTTCGCATTCCCAAAAATTATTTTGTTGAAAATATTACACAAACGAGAAAGAATCAGCCTAAAACCAATGGTTGGTTGTTGCATATTCCTGCTTGTTATTTAGGCATTGCTACAGCGGCACGAGACTATGCAGTTGAGTTTGCAAAAAATTATAAACCTAATAGTATTCAAGGGGCAATCTGTACTCTACCAAACGTAAAGGCATTAATAGGGGAAATGGAATTACTCATTTATAGTGCTAGAACAACGTTATACAATACAGCACGGGCATATGATGACAGTAATGATAAGGCAAAATTAGCACCACAACTCGGAGCAGCAAAGCATATTGTTACAAATCATGCGCTAGAAATCGTAGATAAGGCAATGAGAATAGTAGGTTTACGTGGATTATCTCAATCTAGTCCATTGCACCGATATTATTTAAATGTTAGGGCAGGATTACATAATCCACCAATGGATGATTCAGTTATAACCTTATTAGCTACAAAAGCCATAACAGAATAATGATTAAAAATAGTTTGAAATTTGGATGTTTTTTGTCCATTTTTTGAAAATAAACCATATTTTTCTAAAAAGTGATTCAATTTATGAAAAAAAAATGATATTATAACGTATATTGTAAATTGATAGGAGGGGAATGTATGGCTTTTATTAAAAGAAAGATTAAAAGTAAAAAAGACATACAATACTTACTAAAAAATGCTACGGAGTTTATGAAGTATGATGAAAATGGTGCAAAGTACTATTTGTTCTTTCCAATGATGGACAAAGAAATAAACGAGCAATTAACTTGTACATTAATGCACTATGAAGATGGTCAATGGACAATTCATCGTAAGGGGAATGAATACATGGATAAGTCTGAATTACAAATGACCGAAAATGATGTGGTATCAATTTTGTGGGATAATCGTAAAGAAGTTAACAAAATGCTGTAATCGTTACCATATAAATCCATAAAAATGATTGGATTTTAAACAAGAGGATAATAGAAAGTGGTATCTCTGCTTTCTATTATCCTTTTATTATTTTAAAAAATAGTTGTAAAATTATGAATTATAAAATAATAATAAAGGTATAGGATAAACGAAAGGGGAAGAAATTGTGCCAATAAAAATACCAAATCATTTACCAGCTAAAGAAATATTAAATAGTGAGAATGTGTTTATAATGGATGAAAATCGAGCATATAGTCAAGATATACGCCCATTAAAAATTGTGATTATGAATTTAATGCCTACTAAAATTGTAACGGAAACACAAATACTTCGATTGCTAGGAAATACCCCACTTCAAATCGAGGTGACGCTTATTCACCCGAAAACGTATCAATCTAAACATACGCCGCAAAATCATCTTAGCTCGTTTTATAAATATTTTGATGATATTAAACAGGATAAGTTTGATGGGATGATTATTACAGGTGCACCAGTAGAGCTAATGAATTTTGAAGAAGTTGATTATTGGTCAGAGTTAGTAGAAATAATGGAATGGTCTAAAGAAAACGTAATGAGCACCTTTCACATTTGTTGGGGAGCACAAGCAGGTTTGTATCATCACTTTGGAGTACCAAAATATACTTTGGAAGCAAAGAAATTTGGTGTTTTTACGTATTGGCCAACTGTTGCTAAGGAAAAATTACTTCGAGGATTTGATGATTTATTTGTAGCACCTCAATCTAGACATACAGAAGTGAAAAAAGAAGATATTGTAAAAAGACAAGATTTAGATATTCTTGCTTTAGGAGAAGAGGGGGATGTCTATATCGTAGCATCGAAAGATAGAAGGCATATATTTGTTACTGGACATTCTGAATACGATCCACTTACCTTAAAAGTTGAATATGAAAGAGATAGAAAGCGAGGATTAGAAATTGATATTCCTAAAAATTATTTTAGAAATGATAATCCAGTAGAAGAACCAATCGTTTGCTGGAGAGGACATTCAAACTTACTTTTTTCAAATTGGTTAAATTATTATGTCTATCAAGAAACGCCATATGATTTAGATCAATTAGCGCAAAATCAATATAAACAAGAAATAGTAAAAAAGTGACAATAATTTGTCACTTTTTTACTATTATTAATTTTAGGAATGATAAGAAATAGTAGTATACTATAATTAGTAATTAATATTATTTAAGTAAGTTTTTAGGGGGATTATATATGACAACGGAGATGATGATTGCATTTATTGTATTAATCGTAGCGACGGGCTTGTTTGTTTTTAGCCGTATGCGGGCAGATTTTGTTGCTTTATGTTGTTTAGTCGTCCTTGTTTTAACAGATATATTGTCAGTAAAGGAAGCATTTTTAGGATTTTCGAATTCTGCAGTAATTATGATTGCGGCCCTTTTTATTGTAGGTGCGGGTATTTTTCAAACAGGATTAGCACAAACAGTTAGTCAAAAACTAATGGTTTATGCAGGAAAAAAAGAGCATTCGATTATTTTAGTAACGATGCTTGTTTCTGCTGTGTTAAGTGCTTTTATGAGTAATACGGGCACGGTAGCTATTTTGCTTCCGGTTATGATTTCCTTGAGCCGTGAAGCAAATATAAGTGTTGGAAAGTTACTTATTCCACTTTCTTTTGCCAGTAGCTTAGGTGGTTCAATGACATTGATTGGGACACCTCCTAACTTAATGGTTAGTGATAAATTAGCAGAAGTAAATTTGAAATCGTTTTCTTTCTTTTCTTTCACACCAGTTGGCATTATTTTATTAGGCTTAGGTATTTTATTTATGTTGATAGTAGGAAGAAGATTATTACCAGCAGGTGATGATCAAAGTCGAAATGATATATTATTATTAAAAAAATGGGGGCAAACATTTAAAGTAGACAATAAAATTCATCTATTACGAGTAACAAAAGAGGCTTCTATAAATGGGAAAACCATTCACGAATTGCATTGGGCAACTGAATATGGTATTCAAGTTTTAGAAATAAAACGGGAAACGAAAAATATATTAGCAGAAGATATTCATGAAGTTGCAGCAGAAGATATGGCGTTTCAGCCAAACGATATTTTACATATTCAAGGGAAAAAGTCGGAAATCATGAGACTTGCTAAAACGGAGCAATTAGAGCTTGTAAAAGGAGATAAGGATAGCTTATTAATCAATGAGGCGTTTGGGGTTGTTGAGTTTTTACTTACGCCGGATTCAGCACTAAAAGGCAGTAATTTGGCGCAATTAAATTTTCGTCGTAAGTATGGATTAAATGTGTTAAGTATTATAAAAAACGGGAAGGTATATCATGAGCAGTTACACAATGTACGTTTAGGAGAAGGGGATGCACTTCTTTTACACGGAAAATGGGAGGATATAGAAAAATTTGCAGTACATAGAGAATATGGTATATGTCTTCAATTACCACCGGAAGAGAGAATGAAAATTTCGGTCCCTAAAATGATTATTGCTGGAATGATTATAATAGCGATGTTAATAACCCTTGTTTTTGAGCTTATCGATCCAGTTTTAGCAACGGTGATTGCAGCGATGATGATGATTGTGACAAGATGTATAGATGGAACGAAGAAGATTTATGGTTTAATTGATTGGGAATCCCTTGTTTTAATTGCGGCAATGTTGCCTTTATCAACAGCTTTGGAAAAAACGGGAGCAGTTCAGTATTTAGCAGATAAAATTGTTTTCTTTTTTGGAGATAATGGTCCTTTAATGGTGTTGGCAGCGATATATATTTTAACAAACTTATTCAGTCAATTTATGAGTAATACTGCAACAGCTGTATTATTTGCACCAATTGCCATTACAGCAGCTACATCATTAGATGTGAGCCCATATCCATTATTAATGACAGTAGCGGTTGCAGCTAGCATGGCGTTTTCAACACCAGTAGCCTCACCAACAAATGCAATGGTAATGACAATGGGGGGATATAAGTTTAACGACTACTTAAAAGTAGGAATTCCTCTTCAACTTGTTGTTGGAATTATTGCCATCATTATCATTCCATTCTTTTTTAAATTTTAATAGCAGTATAAGCTTAAGTTGTCATGACTTAAGCTTTTTTTCGTTATTTGTAAATGGTATGATGAGAGAAAAAAGGGAGTAAAGAGATGAATAAAACGTTATTAATTGACGGGGATGGCTGTCCTGTTGTTGATATTGCAATCAAGGTTGCAAAAGAATTTGGGATAAAGCCGCTGATTTTTTGTGATACCGCACATGTATTTCAATGTGATGGAGTGGAAACGTTAACAGTTTCTAAAGGGATGGATGCTGTCGATTTTGCATTAATTAATCGATTACATAGTGGTGATATCGTTGTAACACAAGATTATGGCTTAGCAGCAATGGTACTTGCGAAAAATGGATATGCAATTAATCAAAATGGTATGGTGTACACGAATGAAAACATAGATAAGCTATTATTTACTCGCTATGTTTCAAAGAAAATCCGAAATAGTGGTGGACGATTAAAAGGACCAAAGAAGCGAACAAAAGAAGATAACCTTATTTTTAAAGAAAAATTAATAGAGCTGTGTAAAACAGTTGTAGCTCTATCGTAGCATGTTTATTTTTAGATAAAGAGAAAAGAGGAGAGAAGGAATTTGGTAACGCAAATGGTTGAAAGTGTTGGAGATACGTTGCTTATTTCCTTTATTATTAGCATTTTATTAAATATATTTATTAATATCGTAGCAATTGTTCCGAGTTTTTTTCTTACAGCATTTAATGTTGCTGTTTTTGGTGTAATAGGTGGAATGATTGTTAGCTTTATTGGTGAAGCTATTGGATGTGGAGTTGCTTTTTTATTATACAAAAAAGGCTTCCGAACATTTGTAGAAAAAAGGACGAATAATGTTCCATTTATAAAGAAAATATTAGATGTAACTGGGGTTCAGGCTTTTTTTCTTGTTTTTATATGTCGAGTGTTACCCTTTGTTCCATCAGGTTTAGTTACGCTTTATGGTGCGATAGGGAAAATGTCTTTTGTAGTCTTCATAACGGCTAGTACGATTGGAAAGATACCTGCACTAATAGTAGAAACCTTTTCTACATATGTAGCAATGAACTGGATTGGAAATACGATATTCTTTGTAACTGTTGTGATAATTGCTGTTATTTTTATTATCCACGGCTTTAAAAATAAAAAAACAACGTAAATACGAACAATTTTTAATAACTTATAAAAAATATATGCTTTTTAACAAAAAACTGTTGCAAATTATATAAAAATACAATAAGATAAATTTCGTTGCAAAAATAATAGACGAGGTGTCAATTGTGTTAAATTTAAAAAATGCAAATATAAAAACAGAAATAACAGCAGGGATTACGACATTCTTAACGATGGCATATATCGTTGTTGTTAACCCAGGAATTTTATCTGATGCAGGAGTGCCATTTGATCAAGCTTTTATGGCAACAATTATTGCTGCAGTTGTCGGATGTCTTATCATGGGTATTTGGGGTAACTTCCCAATTGCAATTGCTCCGGGAATGGGATTAAATGCATATTTTGCTTATTCTGTTGTAGGTACACATGGACTTGATCCAGTTGTTGCGTTTTCAGCTGTATTTGTAGCCGGTGTGTTATTTTTCTTATTAGCTTTAACGCCAATCCGTTCAAAATTAATTGAAATTATTCCTTCTACATTAAAGCATGCGATTGCAGCAGGGATTGGATTATTTATTGCTTTTATTGGATTACGTTTATCAGGTCTAGTTATGGCTGACCCAGTTAACTTAGTAAAAATCGGTGATTTAACATCACCAGGTGTGTTATTAACATTATTTGGTTTAGTTGTTACATTAGTTTTAATGGTTCGAAATGTACCAGGTGCATTATTTATTGGAATGATTGTAACTGGAATTGTAGCATATGCAACAAACCAATTATCATTTAATGGTGTTGTTTCTACACCAGTAATGCCTGAAGTATACATTAGCAATCCGATTGATGCATTTCAAAATATTGTAGAATTTGGTCTTTATGGAATTGTATTTTCTTTCTTATTAGTAACGCTATTTGATACAACAGGAACATTCGTTGGTGTGGCAACACAAGCGAAGTTAAATAAAGAAGATGGAACAATTCCAAATGCTTCACGTTCAATGATTGCTGACTCAGTTGCAACAATCGTTGGTTCAATCTTTGGTACATCCCCAACAACATCTTATATTGAATCATCAGCAGGTGTAGCTGCAGGTGGACGTACTGGTTTAACAGCAGTAGTAGTAGCTGTATTATTCGCTCTAACAGCATTCTTTAGCCCAGTTATTGGAGCAGTTTCTGGAGTATCTGCTATTACAGCTCCAGCATTAATTATCGTTGGTAGCTTAATGATTTCAAATGTTCGTCATATTAATTGGAATGATTTTGAAGAAATTTTCCCAGCGTTTATTGTGATTGTGGCAATGCCATTATCATCTAGTATTTCAACTGGGATTGCATGTGGATTTATCTCGTACCCAATTTTAAAAATTGCTCGTGGTAAATTCAAAGAAGTTCATCCATTAATGTACTTATTCGCAGTATTATTTATCATTCAAATGGCATTCTTTGCTCATTAATTATAGGAAAAAAGAGAAGGCAGATAACTGCCTTCTCTTTTTTATTTTTTAATTCGTAATTCTAGTTCATTTAATTTTTCATCAAAAACGGAATGATTAATGTTTAGTTGTAAATGATCAAATTCAATTGTTTCTAATTGAGGAATAGATGTTGTGATTGTAGCTAATTCTTTACTAATAAATGTAGATTCTTTTCCAGCAATTAGTTTCTTCTTATAACGATTAAATTTAGCATCAAGATTTTCAATGTTTTCGTAAAGATTTTCTACACATTGATATTGTTGAATAAGTGGAAGTGCTGATTTTTCTCCTACACCAGGGCAACCAGGAATATTGTCGCTATTGTCTCCTAATAATGCTTTTACATCAATCCATTGAGATGGATG
>JBJEFI010000009.1:0-11124 GCA_051873875.1 Bacillaceae bacterium | reverse complement strand
GTGTGATATTGCTGAATAAGAGGATCTGGTAGGGCGTTTCGTGTCGCTTTATAAAAATCATACTTTTGACGACGATCACTTTCTTCACGCTTTACGTCCCAAGCCACAGCTAAATGGGTAATGTGATGTTCTTTAATTAAATTTAACATTTTTGGGAAAAAGACTCTTAATGCATTCGTATAACGACCGTCGCGAGTTTGAAACAATTGTTCTTCACTTTTTCCATAAGCAGTCGCAAAATACCCTCGACTTAACAAATTAAAACCATCTATTAGTAATAAATTTTTCATCGGTTTCTCCTTTAAAAATAGTTGATTTGACGATAACATATGTTCTCTATGTTGACAAGTAGTATGGAATTACTATAGAAAAAAGAGTTTAGAAGAAGGGGGATAATTGATACTAGTATAGTGAGGATGAAAAGAAGCGCTAAAGCATTCAATTGAAGTAAGGAAGAAGCCTAATTAGACGACTTTTCTTTTGCATAGTAAATAAAAAGAAAGGAACAAGATTTCCCTAGATAATTTATTGTTACTGGAGGGGATTAGTTGGAAGTTCAAATTATTATATTCCTTATTTGTACAATTATTGGAGTGATAATCGGATTCTTTACTTTTAGTAGAAACCATGACAAGGATGAAAAACAAGATGTTGCAGAAATGGCTGTAATAAAAATTTGGATACCATTAATTCTGGTGTAGAGTTTATCCGAATCGATATGAAAGTAAATGAAAAGACGTTGCTTGATTTATCGGAGCGTGTTATCCGTATTGAAGAAAGCAACAAGCAGGCCTATTTACGAATTGATAATTTAAAAGAAAAAATGAAGAAAGAATAAAGAAAGAGTGAAGATAAATGAAAAAGGCAACTATAGCTAAAGGAGTTGATATATTTCAAATCTTTTCATAATTTCATAGAGATTTCTCATTAATTTTTTATGAATAGTTCTTTATGGCGATAAGTAGGTGTGTAGAACTAGAAAATAGTATACACTAATTGTATTAAGTAGAAAAGAGGAATCAAAATGAGTAAAACATTTCACTATATCGCAATGATAGATGCATATCCACTTGTAGAGTTAGGAGAAGAAATAGAAAAACAATTAGCAGGTCTATTATGGTCAACGAATTTTCATGCTGAAGGAGAAGATACAATATATACACATATGTATGCGGTAGCGCAACAATTAAATGCAACAGCAATTGAAAAATTAGAAGTTTTATTTACTGAAAACAAAGCACATGTTGGATTAGTTGGCTTTGTAATGAAAAATGAGGATGGAACAACAATTGACTTAATGGAAGAAGCGGTAAATCGACTTGAAATTAGTAAAAAGAAAATTATTGCTGTTAAAAAAGGGGAGGAACAAGTTCAAATATATCTTGATAAACAAGATGGTTACGAGTCGTTTTATGGAGATGAACAATTTACATACGAAGAGATGGAGAAAGAAGAATTATTCGGTAGTTATGAGGTATATTGGTACCAAGTAAAACAGTAAGAGTATAAAATTTCAATTATCATATTTTGAGGAGAATAAACAGAAATAAAAGGAGTAGTGTCATGATTCAGCAGGCAAAAGACTATTTGAAGCAATACTTTGGGTATGAGGATTTTCGGACAGGTCAAGAAGAGATTATTACTCGAGTATTACAAGGAAAACCAACAATTGGAATTATGCCGACAGGTGGAGGAAAATCACTGTGTTATCAAATTCCAGCGCTTATGTTTTCGGGATTAACAATTGTTATTTCACCACTTATTTCACTTATGAAAGATCAAGTGGATGCCTTGTCTCAAATTGGTATTTCAGCAACGTATATTAATAGTTCGCTATCTTATAAGGAAGTAAATGAGCGTATAGAAGGATTAATTTATGGGCAATATCGTATTTTATATGTGGCACCAGAGCGATTAGAAACACCAGCCTTTATGGAAACGTTAAAAGAACTACCTGTCTCATTGATTGCTGTTGATGAAGCACATTGTATTTCCCAATGGGGGCATGATTTTCGTCCTAGTTACTTACGTATCCCTCAATTAATAAAACAGTTTGAGCAAAGACCGGCAATATTGGCGTTGACGGCTACAGCAACACCATCTGTTCAGCATGATATTTGTCAGTTACTTCATATTGATGAAACGGAAATGATTGTCACTGGATTTGAGCGAAGTAATTTAGCCTTTCATGTAATACGTGGTGAAAATAGATTAAAATATGTGGAACAATACATAAAAAGAAATAAAAATGAATGTGGTATTATTTATGCAATAACACGTAAAGAAGTAGATAGCTTATATCATCATTTAAATAAATTAGGTTTTTTAGTTGAACGTTACCATGCTGGAATGAGTGATTCCGAACGTTCTGATGCACAAGATTTGTTTTTACGTGATGAAATTAATGTGATGATTGCAACAAACGCATTTGGAATGGGAATTGATAAAAGCAATGTTCGCTATGTTATTCATTATCAAATGCCTAGAAATATGGAAAGTTATTATCAAGAAGCAGGACGGGCAGGTCGAGATGGATTAGAGAGTGAATGTATTTTATTGTATGGTGCACAAGATGTTCAAATTCAGCGTTTTTTAATCGAACAATCTATAGGGAATGAAGAACGTCAGCATCAAGAATTACATAAATTACATAATATGAAAGATTATTGTTATTGTGAAGGTTGTTTGCAAGCATTCATTCTTTCTTATTTTGGTGAGAAAAATCCAGAGAAATGTGGTAAATGTGGCAATTGTACAGATACACGTGAATTAGTCGATGTTACTATAGAAACACAAATGGTACTTTCTTGCATGATTCGAATGGGAGAGCGGTTTGGAAAAACAATAATTGCACAAGTATTAACAGGTTCTACCAATAAAAAAGTTCTTGAATTTCATTTTCATAAACTACCTACATATGGGATTATGAAGAATCGATCACTAAAAGATGTGACGGACTTTATCGATTTTTTAACATCAGAAGGATTGATAGGGATTACTGATGGAAAGTACCCGACTTTATTCGTTTCTAATGAAGGAAGAGAAGTGTTAGTTAGTCGTCAAAAAGTCATGAAAAAAGAGCAACGTTCATTAAGGGAAGCAGTAGTTCAAGATGACTTGTTTGATATGTTACGTGCGTTACGAAAAGAAATTGCTAATGAAGAGGGTGTACCCCCGTTTATTATTATTTCAGATGCTACATTAAAAGAGATGAGTGTAAAAATCCCAACAACAGTAGAAGAATTGCTAGAAGTAAAAGGAATTGGAGAACAAAAGCAACAACGTTATGGTGCACGTTTTTTAGAGGTAACAGCCAATTATAAAGAATTAATGAATGAGAAAATAATTGTAGAGAGAAAACGGAAAGAAGATAACACACCTTCTCATCTTGTGACATATGAATTGTATAAACAAGGACTGAATTTGCAAGAAATCGCTGTAAATCGGGATTTGTCTATTACTACAGTTGAAAATCATTTATTGCAGTGTGGGATGGACGGAGCGGAAATTAGATGGAATACTATCTTTACTAAAGAACAAGAATTAATGATTTATAATATAATAGAGGAAGTTGGAAGTGAAAAATTAAAACCAATAAAAGAAAAGCTGTCAAATGATATTTCTTATTTCATGATAAAAGCGGCATTAATAAAGAGAAAGATATCCAATTAAAATAGGCTAATTTTTTGGATAATCATAATAAAATGGGACATACATTGTTGTAATTATTTATATACATAAGTAATTGAACAGTATGTTTAGAAATGCCCTTTTTGTATTAATATTAGACTTTTTCTCGGGGATACGTATTTGGTAATACCATCCTTTTAGATTATTTGTTAAAATCAAAGAAAGGATTTGGGAAAGGGGAAGCTTTTATGTTAGTAATTACAGAGGCAGTTTTTAAATATGTGTATGCCTCCATTTCTGAAATCAAAATTCCTGCTATTCGCTGTTTGTTAGAGCAGAGAGATTATTATTTAAAATATGAACAATATGCAGAACGACTAGATATGGAAAATTACTTACGTCAAGTGTGTACGATACAATTAGATAATGTAGAACAATTACAATATGTAGTAGCTTACTGTCTTGCTTTAAAGGATTATTATCAGTTAAGCAATGAAGAAATCGCTAAATTATTTTTGAAACTTTGTAAAAAGAAATGGAATCTATGCTAGAAAAAACGGTAATTTTCGCGAGAATCAAATTAACAATAAACAAGCGTATATGAAGTGGCGGCCTGTTTCCACCTTTTAGTGGGGACAGGCCGCTACATTTATTTTGGAAAATGTATGAATAGATTCAATAAGTGTGATGTGCTAGTGGTGTATTCTTTTAATGATAAATTTAGTAGCGGTAATTCTTTTTATTATTTCACTTGTCAAATAGGAAACTATCATTTTATTATAATATTTATATAAAAAGAAACGATAAGGAGAAAAAATGAATAAATTTACTATATCAATAAAAAAACAAATTACGATTTTTGTTATTCTCCTTTTTTATTTTGCGATACACATGATGATTATAAAAGGATATCCGATTATAGCTGATGCAATAAAAGAGGCGAAACAAATTGTAAAATTGATTGGGGATGAGGATTTTAAAAAATATTCTACATCCTTTGTCTATGACAATGTAGGAGACGAAATCTTTACATTACGAGGCGAAAAAGACATTCGTTATGTGAAAAGTAATGAAATGAAAGGGGTAATTGGCCAAGCCTTTATTTCAATTGAAGATCGTAATTTTTATGAACATAGCGGTTTTAATTGGAAGGGAATTGGCAGAGCAGCACTTCAGTTATTCCAAGATGGTGGACAAGTAACACAAGGTGGTTCTTCTATCACACAACAATTAGCAAAAATTATGTATCTTTCGAATGAACGAACATGGACAAGGAAGATAAAAGAAGTTGTTATTACAAGAGAAATTGAGAAGCGATTTAACAAAGAAGAAATATTAGAATACTATATTAACAATGTTTATTATGGTAACGGGGCATATGGAATTGGAACGGCGGCATATGAATATTTTTCTAAGGATATTGAAGAGTTAACACTAGGAGAAATTGCTTTTTTAGTTGCGATTCCAAATAATCCAAGTTTATATGACCCTTATAAAAAGAAAGAGAATACAATTGGAAGAAAAAATCGTATTTTAGAAAGTATGTTAGAAGAAGGTTATATTACCCAAGAACAGTTTCGAAAAGCATACAAAGAAGAAATCGAACTAGTAAAAGGGGAAGATTCAAAATCCTATGATGCTAGACGAGGATTTATTATCCAAAATGTAGCAGAAATTTTTATGGAAATGAAAGGATTTAAAATCCAAAATACGTTTACAAGTAACAGTGAAAAAGCAAAATATGAGCGAGAGTATAATCGTTATTATAAACAAATCGTAGAAGAATTAAATCGTGGAGGATACCGTATTTATACATCCTTCGATAGTGATTTACAAGAAGACATGCAAGCAGCAATAAACAATCGATTAAGTGGAGATAATACGGTAAGCGAAGAAGGTATTTATACGTATCAAGGTGCAGCTGTAACAGTAAATCAACAAACAGGTGAAATTGTAGCGATGGTTGGTGGAAGGAATTCAGAAAAGGCGGATTACTTAAATCGTGCGTATCGAATTTGGCGACAAAATGGTTCAACGATGAAGCCAATCGCTGTATATGCACCAGCTTTCGATCAAGGAAAGTATTACCCATCAACAATTGTAAATGATGGAGATATTGCAAATGGACCAAAAAATTCAACAGGCTATTTTGGAGACATTACAATTCGTAAGGCAACAGAAATTTCATCTAATACAGTAGCACATAAAGTATTTACAGATATTACAGCAAATGTTGGTATTTCTTATTTATTAGATATGGGATTTACGCATCTTGTTGAAGAGGATTATCAGCCTTCGACAGCACTTGGTGGTTTAACATATGGAACAAATGTAGTAGAAGTGGCAGGAGCATATAGCACATTGGCCAATGATGGGAAGTATAACAAGCCAGTTGCTGTAACGAAAATCGAAGATCGAACTGGAAAAACCATTTATACACATAAACCAACTAATAAACAAGTATTTAAAAGTGAAAGTGCTTATATGATGACGGATGTGTTAAAAGGAGTTGCAACAGCGGGAACAGCGAAACAATTCGCACTAAATAACGGAATAGAAGTAGCAGTAAAAACAGGAACGACAAATAATAAATACGATAGCTGGTTTGCAGGATATTCTCCTAAATATACAACTGTTGTATGGACAGGTTATGATAAGCCAAAAAGTATTGTAAATACATTGCGAACAGGACAAATTTGGCAAGATGTAATGAATAGTGCTCATGAAAATGAACAAAACTTAAAGTTTACTATACCAGATAGTGTACAAGAAGTGTATGTTGATAAAAATGGATTACAAGTACCAAGTGAAAAATATGGTACGAGAGAGGTGTTCCCAGCTTCATTAAAGTTAGAAAAAAATGATGCTATATATCGAAAAGATAAAGTAGATTCAACAATTAATACGATTATTGATAAAATAACGGGAAGAGATAAAAAGAAAGATAAAAACAAAGATAAAAAGAAGAAAAACCAAGATGATTAAGTAGTACTATTTCTATGTAAAGAAGCTGTCCATACGAGGACAGCTTCTTTACATTGGCAACTAACGTTTTAGTGTCTTCTTTTTTTCTTATTATCAAGTGAATTTATTTTTACTTTTTTAATAGCTTCTAATTCAACTTCTACGAGTAAATGACCTTCCCGCATTTCTTTTATATCTAATATTTTAGCCTTTCTTCCTTTAATGACAACATTATCTCCGACTAAAGGGGTTTGTTGACAAAGTAAATTTACTAGTTCCGTTTTTTTACTATAATAATGAATAACAACCATATTCTTTCGCTCCTATCTATAAAAATAAGAAATAATTCTTTATTTAAAATATAGTTAAAAACGATTATTTAAGAACATGATTCTTGTTTATCAATAAATAAAAAGGGCAAGAGAAATCCCTTGTCCTTTTCAATATTAGTTTCCGTTATTCTTTTTTGTTGTGTCAACGATAGCTTCGCCAGTTTGTACTTCCACCCAGCCATGTTTTAAACGAGCTTCCATTTCCATTTTCTTTAATAATTCAGCGTTTAATGATTTAGAAACAGCTTCGTTGGCTTTACGCTCACCTTCTGCTTTGATTAAGGCAGCTTCCGCTTCCCCTTTTGCTGTAATTTTTGCTTTTTCTGCTTGTTCAGCGGCTATTTCTTTATCTAATTTTACTTTTTCAAGTTCTTGTTGTTTATCCACAACAGCTTGAATAGTTTCTTCTGTTTTTTCGTCTAAACGCATTTGTGTAATTTGTGCAGACTCTATAATAATGCCATATTCGTCAAAGAATTCTTTTGCAGCTTTTAAGATAGCTGTGTTTAATTCAGGACGACCTTCACTATATACATCTAATACTTTAAATTGAGTAGATACATTATTTGCAACAGCTTTAAGTTTTGGTTTAATAAATTGTTGTTCAATTACTTCTCCGTCTTTTCCTTTAAAGCGAGTGAACACTTCTGGTAAGCGCTCAGCATCATAATGGTAAGAGAATTCTAAGTCTACATCGATACCCTTTCCGTCAGCAGTCATAATTGTAAAGTTTTCATTAGCCTCGCCACCTTCGCTTGCACGCTGGGATAGAGCTGATTGTTCTGTTGATGTTGTATATAAGTTTACTTTTGTAACAAATGGAACAGTCCACTTCCAGCCTTGGCTTAATGTTTTATCGACAACACCACCGTTTGCTTTGTAAACGATACCAGTTTGTCCTGCAGGGACAACAGTTCTACCAGCAAAAAAAGTAAATAAACCAATTGCTACAACACCTACTGTTGTTGTAATGATTCTAATTTTGCGATAACGTTTTTTCATTGCTGCAATTTCCTCTGCTGATTTTACAATTTTGGGTTCAGGTTTTCCAAATTCCATTTAATACGCTCCTTTAATATATGATTACTAACATTGTACAATATTTTGTATACAAATTGTGTAATAGATTTTAAAATAATAGAAATTTATCGAAATATGTAGAACGAAAGTAAAACAAATTTTAAACGCTTACATTTATAATGGAATTGTTAAAACCAAGGGGGAGGAATGTAGATGCGTCGTGAAGATTTGTTAGCACCTGAGCAATATAATATTGTAGATGAGTTTGAAAAGTATGCAAAAGATGACAAAAAAATTGCCTTATTATGGGAAGATGAGGAAGGGAATAAAAAGCAAATTACATACAAGGGTCTACTAGAACGAGTAAATCAATTTGGACATGTCTTTTTACAGGAAGGTTTAAAAAAAGGCGATGTTATTTTAATTATGGTTCCAAGGATTATGGAGGCTTATATTTCTTATGTAGCTGCCTTAAAACTAGGATTAGTTATTATTCCAAGTTCAGAAATGCTTCGAAAAAAAGATATTGAATATCGATTTAACCATGCAGAAGTAAAGGCAATAATTGCATATGAGCCATACTTAGAACAATTTGAAGAAATTGATAGTATGGAAAGTATTACGAAATTTGTTGTTGGACAAGGCGAAGGGTGGATTCCACTGTTACAGCGAGCAGATGAATGTGATATCACACTTGAAAAGGTAGCGACATCTAAGGATGATATGGCTTTTTTAGGATATACATCTGGGACAACTGGAAATCCTAAAGGAGTTGTTCATACACACAGTTGGGCATATGCGCATATTCGTACTGCATCTACGAGTTGGTTAGGAATTAAAGAAAATGATATTGTTTGGGCAACTGCGGGACCTGGTTGGGTGAAATGGGTATGGAGTCCATTTTTATCTGTATTAGGGACAGGTGCAACAGGATTTTGTTATCATGGACGTTTTGAACCTAAAAAATATTTACAGTTAATGCATGAAAATAACGTAAATGTTTTATGTGCTACCCCAACGGAGTATCGAATTATGGCGAAAGTAGAGAACCTTGATCAATATAATCTTTCGTGTTTACGTGAAGCTGTTTCGGCAGGAGAGCCATTAAATAGAGAAGTAATTAATACCTTTGAAAAATATTTTAATATCACCGTTCGAGATGGCTATGGACAAACAGAAAATACATTATTAGTTGGTAACTTAATCGGTATGGAAGTAAGACCTGGATCAATGGGGAAACCAACACCGGGTAATACAATTGAAATCATTGATGAATTTGGACGACCTGTTGCTCTTGGAGAAGTAGGGGATATTGGGGTTCATCGCGAAACGCCGGCATTGTTTAAATATTATTATAAAGATCCAGAACGTACATTAAGACAATATCGTGGTGATTATTACTTAACTGGCGATCAAGCGAAAAAAGATGAGGATGGATATTTTTGGTTTGAAGGCCGTGGTGATGACATTATTATTAGTGCAGGATATACAATTGGACCTTTTGAAGTGGAAGATGCACTTGTTAAACATCCAGCTGTAAAAGAGTGCGCAGTTGTAGCTAGCCCCGATGAAATTCGTGGAAGTATTGTAAAGGCATTTGTTGTTGTAAAAGATGATATTGTTTGTAATGATGATTTAGTGAAGGTGTTACAAGAGCATGTTAAAGAATTAACAGCCCCTTATAAATACCCAAGAAAAATTGAATTTGTAGAAGATTTACCAAAGACAGCTTCTGGTAAAATACGCCGAGTAGAGTTACGGATGAGAGAACATGAATTGGCATCTAAATAAGGAAATGAGACTACGAATAAAAACTTTTTATTCGTAGTCTTTCTTTTTTTGATATGATAAAAATAGAAAAAAAGGGGGGCTATGTAAATGGAGCGTATGGAAAGGGAAAGAAGAACAATTACTTATATGATTGATTTATATTGTAAAACGGAGCATCATATGGTAGAGCGATGTGATAAATGTGAAGAATTGAACAAATACGCCATGTTTCGTCTAGAAAAATGTCCGTTTCAAGAGAAGAAACCAGCTTGTCAAAATTGCAAGATTCACTGTTATAAACCAGATATGAAAGAAAGAGTAAAAGATGTAATGCGGGTTGCAGGACCTAAAATGCTAATAAAACACCCTTATTTTGCAATGATGCATGCTGTTGATGTATTAAGAAAAGCGCCCGAATTAAAAAGAAAAAGTAAAAATAGTTAACAGTTGGTATGGAATTCAGTATAATGATTGATAATTTCATATTTTACAAAAGATTAGGGGAGCGACAAAAGTTGAAGATTGGAACATTAGGCCCAAAGGGAACATTTAGTGAATTAGCAACAATGAAATACATGAGCAAAAAAGAAATTACAGGAGATATTACTTTATTTCCAACAATTACGAGAGTGTTTCATGCAACAGTTGAAGACTGTGATATTAGTATTATCCCAATTGAAAATTTATTGGATGGTTTTGTTCATGGAGCATTAGATTTACTTGTTAAATCGGAATTAAAAATAATTGGGGAATTAGTAGTACCAGTTCAATTCTCTTTTATTGGGAATGGAAAAAACTTAGAGGATATTACTCATATTTATGCTCAATTTAAAACACAAGGACAGTGTTGTGATTTTTTGGAGCCGTATGAACCAATTGTTATTACAACAGAAAGCAATGGCACCTCTTTTGAAAAAGTAAAGATGGGTATGGAAAATATTGGTGCAGTAGTACCAGCACATATGATTGAAGGAAACACATTCGATCTTGTTATTCCACAAGTAACAGATTCTACTGAAAATGAGACAAGATTCATTGTATTAGGAAGAGAAGAAAGTACATATAATGCAGAAGAAAAGTACAAAACTAGTATTGTTGTAACAAGTGTATCCGACCGTCCTGGATTACTTTCTCATATTTTAGGAACATTTTCTAATTATCAAATTAACTTAACATCCATTATTTCACGCCCAACAAAAACAGTATTAGGGAGCTACTATTTTTTCATTGATTTTGAAGGACATCATGTAGAAGATGAAAAAGTTCGTTTAGCAATTCAACAAATTCAACTTGAAAATGATGTTAAAATTTTAGGATCATATACGTTTATTAGTTGAAAAGGAGGGATTAGCCTATGATTAAGCGAATTTTAATAATAATCGCTACAGCACTAATTACATTTTTACTA
>JBJEFI010000008.1:12556-21743 GCA_051873875.1 Bacillaceae bacterium | reverse complement strand
AGAATGGAACAACAAAAACCTTTTTGCTATGGCTTAAAAAAGACCTCACATTTGAGGTCTCTTCACTTAACTAGCTCTTCTTCTTTTTTTACTAAAAAATAACACCCACCGGATAAATATATATAAATAACCAATCATCACAATAATTGACCAACTAGCACCTTGTTGCAATTCATAAACGAAATGCTCAAATTCATTTAGTCCTTCGCCTCTTCCAATGCCATTAAACAAGCTAACTAACGGAGTAATTATCGTCATCATAATTACGATAATCGATAAAACTATCATTTTCTCTCGAAAAATATTTACGATTGCCGTTCCTAGTGTTATAAACAAAAATAAATAATAAATAGCCCAAAACCAACTAGGCAACGTTTCCCACTCCATCTTAACCTCCTAACTATTTCTATATCAGTAATAAAAAACTGCTACTAACTGTCCACAGGTAAAATACCAAACAAATAAACCAACTAAAATGCCTAGAAAGCCATGCATACCATCTGCTTTCGTCGCTTCATTTTTCCAAGCTCGATAACAAATTCTCCCTTGTAAAAAAACTAGCCCTACAATAAGTATGGTAACGCCAAATGGTAATGCCGTTTGTACCTGTTGTCCAAACAAAAGAGGAAAGAAGATAAATATCGCGACAGTTCCACAAAATAAACCAAAGAAAATAAGCGTTAAGGTACTTATAAAATGCTTCATTTGGTCACTCCCTATTTTCAAAAATAAACACCTAGTATTAATCCACCACAGCTAGAATACCAAACGAATAAACCAACTAAAATACCTAATATTCTCCCTATACCTTCCTGTTTTGTATCTGGTTGTTGAAGTTGTTTGAAGCTAATCCAGCCTTGCCAAGCAACTAATAAAAGTGCCAATCCGACAATGCTCATTTGCATTATTTTTTCGTACATCCCAAGTATAAATACAATAAGCATCGTTCCAAAAAACAAACAACTAAAAATAGTACCTAGTGATATGAAAAAGGATTTCATTTCCTCCCACCTATCTCATCATTTCTGTTCGTCGTTCATTTCGAATTTCTTCTAATAACTTTTCTTTTCCTTCACGATAAAATAAGTTGTACGTATCAAATGGAATAATGCGTTTTCCATCTGGATGTGCAATATGCACACAGCTTTTTTTCACATTTCGCATATCTAAATCATATGCGTCTAAAAATTTCATAATGAGTACCCGAAAGACATTTTCATAGCCAATGTTTTCTGGTAACGAAAACTTCGGTAAACAACATAATAAATCACTTAATTTGTTGGCACTAGCTGATGGCGATACGTTTAAAGAAAATAAGGAAAATACCTTCTCCCTCAATGCTTCATCACTTTCAAAGACAATCGTATTGCGATCACCTTCTAATAAAATCTTTTTATCTAACATACTTGTTAATGGAATAAACTCTCCCCCTAATTTAAGTCCATAGCCCATTGCTAAGCTTTCAGGATGACATGGCACTGGAATCACATCTTCCCCTGTAAATAAATTACTTTGCTTAATAATTTGTTGACGAACTTCGGATAACGTTAAACGATGCTTTGCTGGATCATATTCTTCAAATCGCCCTGCTACTTGAATTGGCTGAAACGTTACCCCACGTATACACCTTTGTTTAACCGCAAAATCTAAAATCTCTCCAATATGGTCATCATTTAATCCTTTTTTCAATGTAACAACAAGGGTTGTTGAAATATTATATTCATTCAAACGTTCGATTGCCCGCAAACGAACATCGGTCAAATCTCTTCCCCTTAATTCCTCATGTACATAACCATGTAAACTATCAAACTGTAAATAAATTTCAAAAGATGGCATATAGGAAGCTAACTTTTTCGCAAAGGTTGGGTCATTAGCAATTTTTAAGCCATTTGTATTAACCATCAAATGCTTAATTGGCAACGTTTTGCAATAATCAAGAATCTGAAAAAATTGGGGATGAATCGTGGGTTCTCCGCCGCTAATTTGAATAACATCAGGATTCCGCTCATTAGCAACAACTCGGTCAAGCATTCCTTTTACGACTTCAAAGGAACGATAATGTTGCTTTTGTTCTCCCGATTCTGCATAACAAATTGGACACGTTAAATTACAAGCATCTGTAATTTCAACAACAGTTAAACAGCTATGTTGCTCATGGTCTGGACATAACCCACAATCATATGGACAGCCAAATTGAATTGGCGTATTCCATTCATAAGGCATTTCAGATGGCTTTATAAATTCTCTCATTAATTTGTAATACTCATAATCTGTTGAAATTAATACTTTCTCCATCCCGTGTGTATGGCATCTCTTCCACAAATAAACATTGCCATCTTGCTCGATAATCTTTGCTTCTGCTTTTCGAAAACACTTGGAACAAATTGCTGCTGTATACTCTAAAAATGTATACGGACGATTAGGCATACGTCGACTCCCCTTTTGTTTGATAATGATCTATCCCTTTGCGAATCATAAGCTGTCCATAATAAAGTAATCCAATGATACTTGCCACTTGAATATTATTTAGTCCTATATAAGGGTCAGCAATTGGTTTCCACTCTTCAATGACAATGCGGAAGGTTAAATATCCTGTCATAAATAATTGAAATCGCAAGCCATTCCAGCCCCATTCGTTTCGTTTTTGTATCAATAAAACGAAAAGCAAGAACACTAAATAAACTTGTTCATATAGTTGAGTTGGATGACGTTTTACCCCATCGCCAAAATCAATTCCCCATGGCAAGCTTGTGGCAATCCCGTATGTATGGTCATCTAATCCAGTTAAAAAACAACCAATTCGACCAATAATTAAGCCAATAATAAGGGGAATTGCCATATCATCTCCTGTAGAACGAGTATGACCAATTTTCTTTTTGGCCAGTTCCACCCCAATTAAGCCACCAAGCAATCCACCAACAATTGATTTGCCATCAACATAATACGATACAGGCTGCAATTGTGTAAAAGTTGCCACTGGATCTTCAAACCAATAAAGCAAAAAAGAACCACTTATCCCCCCAACAATTGCCCCTACTAAAATCCATACTAGCTTTGGCTCAGCCAACTCCTTTTCATTTCGCATTCGTCGATATGTTTGAAACCCAATAAAAAATGCTAGAAATTCAAATAATGAATGAGAACTCATTCCAAAAATAGTAACGGGAAATTGCACATCCATACCTCCCCTCTCCCTAGGTTATATGTATTCAACAAAAGTGTAATTTTTCCCTTTTCCTTTTTAAAAAATTAGTTATTTTCCTTTATTCCATATATAATAGAAGGAAGCTTCCATCAGTATTTTTACTAATGGTTAGAAGGAATTAAGTTCTTACTGAAACTTATTTCTTATTTAAACATCTTTTCGCTAAATTGAGAGAACTGCTAAGAAGGGAAGTCATCGGCTATGTTAGCAACTATTATTACAAGTATTACAATTTTTGGTGGACTTGGTTATTTAATTTCCCATATCTTTCTTCTGCCAAATTTTAATAAATCATATCGCAAAGACCCAGTTAAGCGACCCCTTATTGAAGAATTTCAATCTTTAGTAAATGAATTAAAGGGAGAAAAATTAACAATCACTTCTCCATATGGCTACCACTTAATTGGCTATTATTTTCCGGCTGCAAAGCCATCACATAAAACGATTATTACCGTCCATGGTTACAGGGGTTCGAAAGACCATCATGGCAAATATGTGAAATTGTTTCATTCGTTAGGATTTAATGTGATTGCTTATGATCATCGTAATCATGGCGAATCAGCAGGTAATTTTATTACGTATGGAATATTGGAAAGTGGTGATTTAAAAGCTGTTGTTGATTATGCAAAAGCTCATTTTCCATCAGACCAATTACTTGGAATTCATGGCGTATCTATGGGGGCCGCAACAACGTTACTATATGCAGGAAAAATCGAAGATGGGGCTGACTTTTATGTTGTCGATTGCCCATATAGCAATTTCTTTGAACAAACTCGCTATCGCCTACAAAAATATCGATTCCTTCCATCACTTTTGCACAAGCCACTTATTTCATTAGGAAATCTTTTTGTTAAATGGCGTGAACGTTATTCCATTTACGATGCTAGTCCAATCACATATATTCATCGTATTAAAGCACCAACTCTTTTCATTAATACAAAAAAAGATATGTATATCCCGCCAATGATGACACAAGAGTTATACGAATTAAAGCGAGGTTCAAAAGATATTTATTGGACAGATGAAGGCGATCATGCCAAAGCATATGAAGTAAATCCAACTAAATATAAACAAGCAATTAAGGATTTTTTAACCACATATTTTCATGAAAAAAAGGCGTAATGACTGCGCCTTTTTACTTTACAATATTTTTGTAGCTCTTGTAGGTAGCGATAAAATACATCCCATAGATGCCAATAATAATACTGGCTGCAAATAGGGATGGTAGTAATATGCTTCGTTGGCCCCTTGCAACGATTTCATTACTGGCTATTGGAATTCCAACAAAGGAATGAATAATTGCTAAAGATAGTGGCATCATGAAATAAATAAAAATTTGGGCAAAGATTGCTTTATGAATGGCTTGCTTTCCAACACCAATTTTCTTCAAAATTGTATACCGCTCTAAATTCTCACTTGCCTCTGCTAACTGTTGTAACCCTAACACAGTTGCGCTCGCCATTAAAAAGACAAGCCCTAAATAAATGCCAATATACGTTACCATCGTTCGATAGCCGGCTTCTTGCTCGTATATCGCTGATTTTGTATATCCATATAAGCCGAACTTATATTTATCATAAAAATCTCCTGAGTTAGAAGAAGCTAATAATGTATTAATCGCTTCTTCATTTTGCTTTTTGTTTCCAACATATTGAATATTCATTCTTGATCCAATTTCTTTCATTCCTCTTACAACATGATCTGGTACAATAACGGTTAATGGCGTTGGCGAATTTTTTGTCTCTAATGTTATCTTTTGAATACCACTTTTGGAAATGGAATAAATTTTATTATTAATTGTAATTATTTCTGTATTTTTCATATAGTTTTGCATTACTTCTTCAAAGTATGGGGAATACATTAGCAATAATACTTCATTTTCCTTCAATGAACTTGGCTTTTTTGCTGTAGTTTCATTAACTGCTCATAATCAGAACGTTTAATAACTTCAATTGTTGAATCAAACCATCCTATTGAAAATTCTTTTTCCTTATCAATATATGGCAGAATTATTTGCTTCATCGTTTCTTTAGTTTCATATTTTTTAAACTCCCAATAATCTCCGTATTTACTAATATCTATCCCTACTTTTTTCAATGCATCTTCAATTTTAGGTACTCCTTCATCAACACTGATATCAAAACTAGCATCATACGGAGTAATTGGTGCTAAATCATTCTCTAGTGCACTTTTAATACTAAAGCTTGTTGATAATACACCAAGTGTAAAAAATAACATGATACAAATAATACTCATGGATACAAAGGTTGAATTTACTTTACTATTTATTTGGCGTGATACAAACATATTCAGCTCTTTAAAATAAAACCGCTCACTTTGTTGTAGTAATTTCAAAGCAAATCCAGATAAAGACATAAAAAATAACAATGTTCCAAAAGAACCTAAGCCAACGCAAAACCAAACAATTTTCATGTTCATTAATCCATTTTTCCAAATAACGATATAGGCCACAGCTAATGAAAGAACAGATAAAATAAATAAAAAAACAGAAGTAGCTGTTTTACGAATTTTAACCTGTTCATTTTTCTTCCCAGCAGTTAATAAGGATATGATTGTATATCGAGACATAACAATACTATTAAAAATAATGACAAGAATAAACGTCATGCTAAAATAGAAAATCGTTTTTTCCATTGCTTCAACCGAAAAAATAAATTCATATTTTGTGATATTCACATCAAATAACATAGCTGTAAAAACAGAGAATCCTTGTGACAATACAATCCCAATTAATAACCCTACCACTAAGGAAATCGCTCCAATTAGTAATGTCTCCATGATCAATATTCGAGAAACACCATATTTACTCATCCCTAATGTTAAATACATCCCAAGCTCTTTTTTTCGTCTCTTAATTAAAAAATTATTGGCAAACAAAATAAGAAATCCTAATATAACAGATACAAAAATAGACACTGCTGAAATTAACTCCATTAATTGTTCCACTGTAGCTCGTTGGCTATTAGAAAAGTCTAACATTACTTGCTGTGCTTCTAAGGAATTAAAACTATAAAAAATACAAACAGCAACTGTCAGTGTTAAAAAGTAAATCGTGTAATCTTTAAAGCTCCTCTTCACATTTCGGAAGGATAATTTCACATACATCTTTCCCATTCTCTCAAGCCTCCTACTTCTATCCTACCATTAGTTTATATGCGCCTCCCTTGATTACATATTGAACTAGATGTCATTAACCTTACACTTTTGTAAGATTCTAAATTTTATTCCACAACAAAAAGAGAGCCAGAAATAAGTCATGGCTCCTATCGCTCATATTCACTTAAAATATCTAATACAGACTGGGCATAATCATCAGATGCACCCCAGTCAAATTTAAATATCATCCCTTGTGAACTCCCAGTTGAAATAGCAGTTATTTCTGTTGCATCTCCTGTATTTTCAGCAATTACCGTTAATGCTGCTTGGCTACTATTGCGCATATAATATTTTTGAAATACCATTATAACAATCTCTCTATCATCATATTCGATAGATTCAACATGAATAATATCCCCTAATGAATTCACATTTCGTAAAATTTCTCTAACCTGGTTTGGTCTAATTGACGCTTTCATTTTTTTCGTTGCCATGCTAATTCCCTCCCTCTCTTAAAATTATAACAAATAACGATTATACCAGTTATTTTTTCCTTTATTTCGCATTAGTTCTAATTAAAGTTAGCCTTTATTAACATTCATCTCACCTTTAAACTTCTCCATTTTCTCTATCTTTTGAAGAGCTGATTTTAGTGTCCGTTAAAAACTCGTTATATAATAAAAAACAGGAGTAGCTCGAACACTACTCCTGCCTCTAACTTATTATTTGATAGAAAATTAATCCCCTATTTGTACATAGGCATTGTTTGAAACAATATTTATCTCCATTTGACCTTTTGGTAAATTTGGATGAATATAACCATTGAAGCCTTCCTCAAAATAATCTTCTTTAACTGTTTCAATCTCTATAGTTTGATTAGATTTCACATTTAATAATGGATTCCATTGGTCAATTGGGAAATCAATATATAATCCATCACCATACCCAGCTACTTCTACATTTAATTTCTTAAAAAATGGGATTTCAAAATCGAAATAACCTCTAGCAGTAGCTATATTTATTTGCTCTGTATATAGTTCTGTATTGTTACTAAATCCTTGATAATAGGACTCGATATTTACTTCCTGCGCACGAATATCTACTTGTTTAAATTGGGCTAATGTTTCTGTAGAAAGATCAATCTCTCCACGTGATTCAACTGTTAATTGTTTTAAATTTCCTTTTGATCCAATACGTTCAATTGTAATATCCCCATATTGCGTATTCAATGCTACTGTGTCTTTAAGAAGTTCACTATCATGTACATATACATCATTGTGACCTGTTGTTACTTGTAAGTTTACACTCTCTGGTACTTCTACAATAAATTTAGGACGGCTATATTCTGTCGCTAAATACTGAACACCTTCTTCAATAAATTGTTTAAAGGATGTTACATTTTTCAAACTTGACTCTGTACGCCCTGTATTTACATTAATCGTTAATGTACCATCTTTTACTTCATGAGTAGCTTCTACATGACTTGTTAAGGCATTTGCCTTTTTCAACTGTACTTTTCCAGTCGTTGATTTGACTACATATACATCTGCTTCTAAGCTTGTGATATTTATATTTGCTACTTTTTCATTTACTGTCGCAATGTCTTGTTGTTGACTTACTTGTTGCTCTGTTTTTACTGCCTTTTGAACTGTATTTGTTACATATGGTATTGCATAAAAGGTAGATGGGATGATACCGACAATCCCTACACAAATTAAAACTGCTGCAATAATAACTCTTGTCTTACTCATTTGTCGTAACCCCCTTTACACGATAACGCCACCACGTTGTTAATTTTTTTGATAATAAGCGTAATTGTTTATATAAAGCACGTAGCACTTCAAAACCGATTAAAAATAAACCAATTAGGATGAAGGAACCGAATAAAATCGCAAAGGCCAATGGTACGTTTACTGTAAAGAAGGCAATGCCGGCACCAAAAGTGAAAATGCTAAGCAATCCGAATCCGATTAAGAATAAGCTTGCAAAAGCAATTACGAAGAATAAAGCTACTTTTGCTACAAAGCCGATGGTACGTACAATGAAACGTAATAATTTCTTAAAGATGTTATCTTCTTTGCTTTGTAATGTATTTGTTGCTTTTTCTTTCCATACGGGTACTTTCACATCTAAATACTGTCTTACTTTTACTCCTTTTAGTCTTAAATAGGCTTCTGTACGTTGCCATAATGAATGACTATCTAAACTTGCTTGGCTTTTCGTTACTTGTAATTCATCTGCTAAATCCTTCGCCACTTTCTTTGGCGAACCAAGACTAGCAATGACCTCTGATTCAGACTTCCCAGATGCTAAGCCCATTTCAAAAAATTCCTCATAATCACGAATCACATCTTCCGTCTCTTCTGCTGAGAAATAGCCGCGTAAGTAATCTCGAAGTAATTCCATATAATCATTACGATTCATTTTCCTCTACTCCTTTCAATAATTCCATTACCGCTTTTGAAAAATTGGTCCATTCTAAATACGTCGTGTGTAAATGAACTTTTCCACTTTCCGTTAATTTATAGTATTTCCGAGCTGGTCCCTCTGACGACTCTTGCATGTATGTTTCAAAATATCCTTCTTTCGTTAAGCGACGTAAAATTGGATAAATGGTACTTTCATTTACTTCCATATGCGTTGAGATTGTTTGAACAATTTCATATCCATACATATCTCGCTTGGCTATTTGTGCTAGTACACATAAATCCAATACGCCCTTTTTAAATTGGGTCGACATAATATCGCTCCTTTCTTGTATCACATAGTACTTCGCAATGCGTAGTAGCTTCTATATATAATTTAACACAGTACTTTGTAATACACAATAGATAAGGTAAAAAATTTTATCCTCAGCAAATCGAA
>JBJEFI010000008.1:1179-12456 GCA_051873875.1 Bacillaceae bacterium | reverse complement strand
CCGTTTTTCTTGTATATATCAAATTTATAGGCGCCATGCTTTTTATCAGCAGGGAACCAAAGATTTTTATCTTGCTCTGTTGTTTTTATATATTGGCGTGGACCATTATTATATGTGTAGGAAATCGTAATGCCACCTTCACTCATCCATTGTGGACTTGGATTTGTATCTGGATCACGATTTAAATGAACGACTTCTTTTTTTAATCCATCTTTTAACGATGGTTTATATAAAGCATATTCTTTATACGTTACGCCATCAACAACACGGGATTGACCTGTTGCTGAGAAGATAGCTGGAATTGTCATTGGAATAGATCCACCATCGCCACCTACTTTTGGACGAACCATATATGTGATTCGACCAGACGTTGCCCATGCAGCATCTAGTTCACTTACTAAATATTCACGACGTACCTCTGCATCTGATTTCGCTGCTGGGTCATTTACAATGGCATAATCTTTTCCATCCTTCTTCACAAAACCACGAATAACTAAAATATGACCTGGCGTATAGGCAATGGCGCCACCATGAATAACAGGCACATTTTTATCAATACTTTCATCATTTTTGTATTTCAAACTAATTGCTACCGGATTTCCGGCAATAATTTCTCGTTTTACATCGTCCATTCCGTTCATATATTCGATGTGAGAAGCATATCCATACGCTCCTGCATAGGCAACACTATATGGCCAGTTTCCATAGCCATCATAATCCACATCGAGCGTCCCCATAGCACTTTTCTCAGGTAAAATATGAACATCTCGATATCCTAATAACATGGCAATACTCGTTGGACTACAAATTAAATTTGCAAACTCTGGATCTCGTATCATTTGCGAATAAACTGGTACTTTTAAGTCTTTTTGGAGATTATCCAATTGATTTTGTGTGATAGTGTCTTTATATACTTTTTCAATTACTTTATCTGGATTTCGAATTGTAGCAGCAAGAAGGTTTACAGATGGTGTGATAATAGTAGAATTTGAATGAAGTGTCACGCGATATTGATAAGCTGTTCCTCTATTTTTTCCATAAATCGTAAATGTATCTGTATCAACATAACCAAGGTCGTACTCGTTGTCTGTCGAAATCGAACTTCTCTCTTTCGATGTGCTCCAATCTCCCCACGTTAACCATGGCGACCATTCTCCATTTACTTGCACTCGTACATCTACTTTGATACTTGAACCAAGTGGTGTGTCTGCTGTCCACGATGCAACTAAATATTTAAATGCTTCTGTTTCAATAACATTAGACGTATATGTTCCTTCTTTTTTCCCCTTTACTAATTGAATGGAACCATCACCTTTTTTGACAACGACTGTTCCCTCTTTCTGCCCATCGGCAAAATCTTGTACCGTCGTTTCAATAAATGTATTCCCCTTTTGCACAGTCCGTTCTTCTGCATGTACAGATTGAATAGACATGAACGCTATTACCGTTAATACAGCCCAACAAGTCACTTTCTTTTTCATCTTACTCCCCCTTTTCCCCCTATATATTCCATTATAAAGGACAAGTAGGTTCACAAATAGCAAGACTATCCGTCATCTTTCAGCAAAAAACTACAACAATCGCCCTTATCAAAAATCAATAAGGGCGATTATTCATATAAAATGAGATAGTTAGTAGTTTATGAAATTAGCTTCAACCCAACAGCTGCACCTAATACCATTGCAATAAATACAATTCGTTTCCAATCCTTTGATTCACCATATAACACCATTCCTAATATGGCACCACCAGATGCACCAATTCCTGTCCAAATGGCATAGGCTGTCCCCATCGGTAAAGAGGTCATTGCATAAGAAAGAAAGAGGAAACTACCTCCAAATGTAAAAATTAATAAAACAATAGATTGCCAGTTTCGGTCTCGATGCAATTTATTTATCATCAAGACACCACACATTTCAAAGATACCTGCAACAACTAAAGAAATCCACGCCATTACACTTCAGCTCCTTCCTTAGCATCATCTTTGGTTACTAATTTCAATCCAATAACTCCTGCTAATAAAATGAAAATCAATACAATTTTTGCTACTTTAAATGGTTCACCAAAAAATAAAATATCGGAAAATACAGTTCCGGCTGTACCAAGGCCAACAAAGACAGCATATACAGTTCCAACAGGTAACTTTTTACTAGCCATTATCATTAAATAAAAACTAACAATGATTGCAATAACCGTTCCTGTCCAAGTCCAAAAACTATCTGCATGCTTTAATCCAATAACCCAACCAACTTCAAAAAACGCAGCAATAAATACTTTAATCCAATTTGTATTCATTTAATAAAGCCCCCTATTCTTTTTAAAAAACAAAAAAGCCTAAGAGATAACTGTTAAAACAGTATCTCCCAGGTTTTTATCCTTCCGTGACACAGCAATGCTGTGAGTTCTCTCTCGGACCAGACTAACATAATGTTACGGAACCCTAGAAAACATTTCTCATATGCTATTACTTTAAATTATACACACGTTTTCGATTTATTCAATCGTATAGCGAGCATCTTACATAATAGTTCCAAAGAATATTCCCCACTATCTAGTTAGGAGATATGTTATTTAATTATTTAACTTTCTTTTTAGTGCTGTATTTATAGGAAATGGATTATTGCGCACTCTTTAGCTTCTGTTTATTTGCTAAAATAATCATTACAGCTATAAGCATCGCCACTCCGGCACAGCCATACACAACAACGATATGAGTTGCTTCCATTAATGGACCTGCAATCCCAGTAGCCATAACCATTCCTAAATACCAAAGTAAACTAATTAATCCATTTACTTTCCCAATATACGCTTGCGTTGTTTCTTTCGTAAAAATTCCCATTACATACGCACTTAAAATACCAAGTAGGGCATTATCGATAAATTGAAGTGATAAAGTAAGACCGACAATCGTACTCATCCCTTCTACGAATAAAGTGATTGCTAACGAACAACCCATGATTACAACTGCTTTTTGGCTACGGAACCACTCTGCCTTTGCAATATAAAGAACAGCTCCAACAATCATTCCAATCCCTGCAACACCTGCAAAAAACTGATACTCTTGTTGCGCTAATCCTAGTCTTTCTGTAACAAGAAAAATATCTAAAGTAGAAGCTAATCCCATCGCAAAAACAAGGAAAGACATTGCCATTATATAAACGGATAACATTACATTTTTACGAATATAACGAATGCTATCTTTTGCATCTTGCCAAATAGAGAATTTCTCTTTACTAATTTGGAAATTCCCTTTTGGTAAAAATAATAATGTAATAACTGAAGCTGCATATAACACAACAATTAAAAATAAAACATTTTGAATGCCTAATGCATAGTAAAAATACGTTCCAAGAGCCGGACCAACGATTGGAAAAATGGATCCTAACGTTTGGTTAAATGCCACCGCTCGGTCCACTGCATCCTCCGGCAAATACTCTTTAAAATATTTTGCAGAAGATGGATACGAAAATTGAGAAACAATTGCTGATACGAATGTAGCAAATAAAATAATCCACCAATCCATTTTGGCAATTAGCACTCCCATTATTGCAAAAGAAATCATACTTAACGTGTCGCCAAGCAACATCGTTTTCTTCGGATGAAATCTGTCTGCGATAATCCCACCAATAAACGAGAAAACTAGCATTGGTAGCATTTCGATAACATGAATAGCTGATACTGCTTTTGGACTATCATTTGTCATCTCCATAACAAAAAATAAAATTGCGATATTTCGAATCCAAATTCCAACGAACTGGATGATATCTGTTAAGGTAATAATCCAAAACACTTTATTTTTCAATAACATATTCATTTTTTTCACCTCATACAAACAAGAATAAACCTTGGAGTAGCTCCAAGGTCAAGTGTTTTCTTTAATAGGAATATAAAATTCGCCAACTGTCTTATCTTTACCTTCTTCCACCATAAAAAAGGACTCTATTAAAATAATCTGATTTGAAAATTGAACTCCCTGTTGCTGATAGATTTCTTCTAAATGATTTAAATAATCCCCAAACTCTTCAATAGTACCGCTAAAATAACCATTTACACATCGCTTTTCTTTAAATAGCAACGCATCTCCATCACGCTGTCCTTTGCGAACAAGGCCCCAATCCGTCACTTGCCAGCCATCTTTTTTCGTGATAATAAATCCACCTTCATTATTATCCCAGAATTTCTTAAACATCTCGCCAACTTCTAATATCTTATCTTTATCTAACATAGCTGTTTCTTCATAAAAGCTACCTGTGAAAGGCGGCATGTTAATTATTTGATGCTCTAAATTATTTTCCACTTTATTAATAACGTGTAAATGATTGTTTACTTTCTTCTCTAATTGCTGTAGTCTTTCAATTTCTTCTTGCAGATGTTTTTTTCTTTCTTCTAATAACTTCTTCATATTTTTTAACGTTCGATTATGTAATAAATAGTTAATTTCTTGAATGGAAGCTCCTAATGAACGTAGAAAAACAATGTAATACAATTGTTCGATATGAATAGGTTCATAATAACGATAACCACTTTGTTCATCCTTTTTCGGACAAAGTATCCCCTCTTTATCATAATAGCGAAGTGTATCCGTCGACACTTGAAAAAGGGTCGACATTTCGCCTATTTTTAACTTCACAATCGTTTACTCCCTTCTCGTACACTTAATGGCTGTAACGAATGGTTGGCAATAAATGACCGTACCCAATCTGGATTTGTCTTTGCATATTCTCGTAACGCCCAACCAACTGCTTTATTAATAAAAAACTCCTTGCTTTCATTGTTTTGTAAAATAATTTCTGTCAATAAACCAATATCCGTTTTTTCTTTGTATTTTAACTGAAATAAAATAGCCGTACGACGCAACCACATATTATCGTCAACTGTCCATTCTTTAATATGGCTTTGAATAACTTCCGGATAAAGCTTGCACACTTCGCCTACTAAATGACTTGCCAATGCATCAACCGTATCCCACCAAGATTTGGTTACAAGTAATATTTTCAATCGATCTATATCTGCTTGCTGTACATACTTTTTCATCTTTACTAAATAATCCAACGCCAAATATTGAAACTCACGCTCTGGCAAGTCCCATAATTCCTCAACCATTCCCCAATTTATTTCTTTTGCTTTACTTTGTTCTTTTAACCATTCTTTTTGAAGCTGAGCCCGAATTGGCTTTTGAATCCCTAAAAAAGAAAAATGATTTTTCATATAGGCAGCCATTCTAATTGCACGTTCTTCATCTTTGTGATTTCGATAAATTGATACAATCTCCATCTTATTTCCTCCGTTCTTTTCTCTTATTGTACTTCAATTTCCTTCCTAAATAAAAAAACGCTTTTTCGCTAGTAAACTCGAAAAAACGTTTTCTCTTCTTTTTTAATTTTTCTTTTTATATTTGCGCATATCGAAGGCAACAGCTGCAATGATAATGGCACCTTTTACAATAAATTGAATGTATGGACTTACCCCTAAAAAAGCCAATCCATAGTTGATAATTTGAAAGATTAATACCCCAATAATAACCCCACGGACACGTCCAATACCTCCTGTAAGGGAAACACCACCGACCACACAGGCAGCAATGGCATCTAACTCATACATATTACCAGTATTATTCGTCGCACTTCCGACACGCCCTGCTTCTAATGTACCGGCAAATCCATATAACACACCAGCTAACGTATAAATTAAAATTAAATTACGAGCAACGTTAACACCAGATACATGAGCCGCTTCTGGATTTCCACCGATGGCATACATGTTTTTTCCAAACACTGTTTTATTCCATAACACCCAAATGATAATAGCAACAATAATTGCATAAAAAATTAAATATGGAATTTGATATGCACCTACTTGAATACCACCCTGTGCGAATTCCGTAAATTTTTTACTTAATCCACCGATTGGTTGGGCCCCATATGGCGGACGATCAAAATAAATAGATGTGATTCCATAGATAGCAATCATTGTACCTAACGTGGCAACAAATGGAGGCACATTTAATTTCGATACGATAAATCCATTAAAAAAGCCAATTAAACCAGTAATCACCATTGCAATTAAAATTGGAATAAAAATTGGCAATTCTGCTAAGTTCGGATACATCCGATATGCATAATCTGATGCCTGTAACAGAGAAGCAGATACAACTGCTGCTAACCCAACCATTCGACCAGCAGATAAATCTGTTCCGGCAGTAATTAAGATACCAGCTACTCCTAATGCAATAATAATACGTGATGACGATTGCGTTAAAATGTTAATCAAGTTCGTCAAAGATAAAAAATCAGGAGACATAATAATAATGCCTAATACAAGTAAAACTAACACTATATTAATAGCGTTGTCTGATACCCATTTGTATTGTAAAGGGTTCAAACTCATCCTTTTTTCTGTATTCATTTCTCATTCCCTCACTTATTCATACAGCGCAGCTAAACGCATAATTTCTTCTTGTGTTGTCTTAGCTGTTTCCACAATCCCCGCTACTCTTCCATTACTCATGACAACGATTCGGTCCGTCATTCCTAATAGCTCAGGCATTTCAGAAGAAACAACGACAACGGCCTTCCCTTCTGAGGCAAGTGAATTCATTAATTGATAGATTTCAAATTTAGCCCCTACATCAATCCCACGAGTTGGTTCATCTAGCAATAAAATATGTGGCTTTGTTAATAACCATCTACCAATAATCACCTTTTGTTGATTTCCTCCAGAAAGGCTTCCTATTAATGTTTGCTGTGATGGTGTTTTCACCTTCATTGAATCGATTACCCAGTTTGTGTCTGAAGTAATTTGAGCATTTGATAACAATTTTGCTTTATTTTTATAAGCATGCACATTGGCAATAACTGCGTTAAAATCAACACCTAATTGTCCAAAAATACCTGTTGCACGACGCTCTTCTGTTACAAGGGCAAAGCCATTTTTCATCGCTTGATTTGGCGTTTTATTCGTAATTTTTTTCCCTTTAAAAGAAATCGTACCTTCTTTAATTGGTCGTAATCCAAATAGTGACTCCACCACTTCTGTCCGTTTAGAGCCAACTAATCCTGCAATTCCAACAATTTCTCCTTCTCTTACATCAAAGTGAACATCTTTAAAAGAATTCTTTTCACTACTTGTCAACCCTTCTACTTCTAACATCATATCCCCTGGTTGATGTGTTCGAGCTGGGAAACGTTGGTTAATCTCTCTTCCTACCATTAATCGAATAATTTCTTCTGTCGTTATCTCTGATGCTGCTTTTGTGGCAATCCATTGACCATCACGCATAATCGTTACTTCATCAGAAATCTTTAATATTTCTTCCATTTTATGTGAGATATAAATAATCGAAATACCTTGTGCCTTTAATGTATCAATAATCCGAAATAGATGATTTACTTCTGTTTCCGTTAATGAACTGGTCGGCTCATCCATTACAATAACCTTCGAATCGTAGGATACGGCCTTGGCAATTTCAATCATTTGCATTTCAGAAACAGATAGCGTACCCACTTCTCTTTTTGGATCTAACTGAATACCTAATTTCTCAAAAATCTCACATGTATCTCGATACATTTTTTCTTCATCTACAAAGAAGCCTTTTCGTGGATAACGTCCTAGCCAAACGTTATCTAAAATATTTTGTTGTTTTACTTGGTTTAATTCTTGATGCACCATGGAAATACCCGATTCTAGTGCTTGTTTTGATGTTGTAAAATGAACTGCTTTTCCATCAAAAATAATTTCACCACTATCCGCATGATAAATGCCAAATAAACATTTCATTAAAGTTGATTTCCCTGCCCCATTTTCACCCATTAAGGCATGAACAGTTCCTGGTTTGATAGCCAAACTAACATTATCTAGTGCTTTCACACCCGGAAACGTTTTCGAAATACCGTTCATTTGTAAAATGTATTGTTCTTGATTATTGGTCACACTCATTTCCTTCCCTCGTATCCTTACATCTCTTTTTTTGGTAGAAAAAACTCTATCGACACGTATGTATACAAGTTGTCAACAGAGTTTCTCTAGATTACGCTTATTTATAAGCGTCTTTTCCAACAGAAATATTATCAAGTGTTACTTGTACATATGGAACACGTACAGATTTAGAATCATCTAATTTCCAATTTGTTCCTTCTGTTACTTCTTTCTTCCCTGCCGCTGCATTTAATGCCAATTCAATTGTTGCTTTCCCTTGGTTAGCCGCATCATTTAAAACTGTTCCAACCATTTTGCCATTCTCAATCATTGTTAGCGCTTCCGGAATTGCATCTACACCAACAACTGGCATGAATTTATCACCTTTAAAATAGCCCGCTTTTTCTAGAGAAGCAATTGAACCAAGTGCCATTCCATCATTATTTGTAATAACGAATTCAATTTTATCGCCGAATTTCGCTAACCAAGCATCCATTTTTTCTGTTGCTTTTGCTGCGTCCCACATTGCTGTATCGATTGCTAACTCTTCCACTTGAACACCAGCTTCTGTTAATGTACTAATAGAATATTTTGTACGAGCTTCTGCATCTGGGTGACCTGGCTCACCTTTTAGTAAAACATATTGGATTTTGCCATCTTTATTTTTATCCCATTTATCTTTGTTTTTATCCCATAAAGATTTGATCATTTGTCCTTGGATAATACCTGATTCTGCTGATGTTGTACCAACATACCAAGCTTTGTCATATCCATCTAATACGCCTGTATCTGGCTCTTTATTAAAGAAGACAACAGGGACATTTTTAACTTTTGCTTTTTCTATAATAGTTGGTGCTGCCTTTGGATCAACAAGGTTAATTGCTAATGCTTTTACATTTTTCGCAAGCATTGTATCAACTTGCTCCCCTTGTTTTGCTTGGTCATTTTGAGAATCGTTCATTAACAATTCACCTTTTCCTTTTGCTTCTTTGTCCATTGCACGACGTACGTAAGACATAAAGTTATCATCGTATTTATAAATAGTTGCACCGATTTTTGGAAGATCACTACCACCTGAACCGTTTCCACCTGTATTTTCGGAATCTTTACTACATCCAGCTAACAATGCAAATGATGTCATTACTGCTAATCCAAGAATTGCTCCCTTTTTCTTCGCATTTCCTTTACCTGCCATCTTTTCTTCTCCCCTATATCTCTTTAATTGGCATTTACAAAATATGTGTCAATTTTGTGAAACGCTTACAAAATATATTAGACTTATCTTTCCAAAATTACAACAAATTTATCTAATTTTTTCGAATTTTTTACTTATTTTTTACTTAATTTTTATCATGTATCCTATTCATTTAAAATCAACTTAAAAATGAGGTAAACATTTTCCAATCATAGGAAACGACTATCCATATATGCTTTTCGTAATGAATCCCCCCCTTTTTTTATACTGTATTTATGGAACGTAAAATAAATGTTACTTTTTTGTACAACTTTTATCTTACGCAACAAATTGCAAGACCTTTACTTGAAAAATAGTAAAATCCAATTGATTTTATTAACTGATATTGAAATAAAAAGTCTCCTCCTTATAAAAATTTCAATCTATTTTAAACATATTACTTTGACAGACATAGTAATATGTTGTACTCTAACAGGCACACTTTGGGGTTTTCGCATTTGCTTTCTTCATTGTGTTAGGAATCTTCTGGACATGAAAATTCTCTTGGACTGTCTTTATTTTTGCAGCTGGATTCCAAGTATTATTAGAAGCTTACTTTTCTTCAAAGAAAGCACATAACTAAAAACATATTCAATTTAACATTAATAAGAGAAGCTTCAGAATTAGGATAAATTTTGAGCGGAATCTTATGTATAATAATAGGAATTATCGCATTTATTATTAAATAGTAACAAGAATGAAATCACTTAAGTAAATAAGATCATTTGTAGTACAAAAAGGATAGATAGAGCATTTGCTCATCTATCCTTTCGTTTTAAGCTATATAATATGTAACATAATATAAAAATCCATTTTTATGATGCAACTACAGAATCATTCAATAAATTTGCCGCTACTAATCGTTTGCGAACAGCTATCCCAATTGCTGCTGCTAATACTGCTTTCATCACTCCAACAACAATAAATGGTGCTGCGCCACCTACGAAAGCAGCCATCCAAGACAATTCACCTACAACTTTTAAATAGATTGTTCCAATTGTCAATGTTAATACCATTCCAATAATGTTCGCTATAATCGCTTTGTAATACGTATATCCATACTTGTCCATTATCATTCCCATTAGCCAAGCTGTTGGTAAAAATGCTAATAAATAACCACCTGTTGGCCCTAGTAATATACCAATTCCAGAAGAAAACTCTGCATATACTGGGACACCAATTGCACCTAATAATAAATAAATGAATACAGATAATGTGCCATAATTCTTCCCTAAAATTGTTACTGCCAAGCCAATTGCTAGTGTTTGTCCTGTAATTGGTACAAGTGGCAATGGAATCGTTACTTGCGCTAAAATACCAATAATCGCTGCAAACATTGCTGCCATAATCATCATTTGTAGTTTTGTCCTTTTTTGTTCCATTTTCATCCCCTTCATTTGTTAACCATTTTTAGATATTAGTTAACAAATAGTATGATATACAATGATGATTTAGTCAACAAAAAGAAACATATCAATTTTTGATATGTTTCTTACTCGTTAAAAATAGACTCTTTATTATTGGTAATATACTTCAATTGCATCGCTCATAAATTGAGCTAATCCTTCGCCATACTTATCAATCTTTTTCGTAAATCGTTCATCGGCTACATACATTTGCCCTAATCCAGCGAGAATTTTCTTTGTGCAATGATAATAGTATTTCATAATATGCCCTTGCCACTGAGCTACTAGCCCTTGTACTCCTTCACTATGCACATCTTCGTTCATCTATTGCGGATCTTTTTCAAGATATGTAATAACATCACGTAATGATTTTCCTTGATGGTGCACTTTCCCTAATACCTCTTCTACAGGTGTTACTAAATCTTTAATGAAAATCGTACGAATTCCAGCTGCATGTGCTGCACGTAAGCCATTTTCACTATCTTCTATAACGATACATTCTTCTGGTTGTAATCCTAATAAGTTACAGGCCTTCACGAAAATTTCTGGATCTGGTTTCGATTCCTTTACTTCATCACCACAAACAATTCCTTTAAAATACCCAAGCACTCCTGCTTTTTCTAAAATCCATAATGCCATCTTTCGGTATGTAGACGTTGCCACAACCATTGGAATATTGTTTGCTTGTAAATATTGAAGCAATTCATCTAATCCTTCTTTTTT
>JBJEFI010000008.1:0-1079 GCA_051873875.1 Bacillaceae bacterium | reverse complement strand
CCATCCATATCAAAAATAACGCCTTTTATCTTCATTAATCTTCATCCTTTATATCACGATCTTCTGGAATTGGTTCACTCATCAATTCCTCAATTAGTTCTTTATACTTCTTCATTTGCTCTAAATGGGTATTAAATTGTTCTTTATTAATAATATAATCTTCCCCATCATGTAAGGCACGGATTTTTCCTTCTAAAATAAGCTTCTTCACTTGCCCTTCTGGTATTGATAAATACTCCGCTGTTTCCTTTACGTTTAAGTACATTCCTGGCCCTCCCTTACAGCATTCTTTAGTCTACATTGTATCCTTTATATTCCAAAATAACAATTACAAAACTGTAGACGGTCTATGTAGTAAACAAGTAACGTTGAACACACCCCTCCAAAAAAACATAAATTAAATACTAACAGGTTCGGTTATTGAAGAGAAAACATTAAATTCCAACCTAATTGGGGACAAAATTTGCATATGAATTGGTGTCCTCTCTTTTGTTGTTAAACCAATACTTTGACGATTTTAACATACTAATTAGCACACAAATACGTATACAAATTGAAGACACCGCATAAATTTATGCGATGTTGTTAAAACCTGTGCTAAAACTGTTGCGAATGGGATAAAAGGTAAATGGAAATTTGTGTTGAAATAACTATATATGATGTGAACAATTTGTACTTAAACTGAAAAAGCAGATTTACTACAAGAACAATATGACAATCAAGACGAAAAAGGAGTTTCCTACTGGGAAACTCCTCGAAAAATCGTTTAATTAAGTATGAAGGGAGAGGAAATTTTGAAGTTCTATAAGAGATTTCGTTTTTAGCTTACAACCATCGCCATTGGTGTATGCCTTTTCAATCTATTGGGATATGATGATAAATCAATATTGTTGTTTCTAACAAGTCCACCGTTTTGGATAATAGAAACGCATTGGTTTGTTGAAAAAATTATGCATCCTTCTAATATTCCAATGGGCGTAAAGTATGCTCTGACTATATTGTTTTGGTTTTCAATAGGTTTTATATTGGATAAATCCATAAGAAAACTGTCGAACAAACAGATCTTTATGTTATTTTAA
>JBJEFI010000007.1:0-21839 GCA_051873875.1 Bacillaceae bacterium | reverse complement strand
TAATGCTCTAAATAAGAGAGGCGATGGTATAAGGAGAAAAGTTGACGGATTATATCGAAATTGAATGAGGGAAAAATCAAATTAAGGGAGGAACTAACGTTGACCACATTAACAAAAACAAATAGTAAATCAATAATTTCTATTATTTTTGGGATTCTTGCTATGATAATCCCAGGAATCGGAGGAGCATTTGGAATCATAGGTATTTTTATTTCATTAGCCGCTAAAAAAGAAATAGAAAAAACAAATGAAGGTGGAAAAGCATTTGCGACAGCAGGGTTAATTTGTAGTATCATCGGCATAGTCATTCAATTTTTCATGATGATACTAGCAGTAATAGGTGTCTTATCCTTTTACAATGCCCCTAGTATGTAATATTTGAGTAACTTTATCTTATGACAATGTATATCGTTTAGAAATAAAGAATAATATTGAACCCTCCTTTTTCTTTAAGTAAGTCATATTTAAACAAGAAAGGAGTTGTCTATTTGTCTGATACTGTAGGGTTGATTTTAACGATTGTATTAGAAGTAATTATATTTGGTATTATTAATTTTTATACTTTTACCTATTCTCGTGATAATAGTAAAAAAAGAATAGGTGCAGGAATTGTTTTTCTGCTTCTAACACCACTTATTTTCTTTGGTACCTTATCTTTTGTTTTAATTTTTGATGAAGGTGGCTGGGGTGCAGGCTTATTAACAATGATTTTTACGAGTCTTTATATAATAAATGGAATTATCGTGCTACTATCTGCCCTCTACTTATACTTAAAAAAAAGCTGAGTAAGGGTCATAAAGGTAAATGAAAATCCTGCATTCATTGTTAATGCAGGATTTTTTATTATCTATACATGGCTTTATCTAGAAAGTAATCAATGAAAGTATAATTTTAGTTAAAATATCAAAACTAATAGAAGTGACTAAAGGTATTTTATCATCTATATTTCCAGTTCAAGCAAATGGATTCAGTAAGGGGGCTTACATCATGGGGAATATAGGATTATTACTTTCTGGAGCAGCATTATTTCTGAACAGTCTAATGTTAACTGGAAAAGCAGAAGGAAAGAGTGTAGCAGTATTTAATCTATTCGTTGGTCTGTTACAACTCATTTTCCCATTTTACTTACTCACCATATCAGATCAAAGTAATTGGGTCGTCTATCAATATGCGCCGACTTTTTTATTTGGATTTACATTTTTATATTTAGGATTAACGATTCTTTTTGATTTAAGTAATACTGGGCTTAGTTATTTTTCAGGATGGGTTGCTATTTTTGCGCTATTTTATGCGGTAATGGCTCTTTTTTATTTTCGTGATTATGTAAATACTCTAACCAGGTTGATGTGGCTTATCAATGGTATTTATTTTACGAACTAAAAAATAAGCGGATTGAACACTACGTTGGGAAAGTAGCAATGATACAGTCTTGGTTTACATTAACACTTCCAGCCTTACTTTATTTTATTGGGATATGGGAATGGGATGTTGTTCAAACAACATTTTTAATTATTTTTCTTATTTCCATTGGATATTTCATCAAGGAAGCTATCGATTATAGAAAAGAAACACAATAGGAATAATCTTTATTTCCAAACAGAAAAGCTAACTAATTTCATCATTGGTTAGCTTTTTAATTGCTTATTCTTTCAATAAAGGTATTGTGAGGGTTATTGAATAATATATATAGAAGGGAATATTTATAGAAGTAGGTGGAGAATGGACAATATTGATAAGCGAAATCGTTTAGAAGAAATTCCGTTTAGTTACCGAGTTGCAAAGAATAATACAGTTTTTCTCGATTTTTATGGAAAGCAGGTGAAAATTTTAAAAGGAAAAGACGCTGATAAATTTTTAGAGAAAATAAAAGCAGCTAAGAATGAAAAAGAAGAACAACTTATTTTAGCGAAGGTAACAGGTAATTTCAAAAGGGGAAACGAACGGAATGGAAAAAATAAGTTAAGTTAATTAAAAGGGGGAAATGAAGTGAGTCAAGCATTACTTATCATTGATGCTCAACAAGAATTAATAGAAGGAAATGAGAATGAGAAAGCAGTCTATGAAAAAGAGAAGCTAATAAATAATATTAATGTAGCTATTCAAAAAGCGACATCGGTAAATGCACCGATTATTTTCATAAGAGATGTAGATGTTTCAAATGGAGAAGGAGCAGGATTTCAAATACATGAACAGATAACAGTACCTGATACGGCTGCAATATTTGATAAGGAAGCGACTAATTGTTTTTATGGGACGCTTTTAATGGAATTTTTAAATGCACATAAAATAGAGCATCTTATCATAATGGGATGTAAAACGGAACATTGTATTGATACAGCTGTAAGAACAGCGACAGTGAGTCACTTGGATGTCACATTAGTAGGGGATGGACATTCTACGGCCGATTCAGCTGTTTTATCTGCGAAACAAATCATTCTTCATCACAATACCGTCCTTCATGGTCATTATAATGTAGACAACTTTTCAGTAGTTAGAAATACAGAAGAAGATTTATTTAATCCTATTCACCGTCAATATCGCCAATAGATTCAGAAGATAAGGGTATTTCTTTCTTGTTATCTGCACACTCAAAACAAAGTAATATATCTTTTTTCGTCATGACAACACCATTAATAAATCCATCTAAACAATGGATTTCCTTTTTACAATTAGCACAATACCCAACAAATTCTTTCATGCTAAACTCCTTTTTATTATTTAATTATCGTTCACCAAAGTTAAAAGCTAGTAAGAGAAGGTAACAAATGATGCAGAAGAATAAGATGTTTAAAATAAAGAGGGTCCATCTTAGGAAAGGGCGATTGTTTTTTAAGGATAAAACAGCACCTGCAACAGGAGAAAGAACCATTGATACGATAACAACTTTTCCAAATGAACCAAAGCTAATACTATTCGCCATTAAATAAAATAACACGATAAAGATTGCTGTAAATAACAATGAAAAAACAGTATATTTGTTCATAGCAATTACCTCCTTTGAAACTACTTCTTTCTTTATCAATTCGTCTTCTTTAAAGTGTATTAGCAAATTTGGATCGCTAACCATGATTTTAAAAATATTTTTAATAAAGGGTTTCTTCCTTCAGTTATGGAATACATATGAAGGGGGAATGAAGATGAAAAAAGCAATTTTGGATCAAAATAAAAAAAGTTGGGACGTGGTAGCACATCATTTCGATGGAAAGGATGCATTGCCAAATTACGGACCTTTTGCCCAAACAGAGGATGAACTTCATTTGTTTGGCGAGTTAACAAATAAGAAAGTGCTCGATATTGGTTATGGAAGTGGTCATTCACTACGGTATATGGCCAGTAAAGGAGCAAGTGAGCTATGGGGAGTTGATTTGTCAGGTTCACAGAAGGCAGCTGCTGAAGAGACATTGAAAGGTCTTCATCCTCATTTGTTTTGTGCGCCAATGGAACAAGATATTCAATTGCCGAAGCAGTATTTTGATTATGTGTATTCTATTTATGCAATCGGTTGGACGACAGATTTACCGATGACCTTTCAGCTTATTTACTCTTATTTGAAAGAGGGTGGAACCTTTATTTTTAGTTGGGACCATCCATTATATTCTCATTTGCAATGTGAAAATGGACAGATTTACCTTGATGGCTCCTACCAATACGAAGGAACAAAAACCTTCGAAAAATTTAAAGGTGAAGATGCAAATATGGTCGTTCATACCCGAAAGATGGCTACATATATAAATGAATTAATTAAAGCAGGATTTGTCATTGAAGCGGTTATTGAAAGTGATGTTTCGTCTTATTTTCATGATATAGAAGCAGAGGTTTCAGAACGTTATTATTCTTTATATAAGGCGAGAAAATTTCCAACGACGATGATTATAAAGGCGAGAAAAAAGTAGGAAGTGAAAAGAGGCTGGGACAAAAGTATTTCAGCCAAAGAAAAATCCGAACTAGGATACGAAATTCTAAAAAGAGTTTCGAATTAGTTCGGATTTTTCGATTTATGGATTTCTTAATGTGAAATTGTTCGTCTATAAGGTTGGGTATTTTAGTTATGTCCCAGCCTCCACGTTAACATGTCATTATCGTTGATAAGGATTGATATGAACCTTTTGCATAAACGGTTCTGGGTTATCAACTTGTTCGAAGCCATATTGGTTATATAATGTATGGGCATCACGAGTAGCTAGCATAAATCGACGAAGGCTTTGTAGTTCGTTGTGATTTACGATTGTTTCCATTAACCATTTCGATAAGCCTAGGTTTCGATAATTTGGTAAGATAAAGACATCGGCTAGATAAGCAAATGTAGCTAAATCACTGATGACTCTTGCAAAGCCAACTTGTTCACCAACTTCTTTATTGACATCTTTTTTAAAAACACCAAAGCATAAAGTAGTGTGTTCAATTGATTTGATAACTATTTCCTTCGGTATTCCTCTTGACCAATATGCTTGTTGATTTAAAAAAGCATGAACAACATCGATATCTAAATGTGCTTTATTAGTAGAAATCAAAAAGCCATCTTGTTCCCATTTGTCCATCTTCATTCTCTCCAATGTGTTTTTATTTTTGTTGCCATTCTTCGGCTAACATGCCATAGACGATATGATCCACATAATGATTAGAAAGCCATTCTGCTTTGCGAATGCGTCCTTCCTCTTGAAAGCCTAATCGAATTGGAATTGCACCGCTTTTTTTATTCGTTGTTGCAACCCGTATTTCAACTCGATTTAAGTTTAATTCTTTAAAAAGATAGTCAATAACACTGCTACATGCTCGTGTCATTAATCCTTTACCTTGATATTTTTCCCCTAGCCAATAGCCGATGGAAGTGGACTTGTTTCCCCAATTGATGTTATGTAAGCCAATCACACCGGTCAATTCTCCTTGATACCAAATGCCGGCCTGAAATCCTTGGTTGCTAGCAAATTGTTTTAAGGTTCCTTCAATGAAAGCCTTTGTATCCTCGGAAGATGTTGTAAAGTCTACCCACGGAAGCCATTGTCGAAGATGTTCCTTTGAAGAATCTGTTAGTGTAAATAAGCGTTCGGCATCTTGAACTCTTAATAATTTTAATGATACATGTTCATCAATTTTATGTTCAAACATACCAAATCCCCCTTCGTAAAATTAATTAGTAATTATAGCACATATTTGTTCTGAAAATTACAAAAATAGAATATATTCATATTCTCTTTGACTTGAATTTATAATGGGTGCAATCACTTACTCAACGAAGGTTGTAATATCTTTTAACGGCAAGTGGGTGTGCCAAAAGCAGAGGGCAGCTTCTCTTAAGGCAATTAGAACGATTGGTATATAGTGATTTTCTAACTTGAATAGTTCTGCAAAATCTTTTTTATTAAATCCACCTATACAGACCGTATCAAGTCCTTTTGTTTTGGCGATTAGCATAAGTTGCCATGATGTAGAAGGGCTTCTTTGTTTGAGTTAATAGATGATAGAAACGATAGCTCGCTCCATGATAACTTCATGTCTTTTCAATTAATTTATTTATAATAGTTAAATTATAAATTAAACTATATGTAAATGCTTTGAAAGAAGGGGAGATTTCAATGGATAAAGAAAAACTACAAGCATATTGCAAGAGTTTACCTGGTGTGACTTTTGATTATCAAGTAGATTGGCAAGCAGACCGCTATCATGTTGGAGGAAAGATGTTTGCTATGATGGGTGGCGATGCAAAAGGAACACCAATTATTACATTAAAATGCGATCCAGTTCGTGCAGAAGAATTAAGGGAAACATATGAGGGAATTATTCCTGGTTATTATATGAACAAAACTCATTGGAATTCGATTTATCTTGATGCAGAGTTGCCTAATGAGTTCGTTGAAAAGCTCATTCTTCATTCTTATCAATTAGTGTTCGGAAAGCTAACGAAAAAGGTCCAAAAAGAAATCACTGCTCAAGAGGTACAAGGATGACACAAGGTAATTCTTTTCCTGCTGGACTAGCGAAACCGGCATTACGAGCACTTGAACGGGCTGGTTATGTTCGGTTAGAACAATTGATAACTGTTACAGAGGACGAACTTTTACAGCTACACGGGATGGGCCCAAAAGCAGTAGAGAAAATCCGTCAAGCCCTTGAAGAGAAAGGGTTAACTTTTGGTAGTAAATCATAAACATGTATTATGTTAAACTAAAAAGTCCGGCAAATTTATTGCTGGACTTTAGTTCGTAATAGTTTAATATTGTTCCTCTAAATTTAACTTAATGTATTCGATAAATTGGAATTTATCGCTTAATTACATATCCATTCTGTTCAAGAATCTTTATTGATTTCTCAAAGTTTTCTTCTTTAGTTAAAATATAATCTGTATTATATGTAGACACTGTAAATATTCCGATTTTATTTTCTGCTAATAAAGTTGATATTTTTGATAATATACCAATAAGAGAAAAATCTAATACACCTTGTATTCTAAATGCTTTCCATCCATTATCGCATTCAATTGCATTTTTAGGTACCAAATTTGTACTACATACTAATGATAACTCTTCATCTGTCTTGCCAATAAAACAAAACTTATCTGAATAATCTATTTGTGATAAATCTTCCACTTTGCATATTGAAAAATCTTGATTTATTATCTTTAACTCCATTTAATAATCCCCCTATTCAAATTTTTCATTTATATGTTTTATTGTATAAAAAAAGATATAGGATTCATTAGTACGTTATACTAACCATCCTATATCTATAATACTATATTTAGTGAAAACTACGCTTTCTCTATACTCATCAACAAATGATTAAGCAGATGCAATGGCAAATACAATTACCCCAATTAAAAATAAAATGGTAACAATACCTATAATTTTTCCACCAGTATTACCAATGTTGATCGTCCAGCCAACACCATAACGTTTTTCAACCATGATAGATGGGTCATTTGGATTGTTGTAGAACGTTCCCCAAAGCCAATACTCATCTCGGTCTTCTGGGGAATAGCCCATTGTTTCGCTTTTTTTCATAAAAGCACGTTGTCCGTATTTATAATAAACAAAAATTTGAATACCTGCGCTTATGAACAATAAGCTGACAATGATAATCATGAAAGTAGGTGAAAGCTCATTTCCTGTTACCATGCCGTAAGCAATAGAAGCAAATAAACTATTTGTTAGGAAGCTTAAGAATAAGAAAGTAGCTGCTGCTGATTTTAAGTAATTTAATGCTAGCTTTCGACTTTCCTCAATGTTCGTTGGATTTAAACGAGATCGTGTTTGTAAAATCCAGCGACAAATAAAGGTGAATAAAATCGTAATCATGACTTGCATAATCGTTGGCATAAAGGCATTTGCGATTGATTTTTCGGCCCAACCATCTACTTTTCCAGCAAAATTCCAATGAATCGGCAATTGATTTGGTAAGTTATTGTAGTTCATTACTAAATAAACAAAGCTCGCTACTGCCATTAGAAGTGGAATAAGAGAAAGAAACGTAAAGATTGTTTTCAAATGCTCTCGTTCTTGAATGAAAATAGGGTCAATGGTCATTTTCATTGCTTGTTTTGTCGTAGGGATAGATGTTGCCTTATATGCTTTTGTTTTCTTGTGAGCTTGTAAATAAACGATGAAATAGGCAAAGATGCTAAGGAACGTTGGAATTAACACAGCAAGAGGAGAATTCCACTTGAAAATAAATAAGCATAGTCCAGTTAGTAATAAAGAAAGAACATAAACAATTGTAGACCATCGTTTAAACGAACGATAAATATCGGTTAACGCTTCTGTTTTGTTTTCTTCTTCAATAAAGATACCGTAGTAAAGGTTGCTTTTTGATATTTTTTGCGAAAAAAGGAAGGTAATATATAAAAGGGTTAATACAAATAGAAAAGAAAGACTAGCGATTATTGATTCGTTCATTTGGAGTCACCACCATATAATTCATATGTTTTTTTGCAAACTTTCATAAATTCTTCTTCAGACATGCCTTGAATGAAAGCTTTTGCGGCTAACAGCTGTAATTGCTGTTGCCAGTCTTGTTGCTCTTCTTCTTTGATTGAGATTGGAACAGCTTGAATACAGGCACCTTTGCGGCGGTCAATAAGTACGTAGCCTTCTTCTTTTAGTAGATTGTACGTTTTATTTACTGTATGCAAGTTAATGCCAATTTCTTCGGCCATCGCTCGAACGGACGGCAACGAATCACCTGGGAGTAAATCTTTGCGGGCAATGGCTAAAATAATTTGTTCGTACAATTGGGTATAAATTGCTTTTTCGCTATTAAAGTCCAATTCAAACATGATGAGCCTCCTTTGTAATAATTGTTATATATATTATATAACAAAAATCTAACTTTTGTGCAATGATTTAAAAGAATTGTTCGATAACGATAGGTTAATGTTATGAAAAATGGTAGTGCACCTTCTTTTTTCCTCCTCCATATACTAACAAAAAGTAGGCATCCGACTAGAAGAATCAAAAAAAGCTTAATGATAGTGAACTTTTCTAATTTTTTTTAGTGAAATTATCGTTTCTTAAAAAAATCATGGTAAAATAATAAACAGTGAAAAAAGTGACATACGACTGTGGAGGGTTACAACGTGAAAATTCAATTAGGTTTATTATACGGTGGGAAGTCAGCAGAGCATGCAGTTTCTTTACAAACAGCATTAGCCGTGACTAAAGCATTAAATAAAGAAAAATATGATATTCATCCAATTTATATTACAGAACAAGGCCAATGGATTCGTGGAACGAAAATTACAGACAAAGTAAATGGCGTAGAAGCATTACAAATGAAAGATGGCAACGTTATTTCACCTTTATCATTAGGTGGCGATTTATTTAGCCTAGATAACGGTGCGAATTTAGATGTTATTTTCCCACTTTTACATGGTCCAAATGGAGAAGATGGAACAGTTCAAGGTTTACTTGAATTAATGAATATTCCATACGTAGGAAATGGTGTATTAGCATCATCTGCTGGAATGGATAAAGTAATCATGAAAAATTTATTCGCACAAGCAGGATTAAAACAAGCGAAGTATGTATCATTTCTTCGTCCTGATTGGGAAAAACAAGCAGAAGCTACTTATGAAAAAGTAGAAAAAGAGCTTGGTTATCCTTGTTTTGTAAAACCAGCAAACTTAGGTTCAAGTGTTGGAATTAGTAAAGCGAAGGATCGTGAAGGATTAGTAGCAGCCTTTGAAGAAGCATTTTTATTTGACCGTAAAATTATCGTAGAAGAAAATATTATTGGTCGTGAAGTTGAAGTGGGCGTAATGGGTAACGATGAGCCGAAATGCTCTGTTATTGGTGAAATTTTACCAAAGAAAGATTTCTATGACTACAAATCAAAATATATTGATGGTGATACAGGATTAGCCATTCCTGCTAACTTAACAGAAGAAGAGCAAGAGACAATGAAATCAGAAGCAATCCGTGCGTATAAAGCATTAGATTGTGCTGGTTTATGTCGTGCCGATTTCTTCTTAACAAAAGATGGTCAATTCATTATTAATGAGATTAATACAATGCCAGGATTCACACCTTACAGCATGTTCCCGATGTTATGGCAAGAAGCTGGAATGACATACGAAGGCATTATTGAGAAATTAATTGAATTAGCAATGGAACGTTACGAAGAAAAACAAAAAATTAAATTTACAATATAAAAAAATGAGAAACACTATTCGTAAACGGATAGTGTTTCTTTGCAGGAGCGTAGATAAACATGATAAAACGAACATTAAAGCAAATACAAGAAATGTGCCAAGGGTCAGGGTTGGCGCAAAGATATGAAGATATTTTAGTAGAAGGTGTAACAGCCGATTCTAGAACAATCGCTAAAGGGAACTTATTTGTACCGATTATTGGGGAACGTTTTAATCCACATCAATTTGTACAACAAGTAATTGAAGAAGGTGCAGCAGCGGCTTTTTGGCAAGAAGACCAGCCAAATCCACCACAAAATGTGCCATTAATTTTTGTCAAAGATACAGTAGAAGCATTGCAACATTTAGCAGCTAACTATCGCCAACAATTGGCATTAAAAGTAGTTGGGATTACAGGAAGCAATGGAAAAACATCAACGAAGGATTTAGTTGCTGCTGTTCTTAGTACAACCTTCTCTGTTCATAAAACACAAGGGAATTACAATAGTCACATTGGCTTACCGTTAACAATTCTTCAATTAAAAGAAGACACAGAAGTGGCTGTATTAGAAATGGGAATGAGCGGCTTTGGTGAAATTGAATTGTTATCAACGATTGCCAAACCAGACGCGGCCATTGTGACAAATATTGGTGAAGCACATATGCAAGATTTAGGTTCACGTGCTGGTATTGCGAAAGCAAAATTAGAAATCGTGACAGGATTATCAGAAAATGGGATGTTTGCATATGATGGAGATGAACCTTTATTACAAGAAGGGATTAAAAATTGTGTACTGCCAAATAATGTTGTGACTTTTGGAAAAGAAAGTACAAATGATTTATATCCTTTAACAATTGAACAAAAGGCAGATGGTACAACATTTACAATGCATACATGTGACGAAACATTGTTTATTCCGATTTTAGGAAAGCATAATGTTTTTAATTCATTAGCAGCTATTGCAGTTGGTCGATTCTTTGGCCTTTCAGATAAAACGATTAAAGAAGGGTTAGCTTCATTAAAGATGACAGGAATGCGTATGGAAATGAAAAAAGGACGCAATAATGTCACATTGATTAATGATGCTTACAATGCAAGTCCAACATCAATGCGTGCGGCAATTCGTTCCTTAGAGGAATTAAGTGGTTATGAGCGTCGTATTATTGTTTTAGGTGATATGTTAGAGCTAGGTACGGAAGAAGTTGCATATCATCGTGAAGTTGGGAAAGAATTAGATCCAACGAAAATTGAATATGTATGGACATATGGTACGTTAGGTAAACATATCGCTGAAGGCGCACTTGAAACATATAAAACAGAAAATGTGAAAAGCTATGAAGATAAACAAAAATTAATTTCAGCTTTACAGAACTTTGTTCAAAGTGGCGATGTTGTGCTTGTAAAGGCGTCGAGAGGAATGCGTTTAGAAGAGATAGTAAATGCTCTCTTATAAAGTGAAACTCCCATCAGCGGGAGTTTTTGTTCATCTTTCACTGATGGTTAGTTGAACCAATCGGGTTTTTACTGACACTTATTTTCCACTTAAACTTTTTTGATTTCCTTAAATTTTGAAGTAGGAGTATTAGTGTCAGTTAGAACGGGATAAAATTGTTTATTTGCATTTTCATACAATCACATATATAATAAATTGATTGCGTAAGTGCAATGAACGATACTTCATGAAGATTAAGCATGTAGAGACATTTTCTTCAAATGAGGAGATGTCTTTTTTATACGAGGTTTTCTTAAAAAGCTTTTTTGGTAATTTACAGGAAGAGTGATGTCCTAAGTAAGAAATAGGACAGTTGTAGAGGTTGTATGAACAGGTTGATCCTCTTAAGTCTTCCATTCTAAAGAAGCTTTTCTTTATTAGAAAGCTTCCATAATCATAGCAGTTAGGCAATCGCCTTTAGAACGTACTTGATAGATCAAGTTACTTTTTAGAATAAAATAAACAGTTGAAAAAAAGGAGATTTTACACATTGGCAACATTTCGTGAACTAGGATTAAGTCAACAACTATTACAGTCAGTAGAAAAAATGGGGTTTGAAGAAGCAACTCCAATTCAAGCCGAAACAATTCCTGTTGCATTAGAAGGTCATGACGTTATCGGTCAAGCCCAAACAGGTACAGGGAAAACAGTTGCGTTTGGTTTACCATTAATTGAGAAATTAGACATGAAAGCAAACGGCATTCAAGGGATTGTAATCGCACCAACTCGTGAGTTAGCAATTCAGGTTTCTGAAGAGCTATACAAGGTTGGATATGGAAAACGAGCTCGCGTATTACCAATCTACGGTGGTCAAGATATCAACCGCCAAATTCGTTCGTTAAAGAAAAATCCACAAATTATCGTTGGGACACCAGGTCGTATTATCGACCACATCAACCGCAAAACATTAAAATTACAAGATGTGCAAACAGTTGTATTAGATGAAGCGGATGAAATGTTAAACATGGGCTTTGTAGAGGATATTGAAGCAATTTTAAGTCAAGTACCGGCTGAACGCCAAACATTGCTTTTCTCTGCAACAATGCCTGATCAAATTCGCAAAATTGCTGAGAAATTCATGAAAGAACCAAAACACATTCGTGTGAAGGCAAAAGAAGTAACAATGCCAAACATTCAGCAATACTTCCTTGAAGTACAAGAAAAACGTAAGTTTGACGTGTTAACTCGCTTATTAGACATCCAATGTCCAGAATTAGCAATTATTTTCGGTCGTACAAAACGTCGTGTTGATGAATTATCAGAAGCATTAAACTTACGTGGATATGCAGCGGAAGGAATTCATGGTGATTTAACACAAGCAAAACGTATGCAAGTATTACGTAAATTTAAAGAAGGTTCAATCGATGTATTAGTAGCGACAGACGTTGCTGCTCGTGGACTTGATATTTCAGGTGTTAGTCACGTTTATAACTTTGATATTCCTCAAGACCCAGAAAGCTATGTTCACCGTATTGGACGTACAGGTCGCGCAGGTCGTACAGGAGTGGCAATGTTATTCGTAACACCACGTGAATTCGGTCAATTAAAATTAATCGAACGTACAACAAAACGTAAAATGGATCGTATGAATCCACCAACATTAGATGAGGCGTTAGAAGGTCAACAACGTATTGTTGCTGAAAAGTTAACAAAAATCATCCAAGAAGAAAATTTATCTTACTACCGTGCATTAGCGGAAGAATTATTGGAAGAGCATGATTCTGTACAATTATTATCAGCAGCATTAAAGGCAATGACAAAAGAGCCAAATGCAACAGAAGTTAGTTTAACAGCAGAGCCACCAGTAATTGCTAAAGAAGGTCGTCGTCGTTATGGTAACGGCGGTGGCAATAACGATCGTAACCGTGGCAATTTTAAAAATCGTAAAGGTAGTGGGCGTCGTCGTGAAGGCGATCGTCATCGTGATGGTCATCGTGATCGCAACCGTGATCGTAATCGTGACCGTTCTCGTTCATAATGTAAATAATAAAGACTACTCCGAATTGGGAGTAGTCTTTTTTCTTCATAATTGGATATTCTTTTTCATTTCATGTTCCTTTTTATAATTGGATAACATAAGGAAAAGGTCAGGAAAGGGAAAAAGGATGTTAGTAAAATTAGGATTTGTTGCGATGAGTATTCATTTACCAAACAGTTCTCCTTCACAAACGATGACATTTGCACAATTTCAGAAGATAAAGGATAGGGAAGCGGCAATTGCGAAGTTAGAGCGTATTGCTAATAAAAATGTGCATAATTGTTTACGATTAATGAAGCATGCGTATGCACATCATGTTTCTTTTTTTCGATTAAGTTCAAAAATCATTCCACTTGCGAACCATTCAGCGTTATTAGATTGGAACTACATGGAATCGTTAAGAGAAAGCTTAAATGACATTAGACAATTTTTGAAGAAAAAGCCGATGCGAATTGATTTTCATCCGGACCATTTTGTTGTTTTAAATTCCCAAAAGGAAGATGTGTTTAAAAATGCGTGCCGTACCTTGCTTATGCATCGAAAGTTATTGAGAGGAATGGGAATAAATCCGGTTCATCGTTGTGTTCTTCACGTTGGTGCAGCTTATCAAGATAAGGAAAAGGCACTAGAGTTATTTGTAGAGAACTGGGGAGAGATTCCAGTTAGTATTCAAGAGATGGTCATGTTAGAAAATGATGATAGTACATTTACAATGAATGATACACTATTTTTATGTGAGAAATTAAATATCCCTCTTGTTTTTGATTTGCATCATCAACTCGTTAATGGGGACGAACATCCATGGGAACAGGATTGGGAACGAGTTGTCCAAACATGGAATCATGCATTCTTGCCGATAAAAATGCACATTTCTACTCCAAGAGATGAAAAAGATAGGCGAGCTCATGCAGATTATATTGATGCAGACATGTTTCTAAGCTTTTTACGTAAAATAAAAGGGTCTGTTTCGGAAATTCATTGTATGATTGAAGCAAAGCAAAAGGATGAAGCTTTATTTCAATTAATGAGGGAGTTGCAAAAAGAGAAAGATGTTGAAATGATAGATGGAGGTAGCTTCTATCTAAAATGAAGAAAGTGAGAGAGAGAACGTGATTCAAGGAATTGGCATTGATATTGTAGAATTAAAACGCATTGAAAAAGCGTACGAACGTAATGAAAAATTTGCAGAAAGAATTTTGACTGCAAATGAACTGGCGGTCTTTAATGAATTACAAGTAAAAAGAAAAATTGAATTTTTGGCTGGGCGATTTGCAGTAAAGGAAGCTTATTCAAAAGCATTTGGAACAGGAATTGGAAAAGAATTAAGTTTTCAAGATATAGAGGTAGTGAAAGATGAATTGGGGAAGCCGTTTATTTTGAAGGAAGGATGTCACGTACATGTATCTATCTCCCATTCAAATGATTATGCGGTAGCACAAGTAATTATTGAAAGGAAGGAAAGCTAGTCTGCATATTCCTAAATCTTGTCTCATATACTTGTTAGCAGTAAGTCTGACAAGCAGAGACATGGGGTAAAGGGAGTGGAATGTGTGAAGAAGCGGTTTGGTATTGTATTGGTGTTATTACTTTCAATGCTTTTTGTGTTAACGGGATGTATGGAGAAAACAAAAGAAGATGTCGTTGCGGATTTAGGAGATAAAGTAAAGGATTTATCTGGATACAAAGCCCATGCAAAATTAATGATTAAAGCGGGAATTGAGCCACAGGAGTATGATGTAGATGTTTGGTATAGCAAACCAGATATGTATCGGGTTTATTTGAAAAATGTAAAAAAAGATCAAAGTCAAATTATTTTGCGTAACAAAGAAGGAGTATTTGTTTTAACGCCATCATTGAATAAAAGCTTCAAATTCCAAAGTAATTGGCCAAAAAATAGTAGTCAAATTTATTTATATGAATCACTTGTAAATGATATTGTTGGTGATACAAGTGCAACGTTTGTGAAAAAAGATGGGAAATATGTCTTTGTAACAAAGACGAATTATCAAAATAGTAATTTACTACCTAAGCAAGAGATTGTTTTAACGGAAGATTTAAAGCCAGTAAGTGTAAAATTAATGGACGCAGATAAAAATACGGTCTTTCTCGTTAATTTTACGAAAGTGAAGTTCGATGCCAAGTTTGCTAAAAATGATTTTGATGTATCGAAAAACATGGCAGATGCTCAAAAAAGTGAAGTGCCAACAGCTACGAAACCAACAGAGGCACTTGAAGCACAGTATCCAACGAAGTTGCCGGATGGTGTAACTCTTCAAGAAGAAAAAGTGTTTGTAACAGATAAGGGAAAACGAATTTTATTAACGTATAGTGGTGCGAAGAGCTTTACACTTATTCAAGAAAGAGCAAAAGCATCAGCTGTTTTAACGACAACTCAAGAAATGGGTGAGCCGATTGACTTAGGCGTAGCAATTGGGGCGAAAATGGAAAGCGGCGTTCGTTGGACAGTGGATGATGTTGATTATATGTTAATTTCTAATGATTTAACGTTAGAAGAAGTGATTGAATGTGTCCAATCAATGGCTGGTCCAACTGCTGATAAATAAAGGGAGAAGAAGAGGTTTGATTCTATGGGAGAAACGAACCTCTTCTTTCTTTTTCTCAATTCCTGTATAATTAAAAGAAGAACAAATGCATGAAACCTTTTTTTATGCATATTTTAGAATGGAAGTGTGTAAGGTGACAGGGATTACAAAAGGATATTTTCGAGATACATGGGTAGAAATAAATTTAGATTGTATTTATAACAATGTAGTACAGATAAAAAATAGGTTAAAAGATGGTATAGAGGTATATGCAGTTGTCAAGGCTAATGGATATGGGCATGGTGCAGAGCAGGTGGCTTTGACTGCGTTAGAGGCAGGTGCAACCCGATTAGCAGTCGCTTTTTTAGATGAGGCAATTTCACTTCGACAAAAAGGAATTACAGCACCAATTTTGGTATTAGGAGCAACGAATCCGGAGTATGCACAGCTTGCAGCAAAACATCATGTTGAATTAACTGTTTTTCGTGAAGATTGGTTATTGGCAGCTGAATTAGGTGAAGAACCGCTAGCTATTCATTTGAAATTAGATACGGGAATGGGACGATTAGGGTTACGCACAAAAGAAGAATTAATCGGCATTGTAAATGTATTAAAAGGCAATACGAAGATAGAATTAGAAGGAGTTTACACTCATTTTGCAACGGCAGATGAATTAGATGATACGTACGTAAATAAACAAATCGGAACATTTAGACAAATGTTAGGTTGGTGTAAGGAGCTAGACCTACATCCAGCGTCTATTCATTGTGCTAATAGTGCAACGACAATTAGAGATTTAGTAGAAGAAGTAAATGGTGTTCGTTTAGGCATTGCTATGTACGGACTAAGCCCTTCTGTTGAAATGGCTCCTTTGATTCCATTTCAATTACAGCCAGCTTTTTCGATGCATAGTTGTTTAACGAATGTTAAAAAACTGGAAAAAGGTGCATGTGTAAGCTATGGTGCTACGTATTGCACAGAAGAAGAGGAATGGATTGGTACAGTCCCTGTTGGATATGCAGATGGTTGGCCACGTCGCCTTCAAGGATTTCATGTGTTAATAAATGGAGAGAAATTACCTATAATTGGGCGTGTTTGTATGGATCAATTTATGGTAAGATTGTCCGATAGAGAGAGAATTGGGACGGAAGTAGTTTTAATTGGAGAACAAGGTGAAGAATGTATATGTGCGGAAGATGTAGCTGCATATCTTGGTACCATCAATTATGAAATTATCTGTATGATTGGTGATCGAGTTCCGAGAGTATATAAACGAAACGGACAGATTGTTGAAGTGAAAAATCCACTTATACAGTGAATTTTTTTAAGTGAATTGGAAAAGATAAGCAAGAATTACAAAGCTACTTTGCAAAGCTTCTAGTGAAATGGTATCATAAATATAAGTATATAATCGTTTTTTGCAGTAGATGGCGGAGGTGAATTGTTGTGTCTGAAACAAGATCAACAACAGAAATCGTAGTTCGGTTACCACAAGCATTAGTGTCGGAATTAGATGGTTTAATAAAGCAAGAGAATGTAAACCGTAATGAGTTAATCTATCAAGCGACCAAGTCTTTTTTGCGTGAAAAAAAGAAGCGACAAATACGAGAGGCAATGAGAAGAGGATATTTAGAAATGGCGAAGATCAATTTAAATATCGCTTCGGAAGCATTCCTTGCAGAGTATGAAGCAGAACATACGGTAGAGCGCCTCGTTAGCGGGGGGTAGCTAGCTTGATGGTAAAGCGCGGCGACGTGTATTTTGCAGACCTTTCCCCGGTTGTTGGCTCGGAGCAAGGAGGCGTTCGTCCAGTTCTAATCATTCAAAATGATATTGGTAATCGATTTAGTCCAACTGTAATTGTAGCGGCAATTACAGCACAAATTCAAAAAGCAAAGCTACCAACACATATTGAAATTGATGCGAAGAAGTATGGTTTTGAAAGGGACTCTGTTATCTTACTTGAGCAAATAAGAACCATTGATAAGCAGCGCTTAACAGATAAAATTACGCATCTAGATGATGAAATGATGGATCGGGTTGATGAGGCCTTGCAAATAAGTTTAGGACTTATTCATTTTTAGATAACGATTGTAAAGGTTGCTCTTTTAAGGGCAACTTTTTTTATACAACTTGAATAGAAGCTAGTGGTAAGTTAGTTTTGCTTATCATTAGTGATAATTTTGAACGTAATTTTTATATGGAAAATATTTCTTTTATTTCCATAATTAAAGAGGAGGGTATGAGATGGAAGCACTACAAGTAGGTCAAAAAGAATTAGTAGTTGTTATTGCGAAGGAATTAAAAATAGGGGCAAAGCAAATTGAACAAGTTATTTCATTAATAGAAGAAGGGTGTACAATTCCCTTTATTGCTCGTTATCGAAAGGAATTAACAGGTTCTTTAGATGAGGTGCAGTTAAAAGCTATTTTAGATAAATGGGAATATGGATTAAATCTTCAGAAGCGAAAAGAAGAAGTTATTCGTTTAATAGAGGAAAAAGGAAAATTAACACCTCAATTAAAAAGTGAAATTGAAAAAGCAGACAAGCTACAAACAGTGGAGGATTTATATCGTCCATATAAAGAGAAACGTAGAACAAAAGCAGCAATTGCCAAAGAAAAAGGATTAGAACCATTCGCTCAGTGGTTATTATCATTTCCAACTCAACCTGTTGAAGTTTATGCAGAGAATTTTGTAACAGAAGATGTACCTTCTAGCGAAGACGCAATTAATGGTGCTCTTGATATTATTGCAGAAATGATTGCCGATGAAGCAACATATCGTCAATGGATTCGTGATTATATGTTCCATAAAGGAATGGTTGCTACTCGTGTGAAAAATGAAGAAAAAGACGAGAAGAACGTCTATGAAATGTACTATACATATGAAGAGCCTATTCGAAAAATTGTTCCTCATCGTGTACTTGCCCTTAATCGTGGCGAAAAAGAGGATATTCTAAAAGTAGGAATCGAAGTAAATGTAGATGATATTCTTGCTTATTTACAACAAAGAATTATTAAAAAAGAAAACACAACAGCTGCACCTTATTTAAAAACAGCCATTGAAGATAGTTTTAAACGGTTAATTTCTCCTTCGATTGAAAGAGAAATTCGGAAAGAGTTAACAGAACGAGCAGAAGAACAAGCAATTCGTATTTTCTCAGAGAACTTACGAAATTTATTATTACAACCGCCATTAAAGGGGAAAGTTGTATTAGGTGTAGACCCAGCTTTTCGTACAGGATGTAAATTAGGAGTTGTGGATGAAACAGGAAAGGTCCTTCATATTGATGTGATTTATCCAAATCCACCTATATCGAAAGTGGAACAAGCGAAAGAAAAAGTAATGGCAATTTTACATCGTTATCAAGTAGAAATAGTTGCTATTGGAAATGGAACAGCTTCTCGTGAAACAGAGCAATTTATTAGTAACGTTTTAAAAGAATATAGTCAATCTGTTTCTTATATTATTGTTAACGAAGCTGGAGCCAGTGTGTATTCTGCTTCTGATTTGGCTCGTGAAGAATTTCCAGATTTACAGGTAGAAGAACGCAGTGCCTTGTCAATCGCTCGTCGCTTACAAGACCCGTTATCAGAGTTAGTGAAAATTGACCCTAAAGCAATCGGAGTAGGGCAATATCAACATGATGTTTCCCAAAAACGTTTAAATGAATCGTTAACTTTTGTCGTAGAAACAGCAGTAAACCAAGTAGGTGTAAATGTAAATACAGCATCAATTGCCTTGTTACAATATGTTTCTGGTTTATCGAAAACAGTTGCTACGAATATTGTAAAAGCACGTGAAGAAAAAGGACGTTTCCAATCTCGTAAAGAATTAAAAGGAATTCCACGTTTAGGTGCAAAAACATATGAACAAAGTATCGGTTTCCTTCGAGTTGTTGATGGAGATAATGTATTAGATCGTACGCCAATCCATCCTGAACGATATGCAGATGTAGAACGTTTGTTAGCCTTTTTAAATGAAAGTATTGATAAGATCGGAACAGAACAATTAGTAGAGAAGTTAAAACATATAAATAAAGAGCAAGTGGCAGATACACTACAAATTGGATTGCCAACTTTAGAAGATATCATCGATGCTTTAATGAAACCAGGTAGAGATTTACGCGATGATTTACCAAAACCATTATTGAAGAAAGATGTTTTAACAATGGACGATTTGACAAAAGGAATGGAACTTGAAGGAGTTGTTCGTAATGTTGTTGACTTTGGTGCATTTGTAGATGTCGGTTTAAAGCATGATGGGCTTGTTCATATTTCTAAATTGAAAAACGGATTTGTAAAGCATCCTTTAGACGTTGTTTCTGTTGGGCAAATCGTCAAAGTATGGGTGTTAGATGTAGATAAGAAAAAAGACCGTGTTTCTTTATCGATGATTCCGTTATAAAATCTAAACAGCAATGTTTAGATTTTTTTTATTTTTGGATGTTTTGATAAAAAAACCAGCATTGATTTAATAATTTGATTTGGTATCTGTTTTTTTCTTGAAAGGCTCGACGCATTTGGTTTTGTAACCAAACTGGCATAAAATCACTCCTTTTAACAATAGGGGGTGATATACTATATGAATAGGCAAACAAATTGGTTCCTAAAGGAGGATTTTGATGACGAATGAAGAAGTACAATTATTAACGGAACAACTATCACTTGAATATTTTCAAAAAGCCTTTTTACATCAAGCTTATTTTAATCCTCGTCTCAAAACTACTGGTGGACGCTACTTGCTTACTACTCATCATATTGAGTTAAATAAAAAAAGCTATGAACTACATGGACTAGAGGAACTTAAAGGGATTATCAAGCATGAACTAGCTCATTATCATTTACATCTAGAAGGAAAGGGGTATAAGCATAGAGATGTAGACTTTAAACAGCTTATTGCCAAAGTAGGTGCACCCCGATATTGTAAGCCAATTGAAAAAAGAAAGAAACGAACAGAAAAAGCAGATAAAGTTTACCAATGTAAGACCTGTAATACTATATATAAAAGAAAGAGAAGAATCGATGTAACCAAATATCGGTGTAGTAAATGTTTTTCTGAAATATTTCTTGTATAAACGGTTGACTTTTATATACAAATGTATTATATTCTATAAGTGTCAGCGAGACAGTGGCTGACAAACAGATAAAAAAAGTGCTTGACGAAGTAAGTTGATTCGGTTAGAATAACTTAGGTCGCCAAGACAGAGCAAAGCGTCAGATCTTATAAATATTCCACAATAGCTCAGTTGGTAGAGCACACGGCTGTTAACCGTGCGGTCGTAGGTTCGAGTCCTACTTGTGGAGCCATATTTATTTGGAGAAGTACCCAAGAGGCTCAAGGGGCTCCCCTGCTAAGGGAGTAGGTTGGGAAACTGGCGCGAGGGTTCGAATCCCTCCTTCTCCGCCATTTTATTTTTTAAAATGGCCCGTTGGTCAAGTGGTTAAGACACCGCCCTTTCACGGCGGTAACACGGGTTCGAATCCCGTACGGGTCACCACTTTTTTGGAGGATTAGCTCAGCTGGGAGAGCACCTGCCTTACAAGCAGGGGGTCGGCGGTTCGATCCCGTCATCCTCCACCATTATAAAATTAGTTTTGGTCCCGTGGTGTAGCGGTTAACATGCCTGCCTGTCACGCAGGAGATCGCCGGTTCGATCCCGGTCGGGACCGCCATTTCATTGGGCTATAGCCAAGCGGTAAGGCAACGGACTTTGACTCCGTCATGCGCTGGTTCGAATCCAGCTAGCCCAGCCATTCAATTTCTCAACTGCTTAGATTACTGCATAATAAATGCGGTCGTGGCGGAATGGTAGACGCGCTAGGTTGAGGGCCTAGTGAGGATAACCTCATGGAAGTTCGAGTCTTCTCGGCCGCACCATGTAAATACAATAATAAATGCGCCCGTAGCTCAATTGGATAGAGCGTTTGACTACGGATCAAAAGGTTAGGGGTTCGAGTCCTCTCGGGCGCGCCATATTTCGGGAAGTGGCTCAGCTTGGTAGAGCACCTGGTTTGGGACCAGGGGGTCGCAGGTTCAAATCCTGTCTTCCCGACCATCTTCGCGGGTGTAGTTTAATGGTAAAACTTGAGCCTTCCAAGCTCATGTCGTGGGTTCGATTCCCATCACCCGCTCCATTTTAAAGTATGATCTTTGAAAACTAAACAAAACAACAACGTCAATTAGTAATATGAGTACAG
>JBJEFI010000006.1:11384-21900 GCA_051873875.1 Bacillaceae bacterium | reverse complement strand
TTTTCTAATGAAGTACCCAAACGAATTTATAAAAAAAGCATATAGTAATAGAAAATGAAGGGAGAATCAACGTATGTATGGATACGGATATCAACCACCTTGCGGACCAGGTTATTTTGCAGGAGCTGCTTACAGTTATGGAATTACATTAGCAATCGTTATCATCGTATTTGTATTCATCGCTATTTTAGGGTTTGGGTTTATTTGTTGGTAAATGAAAAAACAAAAGAGGAGTAAAAAAATCTTTAGTAATTTGAGTCATTTCAAAGGAAACTAAGGATTTTTTTAGTTAGCAAGTGCAAATGATATAAGTTGAGATTGTCTGTAGAAACGTTCCATTCTGATATAATTTAAAATTATTCCATAAAATCAAAAAATAAGAGAAATGATTGCAATAATAAGAGATTATAAGTATACTTATAACATAAATTAAATATATCAGCCTAATCTGATAAGGTAGAGGTTGCAAAAATGATGAGTAAGCTATCTGAGGATGACAACAATGAAGATAGCTAAAAGGTGTTTTTGCCGAAGCGTGTAAGGATTGTCAAGCCTTCCATCGCTGGGGTTGCTTTGAAAAAGAGCAACACTGTCGTTGAGTATTTTTATCTCAATGAAGGGCTACTAATCAAGATGGAGATAACATAGTTCGGATAAAGGAGAGCTGTGACGTTATTTTCGTCTCGGTTCTCCTTTTTTGTTATGGTCAATTGGTATTATTTGTGAAAATGTACCATGTGCTATGAAAGGAATTTCCTCTTGAGCCACCTACCCTCATAATTGATTAGCAAGCAAAATATTGAGGAGGCAATTATTATGTCAGGAACGATTTTATCACTTATCCCACCATTACTCGTATTAGTATGTGTATTATTAACTCGTCGAGTAATCCTATCTATTTCACTTGGAATTATTTCTTCTGCACTTATTTTAAATGAATGGAACATCGTAAATAGTATCACAGGTATTTTCAAAACGGTTGTCGGTATCGTTTGGAGTGATGGAGAATGGAATCTCGGAAATATTTATTTGATTTCATTTCTATTAATTCTTGGAGTAATTACAGCATTTATTTCGGCAACAGGAGGGACGGCAGCATTTGCAGCTTGGGCTCAAAAGCGTGTTACATCTCGTGAAGGTTCTCAGTTTTTAGCGTTTATTTTAGGAATTGTTATGTTTATTGATGATTATTTCAACGCATTAACAGTGGGGCAAATTAGTCGTCCATTAACAGACCGTTACGGTGTATCTCGTACGAAATTAGCTTATATTATCGATTCTACATCAGCACCTGTTTGCGTTGTATCGCCAATTTCAAGTTGGGGAGCATACATTATTTTCTTATTAGGAACGATTTTTACAACGTATCAAATTACAGGAATATCTGCATTAAGCGGATTTATTCAAATGATTCCATTAAACTTCTATGCAGTATTATCCATTTTAATGGTAATTGTTGTGATTAAATTTAACCTTAATATCGGTTCAATGAGAAAGTTTGAAAAGAATATGAAAGCAATGTCAAGCGAACAGGTAGAAGTTGGAAAAGGAAAACCAGCGGATTTATTATTGCCAATTGGGACATTGATTGTTGTTGTAATGGGAATGATTTTTTATACAGGCTATCGTGGCGCTGGAGAATTAAATATCTTTACAATGATTGAAAATGCAAATACAAACGTATCATTATTTGTAGGTTCTTTAGTTGGATTAGGTGTTGCCTTTATTCGTTTCTTAAAGCAAGGTCAACGTGGTGCACATACACATCTACTTGAAGGTGCAAAATCAATGATGGGAGCAGTTATTATTTTAATATTTGCTTGGACATTGACAGATTTAATTAGTGGCATTGGAACTGGTGAATATTTATCTAATTTATTAAATACATGGAACGTAAGTGCTACGTTTTTACCGCTTATCTTATTTGTAATTGCTGGTATTATGGCATTTGCAACGGGAACATCTTGGGGAACATTTGGATTAATGTTACCAATTGGTGCACAGATGGCAATGACATTAGAACCAGAGTTATTATTAGTAGCATTAGCAGCTGTATTAGCAGGGTCAGTATTTGGAGATCATTGCTCACCAATTTCAGATACAACTATCCTTTCTTCAACAGGAGCACAATGTTCACATGTGGATCATGTTGCAACACAATTACCTTATGCAGCGATTGTAGCTATTATTTCAGCAATTGGCTTCTTAGTAGTAGGGATAACAAGTAGCATTGTTACATCATTAACTGTTGTACTTTTCTTATTTGTAGGAACGGTTTATGTTTTGAAAACATATTTTTCACTAAGCCAAGATACAGAACTTCAAGATACTGTAGAAATGACTGAATAAGGTACTATCTTTTTATCTCTTCTCTGAGGGAAGTTTCACTTTATCTGTCTTTTTACATTAATAGATTGAAAAATATATTTAAATAAAAAATAGACATTGCTAAATTCATAAAACGAAAAATACCAATGTTAGAAATATAATATTGGTATTTTTTTCGATTTAAAGAAGGGAAAGTCCCTTCTTTTTTCATTTTTTGCTTTATTTCATCATACATGTATACTAATTGTAAATATTTTAACACTTGGATGCCTTTTTCTAGTAGAATGTAGAAAGGAGGAATGCAGACGTGGGTAGTAATGAAAGGATGTCGACAATGGATTGGATTAATAAGCTTGTAAAAAATACTAGCTTTAAACGTATGATGGCGGTTATCGTTCTTGTTTTAATGTTATTTTTAATTCGAGATATGTTTAATGTCATGATTTTAACGTTTATTATTGGATACATTATGGCCAATATTCAAGGAGCAATTATTCGTAGTACTTCATCGATAATTAAGCTTCCAGAAAAGCTTGTACAAATTTTTGTGTATATCTTAGTACTGTCGAGTTTTGGCTATTTGTTATATACGTATGTACCAGTTATTGCGTCACAGCTTGAAGAAATATTTACAACCGTTGCCAACTTTAATTTTTATGAAATAGATGGTCATCTTATTTCTTACGTAGAGCCACTATTGAAAGAGCTTAATGTATCAGCTTATATTAAAGAAATTGCAACAGGTGTTTTAGGGAACGTAAAAATAATTTGGAATATCTCGTTCCAACTTATTATGGCCTTTCTACTTAGCTTCTTGTTTCTTTGGGAAAAGAAAAATATTGCTACTTTTATGAAGCGATTTGAATCTAGCCGTGTTTCTTTTTTCTATAGTTTTTATGTAGAAATTGGACAAAAGTTCATTAACTCATTTGGAAAAATGATTCAGGTTCAAATTATGATTTCATCTGTTAATACAATTTTAACAACGATTTTCTTAGTTACAATGGGCTTTCCGAAAGTAGTTGGACTAGCATTTTTAGTCTTTATTTTAGGGCTAATTCCGGTAGCAGGTGTGATTATTTCATTAGTACCATTATCAGTTATTGCATTCCAAGTAGGTGGCATTTCGATGATTATTGCTTTAATCGTAATGATAGCAGTTGTTCATGCGATTGAATCATACATTTTAAATCCAAAATTAACATCTCAAAAAATGCACTTACCAGTCTTTTTAACATTCTTTATTTTATTATTTGGTGAGCATTATTTAGGTGTATGGGGACTACTAATCGGTCTCCCACTATTTGTATTTATCTTAGATTTATTAGAAGTAAAACCAAAAGAAGAAAAATAAACCTCGCTATTAGCGAGGTTTTTTTATAAAGAAATGATTTGAGTAGCAGGAATTTTTTGTTAAAGATTAGAATTATATTAATTATAAGTTTTTTCTAATTTTTTAATGAGAATCATTTGCAATTTATAATAATTCTAATTTATAATGGGATTTGTACCGATAATATAGGAGGGGATATAATGGAAAATCGTTTAACGACGAATCAAGGAGTACCGATTGGGGATAATCAAAACTCTCGGACGGCAGGACAAAGGGGTCCTACATTATTAGAAGACTATCAATTAATTGAAAAGTTAGCTCATTTTGACCGTGAAAGAGTACCAGAGCGTGTTGTTCATGCTCGTGGGGCAGGAGCCCATGGTACGTTTATTACGAAAAATAGCATGAAGCGATATACACGTGCAAAATTCTTACAAGAAGCTGGTACAGAAACACCAGTATTTGTTCGTTTCTCAACAGTTATTCATGGCTTACATTCACCAGAGACATTACGTGATCCGCGTGGATTTTCAGTTAAATTTTATACAGAAGAAGGAAACTATGATTTCGTCGGAAATAATTTACCAGTCTTTTTTATTCGCGATGCAATAAAATTTCCAGATGTAATTCATTCTTTAAAACCAGGACCACATACAAATTTACAAGATCCAAATCGATATTGGGATTTTATGTCGTTAACGCCGGAAAGTACAAATATGCTCGTTCATTTATTTACGGATGAAGGTATTCCAGCAAGTTATCGACAAATGCGTGGTTCAAGTGTACATGCTTTTAAATGGATTAATGAATATGGTAATACAACGTACATAAAATTGCGTTGGGTACCAAAACAAGGTATAAGTAATTTGAGTAGTGAAGAAGCAGAAAAAATTCAAGGAAAAGATTTTAACCATGCTACTCGTGATTTGTACGAAGCAATTGAACGAGGAAATTACCCAGAGTGGGATTTATTTGTACAGTTAGTAGACCCTGCTGATATGGATAATTACGATTTCGACTTACTTGATGCAACGAAGGATTGGTTAGAGAAAGACTTCCCTTATCATCACGTTGGAACGATGATATTGAATAAAAATCCAGAAAATGTTTTTGCTGAAACAGAATCAGTAGGTTTTAATCCTGGTGTTCTTGTTCCAGGTATTCAGCCATCTGAGGATAAGTTGCTACAAGGTCGCTTGTTCTCTTACTCAGATACACAGCGTTACCGAATTGGACCAAACTATTTACAATTACCAATTAACTGTCCATTTGCAAAAGTAAGTAATAATCAGCGAGATGGTGCAATGCCATTTAAGCAACAGACAAATGCAGTTAACTATGAACCAAATAGTTACAGCGACACACCGAAAGAAGCACCAGAATTTAATGATGCTCTACAGCCAATTACAGGGGTCGCAGGCCGTCAAAAAATTGATAAGATAAACGATTTTGGTCAAGCTGGTCAAGTATATCGTGGTTATAGTGACGCTGAAAAAGCCGCATTAATTAAAAATTTAGTTGCTGACTTAAGTCAAGTAACTCGTGATGATGTGAAATTACGCGTCCTTTGTAATTTTTATCGTGCTGATGAGGAATTAGGGCAAGCATTGGCAACGAAATTAAACCTAGATTTAACACCTTATTTACAACATATTCATTCATAATATTAAACTGTCGTTAGTAGAAGCTTTCTCTTCTATTAATGGTTAGTTAGAACAAGGGATTGGGAAATAAAAAACGATGTGCAGAAATGGCACATCGTTTTTCTTTTAAACTAGTAAATTAAATAATTGAGGTTCTTCGTTTACTTTAATATATTTTATGTTGTTTTCTTCCATTCGTTTTAAAAGGCCTTCATAATCATCTTTATTCGTTAACTCAATTCCAACTAAGGCAGGACCGGATTCTTTGTTGTTTGTTTTTGTATATTCAAATTTTGTAATATCATCATTTGGACCAAGTACTTTTTCTAGAAATTCTCGTAATGCACCTGAACGTTGTGGGAAGTTAATGACGAAATAATGTTTTAATCCCTCGAAAATTAAAGAGCGTTCCTTAATTTCTTGCATTCTATCAATGTCATTATTTCCACCACTAATAATACAAACAACATCTTTTCCGACGATTTGATCACGATAATGTTCTAAAGCAGCAACGGATAAGGCACCAGCAGGTTCAACAACGATAGCATTTTTATTGTATAAGTTTAAAATCGTCGTACACAATCTTCCTTCAGGAACAATCACAATGTCATCGAGTGTTTCACGACAAATTTGGTATGTTAGCTCTCCTACTCGTTTCACAGCAGCACCATCAACGAAAGGATCCATTTCTGCTAAGGTAACAACATGGCCTTGTTCAAATGCTTGTGTCATCGATGAGGCTCCTTTAGGTTCTACACCGATTACTTTCGTAGAAGGATAAATGCTTTTTATGTAAGAACTAACACCAGCAATTAAGCCCCCACCACCAATCGAGCCAAAAACGAAATCAGGTACATGATCCATTTCATGGATAATTTCAACTGCAATTGTCCCTTGTCCAGTAATAACATCATAATTATCAAATGGATGAATAAATGTCATGTTGTGTTCTTCACAATGTTCCATTGCTTTTTCAAAGGCAAAATCAAATGTATCTCCTACAAGGATAACTTCTACAAAGCTTCCACCAAAAAACTTCACTTGTGACACCTTTTGATTCGGTGTTGTAGATGGCATAAATATTTTGGCGTGAATTCCTAACTGTTTACATGTATAAGCGACCCCTTGCGCATGATTTCCCGCGCTCGCACAAATAACGCCATTTTTCACTTGTTCTTTTGATAATTGATAAATTTTGTTATAAGCGCCTCGGATTTTAAAAGAGCGAATTCGTTGTAAATCTTCTCTTTTTAAGTAGACATTGCATTGGTATTTTTCAGAGAGAATAGGGTCAAGTTCTAATGGTGTTTTACGTACAATGTCTTTTAAAGCTGTGTGAGCTGCTAAAATATCTTCAACTCTTACTTTTTCTCGTGTTTCTGCATGGTCCATAGTGCCACCTCTTGTGAGTTAATTTTCTGAATTTATTATATAATATGATAAATCTTTTGATATAGAAAGTAAATAGAGGAAATTCATTTGATGAGCATATTCTTTTTACATAAAACTGTTATAATGGTAAACATAGGAAAGGAGTGGGTAAGGTGAGTTTAGAGATCAAAAATTTGCGGAAAACATTTGGGGAAACAGTAGCAGTTGACTCCCTTTCTGTCACGGTACAGCAAGGTCAAGTACTCGGCTTATTAGGTCGAAATGGAGCAGGAAAAACAACGACAATAAAAATGCTGTTAGGTTTATTAGAACCAAATCAAGGAACGATTACATGGGATAATAAACCAATCCATAAATCAAACGTATCAATTGGCTATTTACCAGAAGAACGTGGTTTGCATTTAAAAGCAAAAATTGTTGACCAATTACGCTTCTTTGGTGAATTAGAAGGCATGACACGCTCACAATGTAATGAAGCTATTGATTATTGGTTTAAGCGTTTGGATATTGAAGAGTATCGTGGTAAAAAAGCAAGTGATCTTTCTAAGGGGAATCAGCAGAAAATTCAGCTTATTGCAGCGCTTATTCATGATCCACAACTAATTATTTTAGATGAACCATTTAGTGGGTTAGACCCAGTAAATGCAGATGTATTTGCAAAGATTATTGAAGAGCAAGTTCAAAAAGGCAAGACTATTATTATGTCTAGCCATCGAATGGAGTCTGTTGAAGCATTTTGTGATTACATTTGCATTTTAAAGCAAGGTCAAGTGGTTGTTGAAGGGGTATTAACAGAAGTAAAAGAATCATATGGCTATCAGCATTTAATTTTGCCATTGCGTGAGGATGTTACAAATGGATTAGCAAGTTTAGGATTAAATTATGAAGCGAGAATGAATGAATGCTATGTGAAAGTTGCAAATGGGGAAGAGGCACTTACACATTTACAAGCATTATCTCAAAAAGGGGTACCAATCCGTAACTTTAAAGTATTAGAACCAACCCTTCACGATATCTTTGTAGAGAGGGCGAGATAAATGAATAAATTTTTAGCAGCATTTAAATTTTATTTTTTAGAAGGCTTTAAGGCAAAAAGTTATCTAATTACGTTAGCTATTATGTGTATTGGTGTTATTGCTCTTTCTAGCCTTGGAAATGTCGATTCTACTAGTAAAGATGATATTGCTTTTGTCAATACGAGCGCTTATCAAATTGATGTAAAAGCACTAGAGAAAAAATTAGAAACAGTAAATATAAAAACGCATAAGCAAGAAGATGTAGCCGATTTACGTAAAGATATCGAAAATCGAAAAATCGATGGTATTTTCGTTGTCACAGAAAAAGATGGAAAACCGGTGATTGAAGAGTCCTATAATACATTCCCAAATCGTGATATGCGAATGGCATTATCGGAAGTGTTACAAGGGCAATATATGCAGAAGGTCATGAAGGAAGGAAATGTGTCTCCTGAAGTCCTTTCAAAATTACTATCAACGATTGAAATAAAAGAAGATGTTGTAAAAGATGCTAGCAAAACATTTGGAATGGTGTATATTTTCGTTATTTTAATGTATATGTTTATTTTAATGTTTGGTCAAAATATTGGTACGTCTATTGCTTCAGAAAAATCATCACGTGTAACAGAGGTAATGTTATCAAAAATTCCACCAATGCCTTTGTTGTATGCGAAGATTACATCTTTATTAGCATTAGCCTTTATTCAAATAGGGGCATTAGTAGCAGCCTTTTTTGTTAGCCGTGGATTAGGTTTAATTGAATCAAACCAATTGGAACTATTTGGTAGTATGTTAATTGATTTAAATTCATTAACACCGTTTATTTTACTTATGTTTGTACTCTATTTCTTATTAGGGTATTTAATTTATGCAACGATGTATGCAGCGGCAGGATCATTAGTTAGTCGAGTAGAAGACTTACAAACAGCTATTATGCCAATTGTGATGGTTGTAATTGTCGCTTTTGGTATTGGTATGTTCTCGATGACAAATCCAACTCATATTGTTGTAAAAATTGGTTCTTATATTCCATTTTTCTCGCCAATTGTTACGTTCTCAAGAATCATTGCAGGAGAAGCTGGTGCATTAGAAATTACGATTACCCTTGTTTTACTTCTTGCTACTATTATGATATTAAATAAATTTGTTAGTCGAATTTATTTAAATGGTATCATGAATTATAGTGAGAAGTTTAGTTGGAAACGAGCAATTTCTTTTGCTAAAAAACATTAATAACAAACTGGTTGTTAAAGGAAAACAGTTACTTTTCTTTAATAGCCAGTTTTTTTATCTCGCTTAACAAATTATAAAGTTCTTGATTCAAGCCTTAATTTATTAGATGATGAAGTAGGATTGTTCACCAATGAGTCTTATAGTTTGATAGAATGAATGAAAAAATGAAATAGGAGTTGTAGGTAATGACAACAATTGGACTCATTAGACATGGAGTTACGGAATGGAATAGGATGAATAAGGCCCAAGGATTAGCTGATATCCCTTTAAATGATTTAGGGAGGAAACAAGCTATTGCATTGGCAAATAGACTTTTTTTAGAAGAAAAATGGGATGTCATTATTTCAAGTCATTTATTACGCGCTGTAGAGACTTCACAAATAATTGTAACAAAACTAGAATTACCTATTATTCTTTATGATGAAAGAATTCGTGAAATAAATTGTGGGGAAATAGAAGGTTCAACGGAAGAAGAACGAGTAAAGAGATGGGGAAAAAACTGGCGTGAAATGAATCTTGGAATGGAGAAATTTGAAGATGTATCGAGACGAGGGATTGAGTTTTTAGAAGATGTAAGAATGAAGTATAAAGATAAACGAGTATTAGTTGTTAGTCATGGGGCTTTAATTGGTCTTACGTTGCAACGATTGTTACCAGAAAAATTTTCAAAAACAAATATTGAAAATACGTCATTAACCATTCTTGAACATGCTGGAAATAAATGGACTTGTCGTCTATATAATTGTATAAAACATATGGATTCCTAGAAAAGGAATTCTTTTTTATTAATAAGGAAGTCTGATAGAGATTTTTTACAATAATCATAACGAATATAGAATTGTGATATTTTTATTATTCGCTAGTTTTTCCACAGTAGGGTTGTCCTTTTTTGTCGCTTTCAAGAAAGTTATACAAGCTATTGTAATATGAATAAATAGTGGAGGTGATTAAAATGGGAAGAATTTTAAAGATTGATATTACGGAAAACGTCACTGCTAAATTTAAACAAGATTATTTAGAAATTTATACGAACAAGTATTTAATTGGTAAATATTATGTCTATACTGATGATATACACGTAGATTTAATGGATGGGTATATCCATGAAAATGGTCGCTTTTATAAAATTGTAGAAACATTGCAAGATCGAGCCTATATAGAAAAATAGGAAGGTGAATAGATGATTAAAGTAAGAGTTTTTGATGAGCAACATGAAGAAGATTTAGAGGAGGTTGTAAATAACTTTTTGAAAAAAATTCATGAAAGTGACGTTGTCGATATTCAATATCAAGTTGCTACTACAAGTGCCCATAATGAACAAATTTACTGTTTTACAGCAATGATTATATATAGAGACTAATATTCTTCTGTACATACAAAGAATGTTAGCCTCTATTTTTAATTTGAAATTATCTAACTTTCAACTATATCCATCGAGAAATTTAACTTTATCCCTAAATGTTTAAAAGTGGTCCTTTTATATCTCTTGCTTTCGCCATGAGATACAAAAGAACTATTTGCGTTTTTGCTTATTAATAACCTCGTTCACTATATAAAGCGGCATTGATTCC
>JBJEFI010000006.1:0-11284 GCA_051873875.1 Bacillaceae bacterium | reverse complement strand
TTTGCGTTTTTGCTTATTAATAACCTCGTTCACTATATAAAGCGGCATTGATTCCAGCTAATCGACCAGTTGTTAAAGCTGCTGTAATGTTGTAGCCACCTGTATATCCATGGATATCAAGAATTTCTCCAGCAAAATATAAGCCAGGCATGAATTTCGATGCCATTTCTTGTGGGTAGATTTCTTTTACAGAAACGCCTCCTCCTGTTACAAATGCTTTTTCTAGAGAAAGTGTTCCATTTACGCTGAAGGTAAATCCTTTTATATCTTTTACTAGCCCTCGAATGGCTTCGTTTGATAATTGGCTACATTGAGCTTGGGGGTCGATGTTATTTTTTTCAAGTAAGAATAGTAAATATCTTTCTTGTAAAAGTCCTTTTAAGGCATTTTTTATTGCTTTTTTTGGTTCTTCTTTGACAATTTTAACAACTCGTTGAAAAAGCTGTTCTTCGTGTTCATTCGGTAAGCAATCAATGGACATACTAACAGTTGGAACGTTGAATTTTTTCATTGTTGCAAGTACATATTGACTACAACGAAGTGCTGCTGGTCCAGAAATGCCAAAATGGGTGAAAATCATATCTAGCGTATGCGTTATTACAACTTTTCCCTTTGGGTTCCAAACAGATAAGGCCACCTGTTGAAGAGATAAACCTTGCAATGTTTTTTGTTTAATAAATTTTTCTGATGAAGTAATTGGTACTTCTGTTGGAAAAAGTTCTGTAATCGTATGACCTGCTTTTTCAGCCCACTCATATCCATCTCCTGTTGAACCTGTCTGTGGGACAGATTTTCCGCCTACGGCAACAACGACAGCTTTACATGGCAAAATCGTTTCATCTCTTAACTCCACAGAAGATACTTGTCCATTTTCATAATGAACTGTTTTAACAGCTGTATTTGTACGAATATGAACGTTTAGTTGTTTTAAGCGTTCAAGTAAAGCATCTACTACACTTTGAGCCGAATCTGAAACAGGAAACATTCTCCCGTTATCTTCTTCTTTTAGTTTTACACCTAATTTTTCAAAAAAGGCGATAATATCTTCATTATTAAAAACCGAAAAGGCACTATATAAAAAGCGTCCATTGCCAGGAATATGTTTAATAATTTCATCGATAGGGCGACGATTTGTTACGTTACATCGACCACCACCTGAAATAGCAAGCTTTCGTCCAAGCTTGGATCCTTTATCTAATAATAATACGTTTGCTCCTTGCTCGGCAGCACCAATCCCAGCCATTAATCCAGCTGGACCACCACCGATAACAATCACATCATAATTCATATCTTCACCAACTTTTCTTCGTTTCCATATATTTCATTTAATCCAACATTCACTTAATAAGTGTCAGTTAGCATCTAAGTTATTACCTATTCATCAATAGAAGAAATGTTTCTACTGATGAAACTGTTATTTTATTTCAATGGTTAATCATATCATTTTTTTTGTGAAAGCGAAATAGACACGAAATAGAAGTATGCATGAGATAGGCATTTCAATTATTTCATCGGACAAAAAGGGCGAATATGCTAGAAAAAAGGAGGTGTGAAAATGTACGATTACGATCAACGCTTTGGAGGATTTGGCTTTGGTGTCCCATTTGGGTTTGGATTTGGAGTTCCGTTTGGATTCGGTTATCCATTTTGGGGATATGGTTTCCGCCCTTATTGGCGACCACACCGTCGTTGGTGGTAACAATCAACATTTGTCATAGCGTTAGTATAGATAACAAAAATAGAGAAAAGGAGGAAAGAATGTGTATCCTGATTTAGAAGAACAAGGCATGGATTATAGAAGACCGATTGGCGGATTTGGAGGTTTTGGTCGCCCAGGTTTTGGCTTCGGTCGTCCAGGGTTTGGTTTTGGCCGTCCTGGATTTGGTTTTGGTCGCCCAGGTTTTGGAATAGGATTTCTTGGAGGTTTAGCAGCTGGTGCATTAATTGGAGGATATGGTTATGGTTATCCATATTATTATCCACCATATCCATACTATTATCCATATTATTATCCATATGGATATTATTATTAAAAACGTAAAAATAAAAACAACAAAGCATCCTATTTGGGTTTAGGGTGCTTATTCATTATTTTCGGTTGGAAGATTGCTTGTGTTTTTTCCTTCTAACCTATGATTGTCTTCCTTGAAAAATTTCTTTCCTATTTATAAGTTCAAGAGTGGTATTTCTAAGTGTAGGCGTAAAATTTTTTGAAGGATTCTCTTTAGTATTCTTTCCTTTTACTACACCGTGTTGAAAGTACCGCTTTCACTTTTTCTTTTAGGAATGGTATGAATATGATACAATTACTAGCGTTACCAAATTTATGGAGGTCATCAGTGCGATGTCTGATTCAAAATTTTTGCGTGGTACATTAATTGTCACGTTAGGAACAATATTAATTAAAATTTTAGGAATGATTTATGTAATTCCTTTTTATCAGTTAGTAGGAGAAAAAGGTGGAGCGCTTTATACATATGGATATAATGCTTATACAATCTTTTTGTCGATTGGTACAGCAGGAATCCCGCTAGCTGTTTCCAAGTTCGTTTCTAAATACAATGCACTTGGACAGTATGAAGTAAGTAGGAAAATGTTCAAAAACGGTATTTTCTTAATGATTGGTACAGGGATTGTTACATTTTTAAGTTTGTATTTGTTAGCCCCTGTTTTGGCTAACTTATATATTGCCGAAGGAAATGAATATGGCAATACAGTAGAGGATGTAACTCATGTTATGCGATTAGTTAGCTTTGCGCTTCTTATCGTACCAGCAATGAGTTTAATTCGCGGTTTTTTCCAAGGTCATCAATCCATGGGACCAACAACAACCTCACAATTGTTAGAACAAATAGTTCGAATTGGTGTTATTTTAATTGGTAGCTTTGTTGTTATTGTTGTGATGGATGGTTCTATTGCAACCGCAGTTGGTGTTTCTACCTTTGCGGCTTTTATTGGAGCAGTAGCAAGCTTGTTACTATTGTTATGGTATTGGATGAAGCGAAAACACCATTTTGACGAATTATTGGAAAAGAGTACGTATAAATCTAGCGCATCGACAGGATCTTTAATGTTTGAATTAATAGGCTATGCAATTCCGTTTATTTTTGTTGGACTAGCATTGCCATTATATCAACAAATTGATACATTGACGTTTAACCGAGCGATGACATCGATTGGATTAGGCGATATAGCAGAAAATGCATATGGTATTTATACGATGTATTCTCATAAACTAATTACAATTCCTATTTCATTAGCAACCGCTTTTAGTTTAACGTTAGTACCCGCTATTACCCATTCTTTTGCAAGTAGGGATTATAAAGGGCTACAACAGAAGGTCACACAAACATTGCAGATTACATTATTTCTAACAATTCCAGCAGTAGTTGGAATATCTACGTTAGCAGATCCTGCCTATGCGGCTTTTTATTCTTACAGTGAATTAGGAGGAAGTATTCTTTTCTTCTATGCACCAGTTGCCATTTTATATTCGTTATTTTCCGTAAATGCAGCCATTCTTCAAGGATTAAACAAACAAAAGTACGTGATTATCGGATTGTTTGTAGGATTGGCACTAAAAGCAATTTTAAATACTCCGTTTATTCAATTGTTTGAAACAAATGGCGCTATTTTGGCGACGGCAATTGGATATGGTGCTTCTATTTTATTAATGTCTAATCGAATTAAAAAACATGGCAAAATATCTTTTAAACGCGTGTATCGTCGGGTCTTATTAATGACATTACTGACAGTAGCAATGGTCATAGCCGTATTGTTTACGAGAACAATCTTAGAGCTATTTTTAGATTATAGTGCAGATCGAATGCAGGCAATTATTATCGTTGGAGTAGGCGCTATTGTTGGTGTGATTGTTTACGTTGGTATCGCTTGGAAGATTAATTTAATCCAAAAAATGTTTGGTAGTGATTTGTTAGACAAAGTGACAGGAAGATTTCGTCGTTTTAAACGTGGGTAAAAGAAAGAGGTTTTAATTGTGAGAATTGATAAATTACTAGCCAATATGGGCTTTGGAACAAGAAAAGAAGTGAAGAAAATTCTAAAAGCAGGTATCGTGAAAGTAGACGGTAAATCTGTAAAAGATGCAAAGCAGCATGTTAATACAGAAGTACAAGAAGTAACTGTAAACGGTGAAGTTGTAGAGTATCGTGAATTCATTTATTTAATGATGAACAAGCCGCAAGATGTTATTTCGGCAACAGAAGATAGTGTTCATGAAACGGTTATTGATTTGTTGGAAGAGGAAGATTTCATTTTCGAGCCATTTCCAGTTGGCAGATTGGATAAGGATACAGAAGGATTACTTTTAATTACAAATGACGGAGCATTGGCTCATCAGTTGTTATCACCTAAAAAACATGTGCCGAAAAAATATTATGCCATCATTGATGGTGTCGTAACGGAAGCAGATGTTCAAGCTTTTGAAAAAGGTGTTATATTAGATGATGGTTATGAAACAAAGCCTGGCTATTTAACAATTTTAAAAAGTGATGAACAATCAGAAATTGAATTAGTAATTACAGAAGGAAAATTCCATCAAGTAAAACGAATGTTTGAAGCTGTTGGCAAAACGGTTACATACTTAAAACGTTTAGAAATGGGACCATTAAAACTAGATGAAACGCTAGAACTTGGAGAATATCGTGAATTAACAGATGAAGAAATAGACTTATTAAAAAAGAATAATGTTGAAGAATAGGCATTATTCTTTCTAACAGAAAAAAGCAGATAACAAACGATGTGAAGAGGTTTGTTATCTGCTTTTTTAATATAAAAAGGATAAAACTAATAAATGTTACTCGTTGATGTTAACTTGTTAATTTTACTTTCTTTTGTGTTGTGGACCATTTTCCTCTAGCAGGACTGTATACTAAGTCATTGAAAGCTAGTACATTCAAATCTCTCTGTACGGTTCTTGGAGTAATTGAAAACTCTTCAACAATTTCTTGTGTTGTTACAGTCCCTCTTTCATGAATAAAAATATACATATTCTTGACACGGGTTAACATACGATTCGTTGAAACTTTCAAATAAATCCACTCCTCTACTCGTCATGTTGGATATTTTGAATTGGTATCTATCCTTATTTTACTCCATATGGATAAGATAATTCATAAAAATATTAAAAATTAACGAAAAATTAATAATTAAGTAATTTATATGTATATATTTCTACAAAATAATAGAAATTCCTTCTTTACCGAAAGAAAAATATAAAAAAATGGTGAATGTTCGTGTATTGTAATTAATATTACGAACATTGTTACAAAGATGAAAAATTTGGTATGATAAGGATAGAAAAATTTTGAAATAGAAAAGGATGTGTTAAGTATGGAAGAAATTCAATGGATAGAAGAAGCAAAAAAACGAGAAGATGAATTTATTAATGATATAAAACAATTGTTGCAAATAAAAAGTGTTTATGACGAAGCCTCCATTGGTGAAAATGCTCCTTTTGGGGAAGGAATAAAAGAGGCATTAGAGCACATGCTTGCTCTTGGAGAAAAGGATGGATTTACGGTTAAAAATATTGATGGCTATGCTGGACATATTGAGTACGGAGAAGGCGAAGAAATCATTGGTATTCTTTGTCATTTAGATGTGGTTCCAGAGGGGGATGGCTGGACAAGTCACCCATTTCAACCAGAAATCCGAAATGGAAAGTTATATGCCCGTGGTGCAATGGATGATAAAGGACCAACAATGGCAGCTTATTATGGGTTGAAAATGATAAAGGAATTAGGCCTTCCGCTTAACAAGAAAGTAAGAGTTATTTTGGGATGTGACGAAGAAAGTAATTGGCGTTGCATGGATCATTATTTCAAAAAAGAAACAATGCCAACAATTGGCTTTGCACCAGATGCAGATTTTCCGCTTATTTTTGCAGAAAAAGGGCTTGGTGAATGTTATTTTGTATTTCCTACCAATAATAAGGGGACTGAGAAAACATTAGTAAGTTTTAAAAGTGGTAGACGTTTAAATATGGTACCAGATTTAGCAGAGGCAATTGTACAAGGATATGAATTAGAAAGTGTACAAGCAACGTATGAAGTTTTTCTAGAACAATACGGACTAGAAGGTTCTATTAGAAAAGTAGATAATACACTTCATTTTCAATTAAAAGGTGTATCTGCTCACGGGGCAGAACCATTTAAAGGGATAAATGCAGCTATTTATTTAGCTCATTATTTAAAAACATTGGAATTAGATGAAGCAAGTCATCAATTTGTTTCTTTCCTTTCTCATTATTTTATCGATGATGTATATGGAGAAAAGCTAGGCATTGCATTTGAAGATACTATTTCAGGGAAGTTAACTGTCAATGTGGGGATTATTAATTACACAAATGAAAAAGGGGCAAAAATAGGAATTAATTTACGTTGTCCAGTTGAAATTAAAGAGGAACAAGTTTGGAGTCAATGTGAAGCAATTGCTAACAAGCATGGCATTACATTTGTCAAAGAGGGATATACACCGCCACACCATGTCGACCTTAATCATAAATTAGTAAAAACATTGCTTAGTGTTTATCAAAAGCAGACAGGTGATTACGATTCTAAACCGATTGCTATTGGTGGAGGAACATATGCTAGAACGTTAAAAACAGGCGTTGCCTTCGGGGCATTGTTTCCTGGCGAACCAGATACATTCCATCAAAAAGATGAGTATGCAACAGTCGCTAATTTAATCAAAGCAATGGGTATTTATGGAGAGGCAATTTATCAATTAGCAAAATAAGATAGAGTATATCCTTTATTCGTGTAAAAGTTCGTTCAACTACTCCTAGGTATTTGAACGGACTTTCCGTCTAAACGAATAGTTCCTTTTCTTAAATGATTTTGAATATAACTTGTAGTATTTAGGTTGATTTAAATACACAAAAACAAAAGTAGTATGTAATAAGGGATGAAGAAAACGATATAGGATGAAAATAAGCGTTAAGATGTAAGATAAATCACGGTAAGAATTTTATCAGATAAGTTAGAAGAGTGGGGATAAACGTGTTAAGAGTATATAGATTATTTGAAGCTTACTTAGATCAAATGGATATGATAACCGTTTTGGTTCCAAAAAACTATCGTGGCGGTATATTAAATAATTTTCATTTGTGCAGCGATAACACATATTCACCATTAGAAATTATTCGGGTTTCTGACCTGGGTTCTGTCATGAAATATGAGTGCCAAGCACATTTATTTATTCAAATTGGTAATGAGTATGAAGTACATGATGATTTTAATGCAACAACAGATTTGCAAATAGGTGCTGTTATTCGAACACAAGAATTTGATGAAGCTTATTTTTATCAGGGAAATGATTTAGGTGCCATGTATACAAAAGAAAAAACGGATTTTAAAGTATGGGCGCCAACTGCAACGATGGTTAAACTGCGAATTTATGAAAAAAATGGTATTGATTTTAATGAGCATGAAATGAAAAGAAAGCGAAATGGTGTTTGGCATATTTGCTTAGACGGTGATTGTGAAGGATTTATTTATACCTATCTTGTTTGTGTTAGTTTAGTATGGCGTGAAGCAGCAGATCCATATGGAAAAGCTGTAACGGTTAATGGAGAGAGAACAGTCGTAGTCGACATGAGTCGTACTGAAAAAATGGGCGAAAAAAATTTGCCACCACTTGAACATTTTACAGATGCAATTATTTATGAAGCTTCTATTCGAGATTTAACAAAGCATGAAAATAGCGGTGTTACCCATCGAGGAAAATATATAGGTTTAACAGAATCGACAGAAGATACGGCTTTAGCATATCTTTCTCGACTAGGAATTACTCATGTTGAGTTATTGCCATTTTTTGATTTTGAGGGGATAGATGAATTACAACCAAATGAATCATATAACTGGGGGTATAATCCGCTACATTTTAATGTACCAGAAGGAAGCTATGCCACTGATCCAATAGATCCATATAATCGAATTAATGAATTGAAACAAATGATTAAAAAGATACACGAAAAAGGTATTCGAGTGATTATGGACGTTGTTTATAATCATGTATATATTCGTGAAACTTCTCCTTTTGAGTGCATTGTTCCTGGTTATTATTTCCGTCATGACAATAACGGAATGCCGTCAAACGGTTCAGGATGTGGAAATGATATTGCTTCTGAACGAATGATGGCAAGAAAATTCATTATTGATTCGGTTATGTACTGGGCACAAGAATATGGTATTGATGGATTCCGTTTTGATTTAATGGGTATTTTAGATGTTGGAACAATGAATGATATTAGACGTGTATTAGATGATTTTGATGATACAATTATGACACTGGGGGAAGGTTGGAATTTAAATACTCCTCTTTTACCACAAGAAAAAGCAATGATCGCCAATGCAAGAAAAATGCGAGGAATTTCATTTTTTAATGATGTTTTTCGAGATTCCATCAAAGGTAGTAGTTTTTCTATTACAGAAAGAGGCTTTGCATTAGGGGATGAATGGAATTGTGACCAAGTGAAGAAGTCATTGTGTGGCAGTGTTTCTTTATCATTAGGGATAAAAGGAATATTTGTGGAACCTAATCAAACAATAAATTATATTGAGTGTCATGACAATTATACACTTTGGGATAAGCTAGCTATTAGCAATTCGGAAGAAACGATAGAAGAACGAAAAAAACGACAAATGTTAGCAACGTCGATGGTACTGTTATCACAAGGGATTCCATTTCTTCATTGTGGGCAGGAATTTTTCAGAACGAAGCAAGGAGTTGAAAATAGTTACAATGCTTCTGATGAAATCAATCAAATTGACTGGGATCAAAAACGAGAAAATGAGCAATATGTTCAATATGTTGCTGATTTAATTGCACTACGAAAAAGTCATGGTGCTTTCCGTTTAAAAAATGTATCAAAAATTCAACAATATGTTTCTTTTTTACATGCACCTCCAAAGGTAATCGCTTTATATTTAGACAATGTGGAGCAATTAGGTAAATGGTCAGAAATTGTTGTTATCTTTACAAATAGTCGTGAAAAAGAAACCTTGTCCTTTCCTGAAGAAAAAAATTGGACGGTTCTTGTAGAGGATGGAATTGTAAATTTAGACGGAATTCGAGAGTTCGTTAGTGATAAAATAGAACTACAGCCAATAAATACTGTTGTATTGTGTCGGTGATTTGGAATAATTACTTGACGCAAGGAAACATTGGCATGTAAAATTGACAAGGATAGCTACTTTTAAGTAAATTCAAAGTGGCTGTCCTTTTTCATTCATTAGAAAAAGGATAATGAGATGAGCCAATTACTTCGTTAAACTTGGTGTTGACCAAGTTTTTCTATTTTAAATAAATTACGAAATTAAAGATAAGGAACTGTAGAGGAAAAATGAAAAAGGAATGGATTGAAGGAGCTTTAGGTAAAGGCTGGGACGTAACTCCTGCTGGTGGTGCAACGGGTGAAGCATATTATGCAAGCCGAGAAGAGACAAAGCTGTTTTTGAAAGTAAATGCATCCCCTTTTTTAGCTGTACTATCTGCCGAAGGGCTTGTTCCAAAGCTTGTTTGGACAAAGCGGATTGAGAATGGAGATGTGATCTCTGCTCAACAATGGTTGGATAGTCGTAAATTAAAGCCAGAGGAAATGAACACAGAAGAAATCGCCTTTCTTCTTCAAAAGATTCATACTTCCTCTGATTTGTTGGAGATGTTAAATCGCATACACAGACAAGTCTTATTACCTACAGACCTACTAGCAACGATACAGAATCAATTAACACAAGAACAATTACAAAATAGCTCAATTGCAAAAGCAATACATTATTTAAATGAGCAGACGCCAACTGTTCAACTAAACGAGCTTGTTGTTTGTCATTGTGACTTAAATCATCATAATTTTCTACGTGCAAGCAATGGAAAATTATATTTAGTAGATTGGGATAGTGCCTGTATTGCAGATCCAGCATTAGATTTGGCAATGCTTTTACATTGGTACATTCCAAAAGCTGAATGGAAACAATGGTTAAACACATATGGAGTTACGTATACAGAGGATTTAAAAAAGCGGATGCAATGGTATATTGTTGCTCAAACAGTTTATATGTATCAATGGTTTTCAATGAGACAAAATGAAAAGGAAGCAACATTCTGCTTCCAAAACTTATTGGATTTATTACAACAATACAATATTGGTTAAGAATACGTATCGAAGTTATCTATCCATTGAGATAAATCATCTTGATGAGAAGAAATATGTGAATCGACATCCGTAGCATTTTTCCCAGCCACACTATAAGAATATACGTTCGTTAATGTGTCTTTTAGTTGATTATGAATGTTATCGTTGGAAATTAAGGATTGAGCAAGGCGTCCTACTTGTTCATATTCTGCTACAGTTCCACAGCAGTCTTCCTTTTGATTTGATAAAATATCTTTTAAAATGGTCATTTGATGCTGATGATTTAAAGGCATAATGATGACACTTCCTTTTTCGTTTATTCTTTGTTAGCTTGGCTAAAAGTCTTGAAAATATTCGTGAAAAGAACCCGAGTACGGATGGTGCTGGGTTTTTACTTTGTAAAGAAAGTAGAGGATATCATGCGTTTAAAACATAAACCTTATGCAAAAGAAAAAATGGCAAATCACCCAGAGTACGTTGCTCATGATGCAGAGCAGTATAAAGGGAAATGGGATGAGTTATTCCCAACAAAACAACCTATTCATATCGAAGTTGGTAGTGGCCGTGGACGTTTTATTACGGAAATGGCAAAACAAAACCCAGATATTAACTATATTGCTGTTGAAAAATATACAAGTGTAGCTGTTGATATTTTAGAAAAAGCATTAGAAGCAGGCGTACCAAATCTAAAAATTTTAAATGAAGATGGACAAGATTTACGAGATTATTTCGAAGATGGAGAAATTGATCGCGTTTATTTAAATTTCTCTGATCCATGGCCAAAAATCCGTCATGCAAAGCGTCGCTTAACACATGAAAATTTTTTAGCAAGATATGAGAAGTTGTTAAAAAAAGATGGAGAAATTCATTTTAAAACAGACAACCAAGGGTTATTTGAGTATTCATTAATGAGTTTTTCACGTTATGGTTTAGAAATTTTAGACCTTAGCTTAGACCTTCATAACAGTGCTTTTGAAGGGAACATTATGACAGAATATGAACAAAAATTCTCTAGCAAAGGCTTCCGTATTTATCGTGTAGAAGCAAAGTTTAAATAAGAAAAAGCCAACCGTTACATGGTTGGCTTTTTTGAAAGATAAGAAAGTATAAGATTTTTAGCTTTATACA
>JBJEFI010000005.1:0-4069 GCA_051873875.1 Bacillaceae bacterium | reverse complement strand
CCCAAAAATAACATTTTCTTCATTTTAACGAAAAAAGCACAAAAAAAGAAGATGAATTCCAAATTTCACCTTCTTTTTTTGTACTTTAATTTTGAAAATAATTTTTAAAAGGAAAACGAAAAATAAATTCAATTTTATTCTGACCTTCTTCATCTAAAATATGGCTACATTCTTTTACAGTCATTAATACCAAAGATCGTTTATCCGCATGACTTAACTCATTAAAGCTTTTAGGGATTAACTTTGTATTAAAAGATGTTCCTTGTTGCACCTGGATAGCTTCTTTTAGTTTTCTAATTAAAAATTCTATTATTTTCAATTCTTTTTCGACTTGGTTTAATTGATTTTCTAAAAGCTGATGAGTAACCATTAGAGCGATGACCACTTCATTGTTACTCTCAATAAATTCCTTCGTACTGATTTCATACTCTTTTGTTACTGCGTCAATCTCGTCCTGCACCTTATCTAATAACGTTTTCTTTTCAGCATGTATAATCTCTTTATTTTCTTTGTCATTCACTAGAGAATTTAATTCCTCTCGCAAAAGAAGCCTTACTTCTTCTTGAAACAATTGATTACTTTTCTCTTGTAGTCCAGACCAATATTTATGAAATTCCTCATCCAACAAATCTGCACGGACCTTTTTCTTACAAGAACTAATATACCACCTGGAACCTCTGCCTTTGCTACGCTGATCTTTTGTATGAAAAAGCTCTCCATTACATATTGAACATCTACATTTTAACAGCCCTTTAAAATAAAAAGATGTATTCGTATATTTAGGGGCCTTCATCTTCACTTTATTGTATTTATGCCAACAGCGTTCCCAAAGTTCCTTGTTAATGGGAGGATTACGAAGAATCGCTGCTCCTTTAACTTCCTGCCATTCATTTCTCTCCTTAAATGTATATCCTCCCGCTGCCGGAAAACGATGAAAAGTTAACTCTCCCATATAAATCGGATTCGTAACAATATATTTCACTTTGTTTGCTGTCCATTTAGTTGTTTCTTTATCTATAGGACTACAGTCACCATCTGTTTCATTTAATTTTTTAGCAATACTATTAAATGTTCCGCTGGTACTGTACCATTCAAAGATTTGCTTTACAATTTTCAATTCTGAATCAACGGCCACTAAATTGCTTTCGCCATCCTCTGTCTCTAATCTAAAACCGAATGGTACTCTACCACCTCTCCATTTTCCACTCTTCATCTTTTCTTTTAAAGCACTTCTTATTCGCACAGACATATTATCTGTTTCCAATTTACTTAAACCAACTTCAACCATATTGTTGATAATATCATCCGAAGTATAGAGTTTGTTTTTAGAAGCGATAATTACTGGAATATCTAACTGTTGAAATAACTTCCGAAGAGCAGCATGCTCTTTCGGTTGACGTGAAAGACGATCCACGTCGGACACGATAATCGCATCAATATTTTTCTCCTGGGCTTCTTCTAGAAGTTCCCCTAATTCATGCCTTTGAGTGAATGATTTTTTGGTTGCAGAAATTTTATCTTCAAAATCGATTGTTTCAACATCGTCTAGGGTATGTTTTAAATACTGTTGAATGACATCATTCTGACGAGCATATTCTTGTTGTTCTTGAGATACACGTTTATAGGTTGCAACTTTTTTAGCCTCTTGCAATCGTTCTTCGATACTTTTTTTCGTTTTAGACAATCATTTTCCTCCTCTTTAATTTTTCATATCATTTCGATACTTAATCGTTACTAAATAATTCGTGTTCACTTCAATTCGATTAATGAAAAAGGCCAATAACTCCTTTTGCTTGTAATTGGAGAGGGACTGAATTATAGGGACTGGAAGTGTCTGATTTAATAAAAGTTTCAAACGTTCACGGTTTTCTTCTAATTTCATTTTTGTAGATTTTAACGTCCGAAAACATTCTCTAAAGTCTTCTACATACGGTTTAAGCAATTGCTTCATATCCTCTTTTTTACTTTGAATGGGGGTCTCTAAATACTTGCTTGTCATTCTTTGTAGTTTTACTTGTGCGATCTGTAAGTTCATTTCACTTTTTTTAGATTCTAACTCTAATGGTGCAATCAGCTGTTGGATAAAAAACTCCTTTATTTCTTGTTTATGTTTTGTTACATGTGAACTGATTCTGGATTGAACTAATTTCATAATTTCAACATCTAAATGCTCCACATTAATTTTCATAGTTCCATGATTCAAACAGATATAGTAGCTTCGTTTGACTCCAAGAGGTTTCTTACAATGTTGGCATAACACAATCCCTTCTAATTTTGGCTTAATCAACACTGCTTCCTTTTCAACAAACGTATCTTCCATTCTCCTTAGTTTTTCATTAGCTTCTTCCCATAATTTTTCGTCTACTGCCTTTAATCTTGTATTAACAACTGCACTTCTAACAACTTCTCCTTCATAGGTTGCCGTCACTAAACCTTTATGGATTTCATTCGGAATAAATACAAGCAGATTCACATCTTTAAAATGAGTAGCATACCTTTTTTTCAAAGCAGTATTTGCTTCTCTTACAGTTTTAAAATCTCCATCTCTGACAAACTCATAGACTTTCTTAATTTGCTCTTTATTCTCTTCTGATAGCATCAGTCTCTTTTCTTGTTTGCCATCCTTTTCGAACTCTTCAATATGATAAAATTTCGGTGGTCTTCCGCCACCCCATTCTCCTCCTCTGACCTTGGCAATTCGAGATTGAATTAATCGTTGGGTAATATTATTTCCTTCATGCTCTGATATGGCCCCGAATAAAAGTTCCACAAAATCACCTATAATGCCATCAAACATTTGCGGCTCATTGTCGCCTGCAAAATACATAGAAACATTATGCGTTCTTAATAATTCAACAAACTCCATATATTGATCTACTCGTCTAGAAATACGATCTCGTTTAAATACAATAATTCGTTCAATAAATCCCGTTTTGATTTCTTTCATTAAACGCCACAATTCTTTTCGTTCTTCAAGCTCCGAACTTCTTGCTGACTTTTCTCCCTCGTTGAATATTTCATGTACAATCCATCCTTGTCTTTCGGCATACTCCTTACATGCACTAATCTGATAAGGGATAGATGTTTTTTGCTTTATTTCATTTAGTGACCTGCGAACGTATATCACCGTTTTCTTCATGCTGCAACACATCCTCCAATAACTTATATAGTTCTTTCCTCACCAAACTAAAATAATAAGCTTTCCATTGCTTCTCAAATTCTTTGTCATACACATATTGAATCGATTCAATATGCAGCGCTTCATTCTTTTTCACCAAACCACCCTTTCAGTACTATTCACAGTATTAGCAAGAAAAGGTGGTTTTATTCACAAATAAAAACAAAATATTTTTAAATAAAAACACACTCTTTAACAATGGCACATATTAAAGTGTATGAGATAAAGACCCTGGGACAACCCTGCAAGTCCATATTTTCTAAAAAACACGAAATGAAAAGACACCCAAATAAATATTAGGTGTCTCCTCAAATATATTTTAATGATTGATTTAGAATTTCGGTACTATCCCATTGTAATTAAGTAACATTTAAATTCTATACGCCTTTGAAAATGGTAAAATAAATGCCATTTAAAAGTTAAGTAAAGAACGAAATTTACTTGTTGTACTTTGACTAACTCTTATTTCCGTATGTTCTTGATCGTTCATGATTAAAGCAAGTGATTCACCACTTTTAGAAATAATTCGGTCAATACGATATAAGTTTACAATAAATGCTCGATGACATCGAAAGAATGTATCTTGGGGCAGAAAGGATTCAAGATAAGCCAAGTTATGTCTATACATATAAACAGATAGAGGGTGAATATTAGATTTTTAAAGAACTTATCTCGTTTGTTTTTGATCAATACGATAAGTTACTGCAATATGTAGAGAACCTACCACACTTGAATACTTCAGACTATATGTTTATAACAATAAATTAAAACCCCATCCGAAGACGAGGCTAGATATTCTTTTTCATGCCACAATTTACACATTCACGAATATAAACGTAATTCTTTACCGAGCTTTTGAATTTTGCATTACCACAATTATCACATCTTCCA
>JBJEFI010000004.1:3384-22145 GCA_051873875.1 Bacillaceae bacterium | reverse complement strand
AACCACCACTATTTGGGAGAGGTTCCATCCAAAAAGAAAAAATTTTACATACCCTCGTCCAAGAAGAAGCACAAAACATATATCGCCAAGGGGAATCACAGCAATTTACACCTTATTACGAAGCAGATTTTCTTCTTGTAACGGCAAAAGTGACACCAGAATTACTGGAGGTAATTAATCAATTAAAAGGCAATAATATAGTAACTATTATTGTCATGCAACGTGATGGAACGAAAGGAGAGGAAAATATTCCTTTTGCAAAGCAAGGAATTGTCTATCGTTACATTACACCAACCTCTTATCAGGTAGGTGATGCAGGATGAGAAATATTCAATTAAATCGTATTTTGCAATTAGGTGCCTATGCCATTTGTTATTTATTGCTATTGGAATGGTTAAGACCGCTACGAGCACTTACAAATATCGATAATATGATGGTATTTATTATTTTTACAGGTGCACTATTAGTTCTTTCTTTTTTTAGGGTAAAAATTGCCTGGAAAATCAGTTTTGTCACGTTGTATATTCTTTTTTCTGTTTATTATCTTTATTTTCAAGAAGTAGCATTGTTAGATATAAATTGGTTTCTTTTATTAGGGCAAGACATCACCAAAAGTATTGAACTAGTATGGGCGTTGAAAGTGCTTGAAATTCCATATACAGTTCAGACAATCTTGTTATTTTTTCTTCTTTCTCTAGTAACATTTTTCATTTATTACTTTGTGATGAGAAAGCAGCGTATTTTCTTCTTTTTGTTTTTGACGATTCTTTTTATTGGATTATTAGATACATTTTCTCCATACGATGGAAACTGGGCGATTATTCGAGTAATGGTAATGGGATTTGTCTTATTAGGATTACTAAGTTTTAAGCGTAAAATGGAGAAGAATAATTTACAAGCGGAAATGAAGCAAGCGATGGGCTGGTTTATATCCTTAGTTACGATTGTGATAGCATGTAGTGTAATTGCTTTTTTATCACCTAAGTTTGCGCCTCAATGGGCGGACCCTGTTCCCTTTTTAAAAACCTTTTCTAATAAGTTTCATGGTGGCTCAGGCGTGGTCAAAACGGTTGGATTTGGGGAAGATGATTCCCGTTTAGGTGGTGATTTTAAAAGAGATGCCACTGTTGTATTCACAGCAGCAACAGATAGTAAACAATATTGGAAAATAGAAACGAAAGATGTATATACAGGGAGTGGATGGGTAAAAAACGGATTTGATGCAGGAACAATTCCATTTGGAAATGGGGCAACGATTCCAGCAACAGATTTATTTATGGATAAAGGCAATACACCAATGATGGCAATGGTTGAAATGAGAATTCGAGATACGTATATCCCTTATCCGAATCCAGTTATACAGGCTCAAATTAAAACAAAGGATTCAGAAGCTTCTTTCGTTTATACGGAAAACGCAACGAGAATAACGAGCGTAGATGGAGAGGGAAAACCGACGAAATTGGATAAATATCAATTCACATATGAAGTACCCGTCTTTAATATAGACCAGCTACGTACAGCTAATAATCTAGAAGACATGGATCTTTTTTACACATATACTGTTTTACCTACTAATTTACCTGAGCGAATTCGTGATTTAGCTATTTCCCTTACACAAGATAAAACAAATCAATACGATAAAGTAAAAGCAATAGAAAGCTATTTTCAAACGAATCAGTTTTTGTATGCAAATGCAGATATTCCATATCCTGAAGTTGCACAAGATTTTGTTGATCAATTTTTATTTGAAACAAAGCGTGGCTATTGTGTTCATTTTTCAACAGCGATGGCAGTTATGTTACGCTCCATTGATATTCCGACTAGATGGGTAAAGGGCTATACACCTGGGGAAGTAATGGGGATGAAAGATGGAAAGACAACTTATCAAATTACGAATAATAATGCCCATGCTTGGGTGGAAGTGTACTTTCAGGGTGTAGGATGGGTTCCATTTGAGCCAACAAAAGGCTTTGCGAATGCTGCCCGATTTGAAACAAATCCAGACACGACACAAACAACTACAACACCGACAGAAACACCAACTCAAGTAGAACCAAATGAACAAGACCGTCCAACTAGCAATCAACAAAATAGACAACAAGAAGAGGACTTATTTGAGCAACAATCTACTGCTAAAAAACAAGTAAATTCTTACGTACCGTGGCCAATTATCCTGCTTGTGTTAGCCGTTATTATGGTTAGCTTTTTGTTACGAAGAAAATGGATACCATTCCTATGGCTCATTTATTTTAGAAGAGTCCCAACAGACGCTACCCTAGAAAAAGCCTATGAAGTTTTATTAAAGCAATTAAAGCGTTGTGGTTTTAATAGACAAAAAGAAGTGACTTTACGGGAATTTGCCAAAGAAGTAGACTTGATGTATGGCACGAGAGAGATGAGTGAGCTTACTGACTACTACGAACAATATATATATGGTGAAAAAGATTCTATTAATAGTTGGAAACAAGCAAAACCATTATGGCAAAAAATAATGAAGAAAACGATGAGATAAGGTTAAGTTAATTTTAAAATAGGCAAAAAGACGATATCAGTTAGTTGATATCGTCTTTTTAAGAGGCTTGAATCATATATTTTTTAATATTAAACTAGTTGCTGAAGAAAGTGTTTTAATTCTTCTTCTTCCTGTTCATTTAAATCAAAGGCATATGCAATATAGCCTGGCTCTTCTAAATCATCGTGGCCAATAATAGCAAAGCGATTTTTTTGTATATCTAATACTACTATTTTTCCGTAATAGCGGTCTGAAAAAATAATTGCTAAATCATATCGTTGGCTTTCTCCCATAAAGCTAACGAATCTTGTTTTAGTCATGACCGTGTCATCGTATAAAAAGAATTGTTCTTCCATCGTTTCTCCCCCTTTTGATTATGTACGTTATCCCGTTCGAACTGGCACTAAGACCTCGATTGGTTCAACTAACCATCAGTATTCCTACTAATGGAAGTGTCACTTTATTGTACTGTATTTTGCTAGAAAGACGCTAGTAATATAGTAACTACAAAAAAGGTATCTCTAAAACAGAGATACCTTAAAAAATTATTGTTCACGTAAATGTGGTTTGTTATCCATGTGGTGTAATGCACGGATAAAACGAACTGTCTTTGTTTTTCCACGCATAACGATTGAATGTGTTTCCGCTACGTCTCCACCTAAGAATGTAACACCTTGTAATAATTCTCCTGATGTTACGCCTGTAGCAGCAAATACTGCATCTTCACCAGAGCATAAATCTTCTAATTTTAATACTTGTGTTGGATTTTCTAATCCCATTTGACGACAACGCTCTTCTTCTTCTTTGTTTTGAGGAACTAATCGTGCTTGCATATCGCCACCTAAACATTTAATAGCAGCAGCTGAAATAACGCCTTCTGGTGCTCCACCAATACCAACGAATAAATCGATACCCGTTTGTGGTAATGCCGTTGCGATGATGGCACTAACATCCCCATCACCAAAGAAAGTAACACGTGCGCCACATGCACGAATACGTTCTACTAATTCATCGTGACGTGGACGTTCTTGAATAATAACCGTACAATCTTGAATGCGCTTGTTGTTTGCTTTTGCAACGATTTCAATTGTCTTTTCAATTGGATCATCAATATTAATTAAGCCCGCAGCTTCTTTTCCGACTGCGATTTTTTCCATATACATATCTGGTGCATGAAGGAAATGGCCTTTGTCAGCAATGGCAATAACTGTCATTGCATTGGCGTGTCCTTTTGCAACGATTGTTGTTCCCTCAAGTGGATCAACAGCAATATCCACTTCTGGTCCATTTCCATTTCCTAATTTTTCACCGATATATAACATTGGTGCTTCGTCAAGTTCTCCTTCACCAATTACAACTGTTCCGTTCATATTAATAGAGTCTAGCATTTGGCGCATTGCAGTTGTAGCGGCACCATCAGCCTCATTTTTCTTTCCACGTCCTGTCCATTGTGAGGAAGCAAGTGCAGCAGCTTCTGTCACTCGAACGATTTCCATAGCTAATTCGCGATCCATAATAATTCCTCCAATACAATCATGTCTGTTAACTAATATAACAAATAAATAACAAAAGGGAAAACTTTTATGTGTCGATTTTTCGAATACGTCATACTAATATGTTGGAATAGATGGAAATATAGAACATAAAACAACATTTTTTTAGTTATAGCAATCATAGCGCAAATGGCAGAATATATTGTAAAATAATAGTGGAACATAGAAAAGGGAGATGAGGGACTGTGTATTTTATTAATCGAAATGAAATCGAAAAAACATTACAGTATATGGAAAAAGTGATGGGGATTTATAAAGGATTTAACGAGTCGATGAATGAAGTAGAAACATTGGCATTTGAGCGATGCGCAAGTACGATTATTGAGGGGATATTAGATGTAGGAAATAGCATTATTGATGGATTTATTATGCGTGATCCAGGTAGCTATGAAGATATTATTGACATTTTAGTAGATGAGAGGGTACTATCAAACAAGGTTGGAGAAAATGTAAAACAGGTAATTGGATTGCGTAAGGAACTTATTCAACAGTATGCAACATGTGATACGAAAAAATGCTTAGCTATATTTAGAGAAAACGATGAAGCTATTGCGGCTTTTCCATCGTCAGTTCGTACGTACTTAGAAAATGAATTAGGTCCTATTTCTGCGTTCATGCCTTAAGCATCAACGAGAGGATGACAACGGTGAACAAATATAAAGGTTATTTAATTGATTTAGATGGCACAATGTATCGTGGTGAGGAACAAATTGAAGAAGCGAGCGATTTTATTAAAGCGTTAGCAGAAAAAAATATTCCATATTTATTCGTGACGAATAATTCATCTCGTAAGCCAGACCAAGTAGCAGACAAGCTAATTAGTTTTGATATTCTTGCAACCCCTGAAACAGTTTTTACAACAGGGATGGCAACAGCAAATTATATTTATGATGAAAAGCCAGATGCAAAAGTATATATGATTGGGGAAGAAGGACTTCATTCTGCGTTAGTAGAGCGTGGCTTTGAATTTGACGATGAAAACCCTGATTATGTTGTTATCGGTCTTGACCGCGATATTACGTATGAAAAGCTAACAAAAGCATGTTTAGCGGTTCGTAAAGGTGCAACATTTATTTCAACAAATGGTGATATTGCCATTCCAACAGAGCGCGGTTTACTTCCTGGAAACGGTTCGCTAACATCTGTTATTGCTGTATCGACAGGCGTGAAACCAATCTTTATTGGCAAGCCAGAAGAAATCATTATGGAACAAGCATTAAAAGTGCTTGGTACAACAAAAGAAGAAACATTAATGGTTGGCGATAACTATGATACAGATATTATGGCTGGAATGAATGCTGGTATCGACACATTATTAGTATATACAGGTGTGACACAATCACATCATTTAGAAAGTTATGAGCAACAACCAACACATATCGTAAATCATTTACGTGAATGGATAGAAAAATAATGATGTAGAGCTCCCATAAGTGGGAGTTTTTTATTTTTAGTTAATTGAATATTCTGTATAATGTAGTTTGAAGAGAAAAAGGGGAGTGGTTTGATGAGTTTTCAATTTGTAGGTATTGACCATGTACAACTTGCTGCACCAAAAGGATGCGAGGTAGAAGCAAGGTATTTTTATGGAGAAGTTTTAGGAATGAAAGAAATTGAGAAACCGACTGATTTACAAGGTCGAGGTGGTTGTTGGTTTCAATGCGGCAATCAAGAAGTACATATTGGCGTCCAAGAAAACTTTGTACCAGCCAAAAAAGCTCATCCTGGTTTTACGGTAAGCAATCTTGAACAACTGAGAGAAAAATTAAACACCTTAAAGATTGAAGTAAAAGAAGATGCTCCTATTGCTGGACGGATAAGATTTTTTGTTGATGATCCTTTTGGAAATCGAATTGAGTTTTTGGAGTTTAAATAAAAGGAGATATGGAATATCCCATATTGATGTGGTCAAAATTAAGGTAGGAACTTATAAGGCCTAAATTAAGGAAAAGAATTGATGTTCACTGTACAAGTTATCGCGATGCTTCTGACGATTATGGAGAAGCATGGATCACATTAGATGGAAAGAAGATAGACTCTGAATTACTTACAACCCATGCAATTAGCCTTGGATATCATGAAGATTTTTATCGTTTACAAATAGAAACAAAAGAAGTAGAAGAAATCATAAAACTAGGCATACATGAAACAAGTCATATTACGAGGAATATTGGTAATTATATTAATACACCCTTTGAAGAGATACTTTTATCTAATAATCCAATTTATACGGCTATTTCTCTTCTTGATAAAAGGTTAGGAAAAAGAAGATTATAAAGATAAAACTAGCTGAAGATGAGTATTCGTTAGTTATGATTTTTTATTATTTGAGAAAGCAGTCTTTTGAGAAGAAGTAAAACGGTAGAAGGAGCGTTGAAGTTGCAAAAAATATTACTTGCTCTTGTTGCGATTTTTTTAATCTTAGTAACAGGTTGTTCAATTGGAAGCGGAAACGAAAAACAACGAATTGAGGTTAAAAAATTTAGTGAGGCTAATAATCAATTTGAAGATTTTCGAAAAATTAAAAATGACAAGAAAATCCAAAAAGCAAAAGAGTTACTTAACGAAATTGATTGGGAAACTGCTAATATAAGTATATCTCATCCTCCTGACTATCAATTTACTTTCCAAGTTAAAAATCAAGACACTGCAGTGAAATCGGTATTATATAGGGTGTGGGTTAGTCCAACTAAAGATAAATTACAAATAATTCAAGATGAAAATCAGTACGCTCAATTAACAAAAGAACAATCAGCGATACTGTTTGAAATTATTACAGGCGATACATTAACTAAACAAAAATAAGAAAAGGAGCGTAAATTTTTTTACGCTCCTTTCTTACTTTATCCCGTTCTGACTGCCACTAAGACACGCTTTTCAAAACTTAGCGAAACCAAAGAGGCAGTATGAACCCGATTGGTTCAACTAACCATCAGTGGGAGAGAAAAGAAAAATCCTAATGATGGAAGTTTCACTTTATTCTACATGAGCAGCGCGGTGTGCTAAACGGCTTGAAGCGGCCGCAGCAATTGCTCCAACAATATCATCTAAAAATGTATTACAAACACCAGGTACTTTTGTGTTTAATTTTTCTAAAATGCCTGGTTTTTGTTTATCAATATAACCGAAGTTTGTAAACCCTATTGAACCATAGACGTTTACAATCGATAAGGCAACAACTTCGTCAATTCCGTATAATCCTTCGTCTTCTTTTAACATTGTAAGAAGTGGTTCTGAGATTAATTCTTTCTCTGCAAGTATATCTAATTCAATACCAGTAATGATGGCATTTTGTACTTCTCGCTTAGCAAGTACACGAACAACGTTATATTCACATTCTTGCATAGATAAATTTTCGTGGTATTTTTCTTGCAGGTGGTAAACTAATTTCGCAATGTCCCCTACTGTAACTCCTCGTTCTTCTAATAGCTGTAATGCGCGTTTTTCTACTGCATTTCCTTTGTTTTGATCCATCTTTTTCTCACCTAATTCTTTAAGAGTGTATTACTAACTTATGTAGTATATGTATATATTTATAATAACTCTTTTTGTACGAAATAAAATATTTTTTTATAAAGTAATATGAAAATGATTCTTTTTTAGGGGGGAAGACGATGTTGATGCGAGCCATTTATGATTATTATGGTCTACATGCAGGGGAATTACACCAATGGGGAAAATATCAAAGTTTCTTACTTCGTAATAAAATTTACGTATTAGTGCCAATTAGAGAATTAAAAGAAGATGAATTGCTTGAGATTAAAAACCTTACTGACTTTTATAATCAATGTGGGGATACGACAGTAGGTGAGTTTGTGGAAAATATGTATGGGTATTATGTGTCAAAAATCAATGGTAAGGATTGTGTGTTATTAAAATATAATCGCTCGACGCCGCGAGAAGTACTGCCAATGGGGCAAGAGTTAGCTCAATTTCACTTTCAAGGGAAGTATTACACCGAAAGAATAGAGAATATTAATCGGATTGGGCAATGGAAGGAATTATGGGTAAGCCGGTTAGAACAACTAGAGAAGTTTTGGCGTGAGAAAGTTATGACACATCCAGAAAGTGGTGTTGATCGTGATTTTGTTGATACATTTCCATATTATTTAGCATTAACAGAAAATGCCGTTCAATACGTTGTTGATACAGAAATGGATGATGAACCAAAACTCTTTGATGCAGGAACCGTTTGTTATAACCATTTTACGCGTCAACAATGGGATAATGAGTATCGAATGAAAATGCCGATTGAATGGGTATACGATCATCCAAGTAGAGATATTGCTGAATTTATTCGGTATGAATTTTACCATCGAAAAGAAAGAAGAGAAGAAGTTATTCTGGAATTTTTAAATGAATATGAAAAGATAACACCTTTATCATCTTTTTCATGGCGCCTTATTTATGGCAGATTGTTATTTCCACTTCCATACTTTGAAGCAATCGAAGGTTACTACGGTAGTGGTGCTAGTGGACGAAATAAATACGAAAAAGATTTAAAAGCGTGCATTGATTTATTACCAGCATATGAAGATTTTTTAAAACGATTTTATTCTCTTATTAAGCTGCCGACGAGAAAGGTCGGTATTCGTGATATAGAATGGCTTAGTTAAAAGAAAAAACCATCCTGCCTTTAAAAGGCAAGGATGGTTTCATGTGAGCTGAGATTAACATAAATAGCATTTCAGCATTATACAGTTATCTAACTTTCGACTGAAAGTGAAAAAATCGTCTGCAGTTTTAAATTAGAAAACTTGTTCTACTTCGATTACACCAGGTACTTCTTCTAATAATGCACGCTCAATACCTGCTTTTAATGTAATTGTTGAGCTTGGGCAGCTACCACAAGCACCCATTAAACGTAATTTTACGATTCCATCTTCGATATCTACTAATTCTACATCGCCACCATCACGTAATAAGAATGGGCGTAATTTATCTAATACTTCTTCAACTGATTCAAACATTTCGTTGTTTTCCATGTAAAATCAACTCCTTTCACTACTACATTATAAGGGGGACATTGGAAAAAATCTATTCAGTTGTTCAAAAAAAGGCGTATGAATTCTTTTTTTTTGAAATGTATGTTGTAATAAAGTAAACCATGTATGAGGGAGTGTTTGTTCTCTCATTGTTAGGTACTTAAATGGATGCTTCTCTTTTCTAATGAACATTTCAATATGTTTGAAACGAAAATTTTTATTTAGTTAGACAGCAAAAGAAACATTACATAAATAGGGTACGTTTTTTTCAAAAAAAGATGTAGGAAAAGGATGGGAAGAATGAAACAAATTTCGATTGTTGTGTATGGGGCACAAGTACAATGTGCTAGTTGTGTAGGAGCACCATCATCAATAGAAACATACGAATGGCTACAAGCGGCATTAAAGCGAAAATATAAAGAAGAATGGCTTTCTTTTCAATACATTGATATTGATATGTCACAGCAAGAAGAAAAACATATAATTGTTATTCAGGACATTATGGAAAACGACTTGTTTTATCCACTTGTAACTGTAAATGATGAAATTGTAGGAGAAGGTATTATTCAGCTTCGCCAAGTAACGAATGCAGTTGATAAGCTTTTGTAGCAGCCAATTTGGCTGCCCTTTTTTTCCATCATTCCTTGTATTATAATAGAAAAATGGAATTAATTTGGAAAGGAGGGAATAATCATAATTAAATATCGGATTTTACTAAAATACGGAAAAATAATCCTTCCCATAACTGTAATGCTATATGTGCTATATCGAGCGAAAGCAGAATTAAATGATGTGTCATTAAAAAAATCGATACAAGTTCTACATGAATTGACTCCTATGCAATTTTTGTTTTTCATTAGCCTTGGATTGTTAGCGGTTTCTATTATGTCTCTTTATGACATTGCACTAACGAAATCCTTGCACTTGCCTGTTCGAAAAAGAAAGGTATTTCAGATTGGATTTATTGCAAATGCGTTTAACGGTGTCTTAGGGTTTGGTGGAATAGCAGGCGCCGGGCTACGTACAATGTTGTATCGAGAATATACAAAAGATACAAAGATGTTAGTAAAAGGCATTGCTTGGATGACGACAGCCGTTGCTAACGGATTATCTTTTTTCTCCATTTGTGTGTTGATACATATTTTCAAAGTTGGACCATTGATTTATGAAAAAGTATGGTTGTTACCTATTTTGATTATCTTTTCCTGCATCTTGCCTACATATATTATCTTCAACTACTTTATTGGTCTAAAAAACAAACGTGCTTTTACTCCCAGTATGAAAACAAAATTAGGGAATTATCGAGTAACAACTATTTTTACAGTTATTTCGATTGGTGAATGGCTTAGTGCTGCTTTCGTGTTGTATTTATTATTATGGCAATTCGAAATCCATGTGCCTTTTTTAGTAGCAATGGGTGTATTCACATTATCAGCAATAGCTGGATTTATTAGCTTTGTTCCTGGCGGTCTTGGTTCTTTTGATTTAGCTTATTTACTTGGCATGAGTTTTTTCGGTTATAGTGAAGAGCATATTCTCTCTATTTTGTTACTATACCGTCTTGTTTATTATTTTATTCCTTTTGGGATTGCATTAGTATTAAGCGTATTTGAATTTGGAGGTCCAACGTTAAAGTGGATGGAAGATAAACCGATTATTGGTCCGGTAATTGAAGCGACAAGGGTTATCTGGGCTGTTTATCGAGAATTTTTATCTAAATCTGGTCGTTGGGCACTGGCTGTTTTAATTGGCTATACAGGATGGGTAACAATTTTAGCTGTTTGGGCACCTCCTTTGCGACAGGGCTTATTTGATACAATTATTCCTCATGATCTGATGAATTTGTTTTATCATCTGACATTTGTTTGTGGAATCATTTTAATTTTAAATATTCGTGGGATTTATTATCGAACGAAACGCTCTTATTTTTTTGTTTTCCCCACCTTATGTGCAAGTATCATTTTGCATCTTGTAAAAGCCCTTGATTACAAAGAAGCTATTATTTGTGGTGTTGTATTATGTATGTTGGTTTTTGTTCGGCATCAATTTAAAAGAGAAAGTATCGTACTAACCTTATTTAATTATATGCGTGGATTAATTGTCACATTGATTTTAATAGGTTGCTACTACATAGCAGGCGCTGGGATAACATCTGTTGCTACAAAAGGCCCATACACTATTCGAACAGCTACCGAAGTAACCCAAACAACCCTTTTCGCCTTAATTGTTGTTCCTATACTAGTCTTGATAGGACTAATCATATTTGATAAATTATATCCCTTTCATATTGGCGAAAAAATGGATGAAAAAAAGTTAAATAAATTTTTGACTACATATGGAGGGAATGCCTTAAGTCATTTAGCTTTTTTAGGTGATAAACGCCTCTTCTTATCTAGCGATGGACGAGCTCTTTTACAGTTTGCTGTAAAAGGAAAGCGTGTAATTGTATTAGGAGATCCAATTGGCGATGAAAATTCGTTTCGAATTGTCTTACGAGAATTTATGTGTCATGCTAATCGGTATGGTTATTTGCTATTATTTTATCAAATCAATCAAAAATATATGTATTTATATCATGACTATGGATACAACTATTTTAAGCTGGGAGAAGAAGCGATTGTTTCATTAGATAACTTCACAATATCTGGAAAAAGAAAGTAAGCCTACGAGCGACCGTTAACCGATTTAATCGAGAGTGATATGTATTTGAAATGTTACATCATCCTTTTGAAAAGGATATAATTCAAGAGCTAAAGATGGTATCCGATAAATGGTTAGGAAAAAACGAGAAAAAGGATTCTCTGTAGGCTATTTTGATGAAGCGTATATTAATCGTTCTGATGTAGCTATTCTTCGAGATAAAAATGGTAACATTGTTTCTTTTATGACGATGATGCCAATATATCAGCAAGGCTGTCTTTCCATTGATTTAATGCGTTATATAGAAGATCCACCTTCTGGCATTATGGATACTATGGTTATTCATTTATTTAAATGGGCGCAAGAGCGGGGATATACATTCTTTGATATGAGGATGACGCCACTCTCAAACGTCGGATTAGAAGAATAATCCTTTTTATTGGAGCGAATTGCTGCAAATGTTTTTAATAACATTCGTTATATGTATAGCTTTAGTGGATTGCGACATTTTAAAGAAAAATATGGGCAACATGGGTAGGAAAATAGTTAGTGTTTCGCAAAAATCGAACGTTAGGTATGTACTTGCTTATTGTTACAAAGATGATTAGTATAGGACATAAAAGAAAAAATGATTAAAAAAGAAAACCGTTTGTCTTTTTAACGACAACGGTTTTTTGAAGTATTTCATTAGTTGAATTTAGAAATCCATAATAGTCCAGATTTTAAAAGACGAGGAACACGACCAAGAAGAGGTGTATCTGCTACAACACCAAAGCCATGTTTTTTTCCAAGTGAACCAAGTATCCCTTTTAATTTAATAGTTGGTAACGATTCTGGGAGATCCTCATTGTTCCAACGTTTTAAGAGGACAGTAGCAATCTGTTCACCTTGTGCTTCCGCTAGTTGAGCCGATGGCGAGAAAGGAGAACTAACACAATCGCCAACTACATAGACATGGTCATTATCTGGAATGTTGTAATAAGGTGTGACTTCCACTCGACCTTGGTTATCTTTTGTTACAGAAAGTTGTTGAACGATTTCACTTGGCTGGATACCTGCTGTCCAAATAATTGCATCACAAGAAATAGCTTCATCGTGGTTATATAATAATGAAGGTTCTACCTTTGTTATATTTGAATGGCGAACGATTACAATGTTGTTTTTAAGGAACCAATTTTCTACATATTCACTTAATCGTTCTGGAAACATAGAAAGAATACGGGCTCCTCTGTCAAATAGTAAAATATCTAAATCTTTGCGGCTTTCACGTAGTTCACTAGCTACTTCAACGCCACTTAAACCAGCTCCAACAATGGCAACTCGGCTATTATATGGAAGGCTATTAATTGCTTCATAGGCACGTCTTGCTTTTTCAATTGTTTGTAAGCTAAAGGTGTATTCTTTTGCCCCAGGTACACCATGGTATTTATCTTCGCACCCTAATCCAATTATCAAATCTGTGTATGGTAATGATTTTCCATCTTTTAAGAAAACAACTTTTTCATCAAGATTAATGTTGTCTATTTCTCCAGATACAAACGTTAATCGTTCATGCTCAGGAAAAGCTGTGCGAATATGTATGTCTGAAACAGTTCCTGCTACGAGCGCATAATATTCTGTTTTAAAACAATGATATGGATTACGGTCGACAAGGGTAATTTCCACATCAGCTGGAAGGTTTTGTGGAAGGAGTCTTTGTAAAATACGCATGCCACCGTACCCGCCCCCAAGAATAAGTAATTTTTTCATTTTTTTCATCCCCAATAAAAGTTTCTCTCAATGAAAATTATATGAAATTTTTGTGACATTCACAAATTTAAACGAAACGGTTCGCTTTACATTGTGACGTTTTTTTTGAATAATGGTAGTAAAAGGTGGCGTATAGGTAGGAGGAGGCAGCGATGATTCAACCAGTAATTGAATTTTGTGTCAGTAATTTAGCAAGCGGTAGTCAACGCGCTTTGGAGATATTAGAGAAAGATCCAGATTTGGATGTTATTGAATATGGTTGTTTAGGTTACTGTGGTATTTGTAACGAGCATTTGTTTGCGCTAGTAAATGGAGAAGTAGTAACTGGAAATACACCGGATGAATTAGTTGAAAATATTTATCTTTTCTTAGAAGAAAATCCAATGTTTTAAAATAGTGAAAAGAAATAAAACCGTTTGATTTATTTAAGCGGTTTTTTTGTACATAAAACAAAAAAAGCACCTTAAAAGTAAGGTGCAAGTGGTGAAAAGGGGGGTTACCTTTTCATCTATAAAATGAGAAACGGGGGATATTCTCATTATGAACAAATTATTGCTATAATATACGTAAAAGAAGAAAAAATTTTTTTCTAGTGGGGGAACGTATGGAGAAATCTTTTCGATTTACAAAAATGCATGGATTAGGGAATACGTATGTATATGTCAATTTGTTTGAAGAACATTTAGAAGAAGAGCAATTAAAGGAATTGGCAATAGCTGTATCGAATCGAAATACGGGAATTGGTTCAGATGGAATGATTTTGATTTGCCCATCTGATGTTGCGCCAGTTAAAATGCGAATTTTTAATTTAGATGGTTCGGAAGGAAAGAGCTGTGGCAATGGATTGCGATGTGTTGCAAAGTACGCATATGAGCATAAATTAGTAGAAGGAACAACCTTTACAATTGAAACGTTATCAGGTATTGTATTGGCACAGGTATTTGTTAACGATAATGGAGAAGTAACAGACATTGCGATTAACATGGGAGAGCCTCGTTTTTCTCGCAAAGAGATTCCAATGATTGGCGAAGAAAAAGACGAAATTGCAAAAGAAATCATTGTTTTTGAAGAAAAAAGATATGAATGTACGAGCTTATCGATGGGAAATCCCCATACAGTGTTTATAATAGAAGATATAGAGGAAGCACCATTAACAACACTAGGTCCAATTATGGAGCACCATGAATGGTTTCTAGAAGGTGTAAATACAGAGTTCATTCAAGTGATAAATGATCATGCACTCCATTTTCGAGTTTGGGAAAGAGGCTCTGGTGTTACCCAAGCTTGTGGAACTGGGGCATGTGCAGCTGTTGTTGCAGCTACAGTGAATGACAAGTTACAACGTGGTGATGAAATAACGGTTCATTTGGCAGGTGGCAACTTGTTTATTACATGGACCAATGAAGGACATGTGATTATGAGAGGACCAGCAACAATTATTTGTGATGGAACATATTATTATTAATGAGGTGACTATTAATGAAGGAAATGAAAATAGAAGTAACAGAACAAGCTGTTTTACAAGTAAAGGAAATGAAGAAAGACGCAGGGAATGAAGACTTATTCCTTCGTGTAGCAGTTCACGGTGGTGGCTGTAGTGGCTTATCATATGGCTTAGGCTTTGAAGAAGAAAAGCAAGAAACTGATGTTGAATTTTTATTTGACGATGTTCGCGTATTAGTAGATAAAGAAAGCTTACCAATTTTAAATGGTGTTGTTGTTGATTACAAAGCATCTATGCTAGGTGGTGGGTTCACAATCGACAATCCAAATGCTATTGCAACATGTGGTTGCGGTTCATCTTTCCGTACAGCGAAAAATGCTGGTACGCCAGAAGAGTGTTAATAGAAATTAAATAATAAATGAGTAAATAGTCCAATTCATAGGTGAGTTGGGCTTTTTTATTGATGCAATGATTTTCTTCAATAAAGGAATTGATTCGTTATGCTAAAATGAAAGTATGATTTTGTTGTGGAATGGGAGTAGTGAATAGTAAATATAGTGCTAATGAAAATGAGAGGGGATTTTTATGAAATATAAGTTTGAAGTGATGACACAACAACAAGCTGAACAAATTGCATATCATTGGCACTATGAAGATGAGTATGCTTTTTATGATATGGAAGCCGATCAAGAAGATTTAGAAGCATTTTTAGACGTTGAAAAACGAGGCAATACGATGTTTGCTGTTATGAAAAATAATGAAGTAATTGGATTTTTAAGCATTAATAAAATAACGGATACTTTAATTGATATCGGTTTAGGAATGAAACCAGATTTGACTGGTAAAGGAAATGGAATAAATTTTCTAAAGGCAAGTATGGATTTTATAAAAGCAACATATACACCAGAAAAAATAACCTTGTCTGTTGCAACTTTTAATCAAAGAGCAATAAACGTATATAAAAGGATTGGATTTAAAGAAGTCAATATGTTTATGCAAGAGACAAATGAGAGTACATATGAATTTTTAAAAATGGTTTATGAATGTTAAATAAATCGAAAATAGAAAAAGCAGGATATCATTATCCTGCTTTTTTTGTATATTAGATAGTATGAGTTTAGGCAATATTTAATTGTCTAATCTCCGGAGTACTCTTTTCAGTATTACTTGCTTTGCTACGTAATACTGAAAAGACCGCCTACGATTTTTCTAAATTAAAACATACTAGAACTATGCAATGGTTGTACTTTCGCTTTTGGATCGAAGTATGCTTTTGCATTGTTAACTGCTGTTGGTGCTTCACCAAAGCCACAAGCAATTAATTTTACTTTGCCTTCATACGTACAAATGTCTCCAGCAGCATAAATACCTGGGATATTTGTTTCCATTTTTGAGTTAACAATGATGGAGTTTTTCTCAATTTCTAACCCCCATGTTTTAATTGGTCCTAATGAAGAAACAAAGCCGTAGTTTACGATCACATCATCTACATCTAATATTTCTTTTTCCTCTGTCTTAGCATGTTGAATAACAACTTGTGTAATACGATCTTCACCTACTACTTCAACAGGTACGTGAGGTGTTTTGACGATTGCATTAGAATTCACTAAGTTTTCTACGCTATGCTCATGGGCACGGAACTTATCGCGTCGGTGAATGATTGTGACGCTTTTCGCAATTGGCTCCAACATCATTGTCCAGTCTACAGCAGAATCCCCACCACCAAATACAACAACATTTTTACCAGCAAATTTATTCATATCATCTACAAAGTAGTGTAAATTTGTATATTCAAATTTCTCTGTATCTGGGATTTCTAATTTTCTAGGTTGGAAAGCACCATTCCCAGCTGTGATAATAATTGATTTGGAATAATGTATCTCTTTATCTGTCACAAGTTTAAAGATACCGTTTTCAAGTTTTTCTACAGTTTCAACAGATTGTTCTAAACAAACAGTAGGTTGAAATTTACTCATTTGTTCTTTTAAATTGTTAATTAGTTCTTGTGCCCGAACTTTTGGAAAGCCAGCGACATCATAGATGAATTTTTCTGGATAAAGTGCAGATAGTTGTCCGCCTAATTGAGGTAAGCTTTCAATAATTTTTACTGATGCTTGTCTCATTCCTCCATAAAATGCCGTGAATAAACCTGTAGGCCCTCCACCAATAATTGTAATATCATATGTTTTTTGATTTTCCATTATGATTTTTTACCCCCTTGTATAATGGCAACTTTCTTAAAAAATCATAACATATTTTAAATGAAAATACTTTAATGAAGATATTCAATGTTTTAATAATTTATTTTTATTTAAAAAAAGTTAATTGTTGAAAAATAAGCAGAATTAGCATATGATTTGAAGTAGATATTTAAATTTTTTGTGACAAATTTAGAACAATTTTAAATTAATTTTAAAAATTCTAAATTATTACTATTATGCAAAAGGTGGTTGGGGAAGTGAACAAGCCAAAAATTTTAATACTAGGTGCTGGATATGGGGGAATTATGACAGCAGCCCGTTTACAAAAAACATTAGGTGTAAACGAAGCAGATATCACGTTAGTAAACAAAAATGACTATCATTACCAGTCAACATGGTTACATGAAAATGCAGCTGGTACATTGCATCATGACCGTACTCGTATTCAAATTAGTGAAGTAATTGATTGTAATAAAGTGAAATTTTTACAAACAACAGTAGAAAATATTGATCCAGTTCAGAAAAAAGTACAAACTAAAGATGGTGAACTAGATTATGACTATTTAGTAGTAGGTTTAGGTTTTGAATCAGAAACATTTGGCATTAAAGGATTAAAAGAGCATGCTTTTTCAATTGCTAATATTAATGCTGCTCGTCGTATTCGTGAACACATTGAATATATGTTTTCTCTTTACAATAATACAGAGGAAAAACGTGATGAGTTATTAACAATTGTTGTCGGTGGCGCTGGTTTCACTGGAATTGAATTCGTTGCAGAGGTAGCAAACCGTGTACCTCAATTATGCCATGAGTATGATATTGAACGTGAAAAAGTGCGCATAATCTGTGTGGAAGCTGCACCAATGGTACTACCTGGTTTTGATTCAGAATTAGTGAATTATGCAGTAAACACATTACAGAAAAAAGGCGTAGAATTCCGTATTGGTACAGCGATTAAAGAATGTACAGAAGACGGCATTTATGTAGCTAAAGGGGAAGAAACAGAATTTATTAAATCTGCTACAGTTGTATGGGCTGCAGGTGTTCGTGGAAGCTCAATCGTTGAGAAAGCTGGATTTGAAGCACCACGTGGACGCATTAAAGTAGATGAATACTTACGTATACCAGGGCAAGAAGACATTTTCGTTGTTGGAGATACAGCTTTAATCATTGATCCAGCAAACAATCGTCCATTCCCGCCAACAGCGCAAATTGCCATTCAAGAAGCATTTACATGTTCACATAACTTAACAGTACTTGTTCGTGGTAAAGGGGACATGGAAGCATTTAAACCAGATATTAAGGGAACTGTATGCTCACTAGGTCACGATGATGCAATTGGAGTTGTCTTTGGTAAAAAGCTAATTGGCAAAAAAGCTTCTTTCATGAAAAAATTAATTGATAACCGTTACTTATTCTTATTAGGCGGTCCGTTACTTGTATTGAAAAAAGGGAAATTAAAAATGTTCTAATATGTGCTACATTTCACAAAAAGGCTATCTTTTTAAGATAGTCTTTTTTATATTCCGTATTTTTACTAGGAAAGATAAAAAAGAGCGTCTTTGTTTTTCTTATTGTTAAACCTTCGGAGCCCTATTCTTTATATCTCTTGTTTACACTGCGAGATATAAAAAATACTGCCTACAGTTTATCTTTGTCTAACCTCCGGCTGTCTTC
>JBJEFI010000004.1:0-3284 GCA_051873875.1 Bacillaceae bacterium | reverse complement strand
AAAAAAGTCTAAGTGCGGACTTGTTGTTGCTCGTGCTCCAACACCTGCCAGAAGAATCCAAATTTGTATAACTTACTATGTACGTTATACAAATTTGGATCTCCATCGGTTTATCTTATTTGACACAAATTTTTTATTTTCTTACTATAAGGGTATAGGGGTTAGGAGGGGAATGGCTTGAGTATACCAGTTTTATTATTATCAATGGTATTGTTTTTTGTTCTATTTTTTGGGATTGGTTTTTTGTTAAATATGTTATTAAGAATGACGTGGATTATGGCAATTATTTATCCAGTTGTTTTTATTATGATTACAGACCAAATGAAAATTAGCGATTATTTTTCAGATCCAGGTGCTGCTTTTTCTCAAGTAGGAACGATTTTAACATCGTTAAGTACGGCAGATATTGCTATTTGTTTGACAGGATTTGTTGGCGCAATTTTATCCGGATTTGGAATTAAAATTTTACGAAAAAATGGGTATCAAATGTTTTAAAAAATCGCTTATGCGGTTTTTTTTTATTTTTTGTGGGAACACTCCTTATAGAGGGGTGTTAAATTAAGAATGAATAAGATAAAACAAGGAATCATTCTAATAGGGATGAGTTTTTTATTTTTGTGGGCAATGGTTTGTACCGTTCAATTTTTTACGAATATGTCCGTAACAGAACTCTATTCTTACTATCAAAATAATGAAGTGAAAGAAATCGAAGAAATTGAAGTTCAAGGAAAATGGTATGAATCACTTGAAAAGAAAATGGATTTTAGTGAGTATCCATCAGAATTTGTTGTTGCAACGGGTTATACGGCTGGCGTTGAGTCGACAGGGAAGTCAGTGGATCATCCGGAATATGGAATTACATATTCGGGTGTAAAGGTGAGAAGAGATTATTATTCTACAATTGCAGCGGATTTAACAATTTTTCCAATTGGCACAATTTTGTTTGTACCGGGTTATGGCTTTGGTATTGTAGCTGACAAAGGTGGTGCAATTAAAGGAAATCGAATTGATTTGTATTTTAATACGGTGGAGGATGTTTATAACGATTGGGGAAAACAGACGGTAAAAGTATATATTGTAAAAGAAGGTAATGGTAGATTAACGGAAGCAGAAATAAATGCATTAAATAATGAACAAGCACTTCAAGTATTTCGTTCCAAGAAAGAAAAGAAATAAGCAGCAGAAGGCTCTCTTATTATACTAGGGAGTCCTTTTTATTGTTATTTATTTTATTGGTATTATATTTCTCTATTTATGAGATGCACTTTTTTATTAATATACATTCAATACTCTCCAATTGCTTCATTTACAGAAAATTTATTTTATCATAGAGACAGCATTCTTTTTCTTCTATAATAGAGAAAGAGGAGGGATTGATGATATGTTTGAATTAAAACAATATAACGAGCGCAGCGCGTATCAACCATCAATTGTAATCGGAATTTTTGACAACGAAGATTTTACGGGTGTGACAGCAGTCGCAAAAAATTGGTTAGGAAATCATGTACATACATTAGTAGCAGATGGGGATGTTTCTACAAAACGAAATAAAATCACAAAGATTCATACCTTTAACGAAGAGGTGAAACGTGTTTATTTTGTTGGATTAGGGAAGAAGGAAACATACACAAAACATACGTTACGTATTGTATTTGGAACGGTAATGAAACGATTAAAAGAAGATAAAAGTGCAAATGTATCGATTTTGCTAGAATCTTTTTTACAAGGCGATGTTTCATTATTTGAGTCTGCCCATTTATTAGGGGAAGGATTTATATTAGCAAATTATGAATTAGAGCATTATAAACAAAAGAAAGAAGCACCTTTTAGCTTAGAAAAGGTAGTGGCGATTGTTCCTGCTGTGAATGAAGAACTATCTTATTCATTATGGAGTGGATATGTATATGGAGTGGCAACAAACAATGCCCGTTCATTAACAAATAGACCAGCTAATTTATTAACAGCAACAGATTTAGCAAACTATGCAATTGATTTAGGGAATCGTTACAATTTGAAATGTGTCATTTTAGATAAGGAAGAGATGGAAGAACTAGGGATGGGCGCATTATTAGCTGTTAACCAAGGTTCTAAAAATCCACCGAAAATGATTGCGTTAATGTATCAAGGAAAAGAAGAATGGACAGATGTTATTGCGTTAGTTGGGAAAGGAATTACCTATGATACAGGTGGCTATTCTTTAAAACCTCGTGATGGCATGGTAGGAATGAAAGGTGATATGGGTGGTGCTGCATCCGTATTAGGAGCGATGGAAATTATTGCTCAAATTCAACCGAAACAAAATGTCATGGTGGTTATTCCTTCAACGGATAATATGGTGAGTGATACGGCATTTAAACCAGATGATGTCATTACATCAATGAGTGGAAAAACAATTGAAGTATTAAATACAGATGCGGAAGGGCGCCTAGCTTTAGCAGATGGAATTACATATGCAAAAACATTAGGAGCTAATTATCTAATTGATGTAGCAACTTTAACAGGTGGTATTATTGTAGCACTTGGTAATCAGACAACGGGTGTGATGAGTAACAATGATGCTTTTTATGATAAACTTGTTAGGGCATCAAAAGAAAATGATGAACAAGTATGGCGATTACCAATTTTCGATCGTGATAAACAACGTGTTCGAAATAGTAAATTTGCAGACTTAAATAATTCTCCAGGACGTGAGGGTCATGCGATTATGGCAGGAACCTTCGTTGGAGAATTTGCCGAAGAGACACCATGGCTTCATTTAGACATTGCTGGGACATCGGAAACAAAGACACCTCATGCCCTTGGACCAGTAGGGGCAACGGGTGTGATGGTTCGTACGTTAGCAACATTAATAGAGAAATTTTAATAAGTAGGGATGGGGGAGTTTCTATGCATATGGTGGATCATTTAGGAATTAAGTTTGAAACAATAACACCACAACGAGTTGTGGCAACGATGCCTGTAGATGAACGAACAAAACAGCCTCTTGGTTATTTACATGGTGGGGCATCTGTAGTATTAGCTGAAACAGTTGCTAGCTTTGGTACATATCAATGTATTGATCAAGAAAATGAAATTTGTTTTGGTTTAGAAATAAATGCAAATCATATTCGTCCAAAGCGCGAAGGAGTCGTAACAGCAGTTGCAACGCCATTACATCAAGGACGTACAACAATGGTATGGGACATTAAAATAATGGATGAAAATGAAAAGTTAATTTGTATTTCTCGTTGTACAGTTGCCATTACTAAAAAATAAACAAAAAATCCCTCGATGTCGAGGGATTT
>JBJEFI010000003.1:0-22148 GCA_051873875.1 Bacillaceae bacterium | reverse complement strand
TTAGCAAAAGAAGAATTCTCACTTATTTTCGATACTTATTTATCCGATGATTCGAAGGTAATGAAGGTAGACTTGAATTTAAATGGGAATCCATTAACGGATGATGGTGAAAAGGCAATTGATAGTATCGTTTCTACTACACAAACTTACTTAAATGATATGGGCTTAAACGATACTCGAATTGGTGTAGGTGGAGATCCTGCAACTGTATTTGACTTAAAGAGTATTCAACAACCAGAGAAAATTGGAGATAATTTAAATGATCTACTTTGGATAATTCTTTACTGCACAATTGCAATCTTTATCGTCCTTGCTGTCGCCTACCGTTCTATTTTCTTACCAGTTATCTATTTATGTAGTGCTGCTTTTGTTTACTTAATTAGCTTTGCAGCAATCTACTTTTACTTTGTAAATATGGGCGACTACGTAGGAATTAAATTCATTACAACAATGCTTGGTGTCTTGCTAATTGTTCCAATTGTATTAAGTTTATTCATCCACTCAAGAATGGATAAAGGCAATGAACAAGCCACACTTTCGTACACAAGTATTGTAAGCAGTATTATTATTGCTATTAGCTTTATTGGCTTCTTAATGGCAGGAAATATTATGTTTGTGCAAGCAGCCCTTTCCATCGTAATTGCTTTTGCAATTACAGCACTGTTTGTTCTACCACTTTTATTACCCGCTTTACGTCGAAAATAACAATAGAAAAAGGTGCTGAGAAATATTCAGCACCTTTTTTCTTATTCTCTCCACCAATTATCTAATGATGTAATAATTGGATTACGCTTATGTCTCGTTTTTAAATAAATACCTTCTAATTTTTCTTTCGCTGCTGCTTCAATTTCTTTTCCTTCTAAGTAATCATCGATTTGGTCATATGTTACCCCTAAGGCTACTTCATCCGGTAATTGCGGTTTATTGTCCTCTAAATCTGCTGTTGGTTTTTTGGTATAAATGACTTCAGGACACTCTAAATATTTTAAAAGCTCTCGTCCTTGACGTTTATTTAAGAATGTAATTGGCGCATAATCACATGCCCCATCGCCCCATTTTGTATAAAAACCTGTTAACGCCTCTGCTGCGTGGTCAGTACCAAGAACCAACCCACTATTTTCTGCCGCAACTAAATATTGTGCTTTCATTCGTTCTCTTGCTTTTTCATTTCCTTTAACAAAATCACTAGGAGCTTTACCTGTTGCTTCATAATAAGAAGCTACGCTAGCATCTACAGATGGTTTAATATTAACTGTTATCGTTTCTGAAGGGTGAATAAATTGAAGAGCAATTTGGCAATCCTCTTCATCTGCCTGTACACCATACGGTAAACGCATTGCGATGAATTTATATTCATTTGTATGGTTTTCTTCATTTAATTGGTCGATTGCCATCTGAGCAATTTTTCCAACTAAACAAGAATCTTGTCCACCTGAAATACCAAGTACAAGTGACTTTATAAAAGGAACTGTCTCCATATATTCCTTTAAATTGTTAACGATAAATTGAATTGTTTCTTCTGGATTAATTGTCGGTTGTACACCTAACTCTTTGATAATTTCTTTTTGTAGCATCTATTCTCCTCCTAGTGATCAAGTTCTAATTCATCTGTATTCTTTTCACGTATTTCTCTAATTTTTTTCATCTTATTTGTCCAACATTTTGGCGACAAGTCAACTGGATATTCACTTGGTTGAGACAACTCTCGATAGTCTTCCCATAATCCTTTTTTACGTTCTAAATGAAAATCTCTAATTTGATGAACAGACGGTAATTCATAAACTAACTTTCCATCTTCAAATATACATTGGTGAATATCCTCAGCAGTGAAGTTTTTCACTTTCTTACTTAAATGGGTATGAACTGGATGGAACATACGAAGTGTTTTTTCTTCATTTGGCTTTTCGTTAGCTAAGGCAATATAGTCCCCTTCCCAACGATCTTTTGCTATGTTATGGATGCGGTATACTCGTTTATTCCCTGGTGTCGTCACTTTTTCTGGGTTCTCTGATAATTTAATAACATCACGCATTTTTCCATCTTCACCTTCTACAGTTACCACTTTATATACGGCACCTAAAGCTGGTTGATCGTATGCTGTAATTACTTTCGTTCCTACGCCCCAGAAATTAATTTTTGCACCTTCTGATTTTAATCGAAGGATTTCATATTCATCTAAATCATTTGAAGCTGCAATGCTAGCTTGTTTAAAACCTGCATCGTCTAACATTTTTCTTGCTCGAGTAGATAAATACGTTAATTTTCCACTATCTAGTCGAATTCCTTTAAAATTAATTTTGTCACCCATCTCTTGTGCCACTTTAATTGCATTAGGTACTCCAGATTTTAACGTATCATATGTATCAACTAAAAATACAACGTCCTTATGTGTTTCTGCATATGCTTTAAATGCTTCATATTCATTTTCAAATACTTGCACGAAGGCATGGGCATGTGTTCCTGTAATTGGAATATTAAACAGCTTTCCTGCCTTTACATTCGATGTGCTATTAAATCCTGCAATATAAGCGGCACGAGTACCCCAAATAGCTGCATCCATTTCTTGAGCGCGTCTTGTACCAAATTCTGCGATTGCATCTTGATGACCAACTGCATGCTTAATTCGAGCTGCTTTCGTAGCAATTAACGTTTGGAAATTTACGATATTTAAAATAGCTGTCTCCATCAATTGACATTCCGCTAAAGTACTTTCAATTCGGATTAACGGTTCATTTGGAAAAACAAGCTCGCCTTCCTTAACAGAATATAAATTACCTGTAAACTTTAATGTACTTAAAAAAGATAAAAATTCCTCTTCATACCCTTGCTCTCGAAGATACTGTAAATCATCTTCTTGAAAAGAAAAGTTCGTTAAATATTGAACAACACGCTCTAAACCTGCAAAAACGGCATATCCATTTCCGAATGGCAATTTTCTAAAATAAACCTCGAAGGTTGCCTTTCTTTCATGCATCTCTTTTTTCCAATATGTTTGCACCATATTTATTTGATACAAGTCTGTATGTAGTGCAAAATTATCAATCATAATCTTATTCCCTTCATCCTTTACTTTAGCTTAGTATTAGCTAAAATAAATTTATTTTACTATTGCTCCTAATGTATTCTCAAAATGTTGTAACGCCCATGTATGACCATCTTGATTGAACGAAGCAACTGCATCTTTATAAATAACTAATTGATAGCCTCGATTATATGCATCTACTGCTGTGTGTAATACGCAAATATCCGTACATACTCCAATTAAATGTAACTCTGTAATTCCTCTTGCACGTAGTAATAAATCTAAGTCCGTACCAGCAAAAGCACTATATCTTGTTTTATCCATGAAATAAACATTTTGATTTTCTTTATTTGTATTATATAGCTGTTGGATAGAACCAAATAAGTTTCGTCCTTCTGTTCCTTTTATATTATGAGGTGGAAATAATTTTGTTTCCGGATGATACGTATCCTCTTTTTCATGGCAATCAATTGCAAATACAACAAAATCATCGTTATCAATAAAATCATTTGTAATGCGATAGACGTTTTGCTCAATTAACTGACCAGGTTTCCCACACGTTAATAATCCATCATCTGCCACGAAATCATACGTATAATCAATAGAAATCAATGCTTTTTTTGTCATTTTCCAATTCCTCCTTAGTAATAAATCGACCAATTTGGTCCATTCTTCGTAAATTGATATAACTTTGAAGGCCGCTTTGAATTTCTAGTTGTTGTTAACGTTCGCCCTTGTTCATCTTTTACCAATGTAATAAATGGTAATGTAGGAATTTTCCGATAAAACGCTGCCTTTTCAATTACTTTTGCATCTTCACATACAGTTAATAAAACGTCTCTTAATTCAGAAAGTGTGAAATGAGTAGGTAAGAAATTACTCGCGACTGTTGTTTGGAGCAAGTCTCGTTTTATCATTTTAATTGCATCATGAATGATGTGTTCATGATCAAATGCTAATGGTAATTGAAAAACTTGATTTAAATCAAATAGTTCTACTCGATATGCATCATCATTAGCACTGCGCTGTTCTAGTAGATTAGGAGGAACAATTGCATAAAAAGCATTTGTTATAATCCAACCTCGTTTATCACGCCCTGGCTTATCATAAACGCCAAAATGTTTAACATGGATATTTTCTAAAGATGTTTCTTCTTTTAATTCCCTTACAGCAGCATCATTGGCTGTTTCTGTGGAAGAAATAAATCCACCAGGTAAAGCCCACTTTAATGGTTGGCTATTGGTTTTTCCTTCTGCATTAAACTCACTACGTTGAATAAGAAGTAATTTAAGCACAGATTGATCATTTTCGTTCTTTCCAATCGTAAAAAGGGCAACATCCGCTGTGTAGCCATCTGGTGTTTTAAATTTTGAACTATCGTATGTAGCAACTGATTCACGTTCTTGCTTCTCTAATTGTATCTTCTTTTGTTCATACTCATTTAAAATGAATTGAAATTGTTTATTGTTCATAACTCACCTCTTTTAATTAACAATTAACAACTTGTTAATTAAATAATAAAGAAAACAAGCTACGGTTTCAAGTAATTTTTGCCATTTAGAAAAAGCTGAACATATTGTTCAGCTTTTTTCTTGATTATTTTTTACCCACATCTAAAAGAGCTTGTTTTAATTCTTGTTCCATTGTATAAAGCTCTTGTTCTGCTTTTTGGCGATTAATTCGGCCTTCTTCTTGAATTTTCATTGTTTCTTGCAATGTTTCAATTAAATTCTTTTGTACATGCTTTAACGTATCAATATCAACCATGGAACGTTCATTTTCTCTTGCTGCTTCGATTGTATTTAACTTTAATTTTTCAGCATTTTTTTGTAATAAATCATTTGTTGTTTTCGAAATTTGTTTTTGCGCGTTAATCGCATGCTGTTGGCGATTCATCGATACAGCTAACACAATTTGGTTTTTCCAAAGTGGAATTGTATTTAAAATAGATGATTGAATCTTTTCTACAAGTGTTTGGTTCGTACCTTGAATTAATCGAATTTGTGGTGCTGTTTGAATTGCAATTTGACGGCTTAGTTTTAAATCATGAACACGTTTATCTAAGCGGTTAATAAACTCTTGTAAATCTTTTAAACGTTGGTACATCATTTCATCATTTGTTTCTCTTGCTTGTTTTTCAACTTTTGGATATTCTACATTTTGCAACTCATCTAATTTATGCTCACCAGCTGCAATATAGACATTTAAAGCTTGGAAATAATTTTTATTGCGCTCATAAAATTGTTCAAGCATCATCACGTCTTTTGTTAAATTTTGACGGTGTTTATCTAATTCATCAGAAATCATATCAATTTCTACGTTAAGTTTTTCATATTTATTAAATAAATCTTGTACTTTTTTAAACGGTTTAAATAATTTACCAAATAGTGATTGCTTTTGTTCGAAATCTTCCGGTTCTACTTCATAAATTTTAGCCATTAATTTCTCAATGCTATCGCTAATATATGATGGATTTTTAGTTTTTACATGCTGTAACACTGTATCAGAAAACTTAGACAGCTCACTTTGTGCTGCAACCCCAAATTGCATAATACTTTGCTGATTTCCAAATGTAATTTGTTCAGAAATACTTTTGGCCTTTTGTTGAAGTTCCGGACTTAATCGATCCATCATTGTTAGTGCCGTTGTTTTCTTTTCTACAATTTCTGCTTGTGGTGTTTTTTCTTCCTCTATTGTTGCAAATGGGTCATCAAGTAATGTATTTAAAAGATCATTATTTTGCTCGTTCATTGTTTACCCTTCTTTCTAAAATGGTCTATGCTGATCATCGTTATGTTTTGTATTATTTTTAATATATTCTAAATCTAAATCTAATTTCATTGCGTCATCAGATAATAACACTAATAACTCTTTATCTACTTGTGTTTTCATTTCTATTACCGTTTTTTCTGTATTTCGCAATGTTTCTTTGATTTCTTCACTTTGAATTGGTTGATTAATTAAATATTGATATCGTTCAACAATTGTTTTTGCATTTGGTAATAAGTCGTTAAAAAAAGACTTAGCTTGTGTATATTTTTGTGGTTGTTTATCAACTATCTCTACCATATGTCTAACAGATTTATATAAATCGACAAATGGTTGCTGTCTTTTTGCTGGAATTTCATAAATAGCACTTTTTATTTTTCGTACATCTCTTTTTGCTTCTTTTACATTTTCGTTTAAGTAGGATTTTACTGGGCTAGGCTTAAATGCTTTTTTTACATTTTTTACTGTTGACGTAATCACATACACAATTCCTCCAGCAGCAAATAATCCTGTAAGCATTGAAACTTTAATAAATCCCAGATCAAAAAAGATTGTTAATAAAATAGGAAGTGTAATTGTTCCAACAACAACAAAAAAGCCCTGCTTTAAAAACTTCCATAGTATTTCCATTTTATGTGCACCTCTTCTATTTACTCTTCTTTAATTATAGCGAATTTTCTTCCATTTATAAACATGTCTTTTCATAAATAGGCTGGAAAAAGCGAAGAGAAGATTATTTTTACTATTATAACATTGAAACTATCTCTTCCTAGTTCCTCAAATATAAAAAAACTCACCTAAATGGTGAGTTTTTAACTTTCTGTAACATTTTTTAAGAGAATATGAACAACAACACGAATATTCTCTGCACGCTTACTACATGTAGATAACGTTATTAGCCTATCATGTTTTAAGTCTGTCACGTTAAAATCAACTTCGCTTTTTGCTAATTTTTCTTTTATAAACTTATCATATGCCGCTTGATCCTCGAAATACGGAGTTGTGTAATCATCATTTTGATCTACTTCATAAGCAGATATAATTTGTCCTCTATATTCCCCATCTTCCCCGTAAAACGTTACATTTTTATTTTTACTGAAAGATGGATCCTCTACGTATGCATTTACATCACGAAACATACTTCCATCTTTACGACTATGGCCATAAATAACAAAGTTCTGATACTTTCCATGCAGATTGTTACGATAATCAATAAATAGTGTACCTACTGAAGAATACGCTCCATCAAATGTATGGTTTAAATAATATTCATTATCTGTCGTTTGAACAACTGGGTAATTTATTCTTGTATTATCAATTTTCAACCATCCAACTGCATCTTTATTTTCTTGTTTTAAATGATCAATTCCTGTTGCTGTTGTATCTTTAAAAAAGATTTTTTCTACTTTCTCTGTATAGTTATTATTTTTCATTACTTCACTATAATAATCATATATTTTAAATCCTGAAAAACAAATAACACCTACTAAAAATAACATTGTAATCCAATATAATAATTTTTTCATTTTTACACTCCAAATTTTCATTTTAAATGCCAATGTTGTTGATGTTGTAAAAATAATTAATTCTACCTTGTGAAAGCAAAGGAAATACCTTAAGTAGTTATAAATGTTTCTTTATAAAGTAATTGTAATCTCAGACAAATGTATTGCATAAAACTATCCATATAAAAAAGAATTGACTGAGCCGCATAACCAAAAAAATACTTCCCTAGTTTTCGAGTTTTTTCTTAGTCTTCCATCACAAGTTGACGAAAGCAATCCTCAAACCATTGTTTATTTAAATTCCTTCCGATAAATACCATTTGTGACGTTCTTTCTTCATTTTCCATCCAAGGTCGATCAAAAGAAGCGGCAAATAATGCATGTACTCCTTGAAAGACTAATCGCTTATCGCAATCTTTTAAAGAAATAATGCCTTTATAACGATATAAGTTTTCTCCCAGTTCATTTACTACAGCTGTCATCCATTCGTTTAGCTTCATCATATCTAACGGCTTACTTTCTGTTAATGCAAAGGAAATAACGCCTTCTCGATGGCGAGAATCTGGCTGCTGTTGTTGATAGATGGCTAGTTTTTCTTCCATTTTAAATGTCTGAATATGTAATAGCGCTGAAATGTCCACATCACAATAGGTTGCAAATTCAATTCTAGCAGATACATTGTATTCTCTTAAATGAGCAAGTAGTACTTTTTTCTGATTTGGTGTCAATAATTCTTCTTTATTAACAATAATGATATCTGCAAAAGCTAACTGCTCTTCTGCTTCCATTCCTTTTTCTAAATGTTTTTTAATATGAAAACCATCTACAACAGTTACAACACCATTTATTGCATATGCTTTATTAACTGCTTCATCTAAGAAAAAACTACTTATAATTGGCCCTGGATTTGCCATTCCAGTTGTTTCTAGGATAACACCATCAAATTGTTGCTTTCCTTCTTTTCTTAACGTATTTAATTTTTGTAATGTAATAATTAAGTCTTCTCGGAAGGTGCAACATACGCAGCCATTAGTCATTTCTATAACATCTTCATCCGTTTGTACGACTAATTGATGATCGATGCCAATTGCACCAATTTCATTAACAATAACGGCTAATTTTAAGCCATGATTTGTTGTTAAGATGCGATTTAATAGTGTTGTTTTTCCTGAACCTAGAAACCCTGTTAAAATGGTTACGGGCAATTTTGTCATAAAACCACTCCTTTGTAATTATTATATTACAACAAAGAAGTGTTGCTGTCATGATATTCCAAAAATAATAATAATTCTTTTGCATCTTTAAATGGTTCATCAATTAGAAGCAGCCTACGTAGCAGTTTTTTCGTCGAATCTGATATATCTAATTCTTCTTCCCACGAGCTTTCTTTTTGACCTTCTTCGCATTCATACTTTGAGTACAATAAGAATAATAAAAAATGACCAAGCTTAAATAATTCATGATGAATGTGCTCTTGGTCAATATGTTTTACTTGTTCTGCTAATCCAAAATCAATAATCGCAATTTCATCACGATTAATTAAAATATTCGGTAATCGTAAATCATGATGAACAATATTTAACTCATGCAACTGTACAACCTTTTGACTAATTTTTTTTAATAAAATCAATGCTTGTTTCTCATCATATTGCATGCCTTGTTCAAATACTAATACATCAATAGGTGTACCTTCTATATAATTAAGAACAACAAATCCTTGGTTATTTTCTATAAAATTATCAATTGGATAAGGAAACCCTTCTTTTTGCATCAATTGATTCAAAAAAGCACCTTCTTTAAATAGCATATCTCGATTATAGACAGCCGCTACATGCTTCTTTATTTGTTTTAATGTATAAAACTGATTTGTTGTGCGATCACAAACATAGTAAGCATAACTATAGCCCCCGACACCTAGAACTTTCATAATTTCATATTTAGAGTGAACAACTGTGCCAATGGCTAAAGGTTTCCAATCTGTAGGATAGAAATAAAACAAACATGATTTTACAAATCTACGCCAATTCATTTAATTAACTACTAAAAAAGCTAGAAAAGACAGAGGATTTTCGTTTATGTTTTTTATAATGTTTGTGTCCATAATATTGATGTTTATCGTAGTAATTTCTTCTTTGAAATGATGAGCTTGTATGATGATAATAACGACGACGATGAAAAGAAGAACTTGAATAACGCTTTTTACTTCCAAATAATAACCTTAATAATTCTTTAAACATGTATCATACTCCTTTCCATTAGTTAGCATTATCATATCATATCTTTATTTCCACATCTATCTAGCGGATGTGAAATGAATAAGGAAAATTATCTTAACGAAAAATATTTCTTTAAAAATCTATTCTCTTTAAACTTTGTAAGTAACTAATCTAATTCTACTACTTAAAGATTCCGTTTAACTATATCTTAGTAACCCTCGTGTCTTTCTCTGTATATAAAAAGAGCAACTAACAAATTGTAGTTACTCCTTTACACTAAATAAATTAACACAACACTATACATCGTTGCACTACCTGCTAAAACAAATAAATGCCATACCATATGATGAAAAGGGAATAGTCTCCATAAATAAAAGATGCAACCTACGGAATAGAATAAACCACCTATTACAAGTAAGATAATTCCCTGTATACTTAATACTTCGTAAACTGGCTTAATAAAAAAGACACATAACCAGCCCATAATTAAATATACAATAGTAGAAACAAAATGGAATTTTTCTAAGAACATTAATTTAAAAATAATCCCACCTAACGCTAACCCCCACATAAAAATAAATAAAAACCATTTTAAAGGGCCGTTAATTGTCAATAATATAAATGGCGTATATGAACCTGCAATTAAGATATAGATTGCAGAGTGATCCAAATATTCAAAGACCTTCTTCACTTTTGGATGTGTGATACTGTGTACTAGTGTCGAAAATAAGAAGAGTAAAAACATACTTCCACCAAAGATGGAAAAGCTTACAACATGTGCTGTTGTTCCATATAGTACCCCTTGGACAACTAATACAACAAGTGCAGGAATGCTTAGAAGTGCGCCTATCCCATGTGATATCGCGTTTGCTATTTCTTCTTTTAACGAATACTCCATATAGCAACCTCCCCTTAATTGTTTCTATACTCCACTATACCATATTTTTTGAATTTTATTTATTGTTTAGCACTATATATATGGATTTTCTTCAAAAAAGAAAGTTGTCCTTCATTATTTTGAACAAATAATATCCATTCATGTAAAAAAAGACTACAACAGAAAAGATTGTAGCACACTTTATTTTTCATTCATAAATTAAACAAACTTCCATAAATATTATGTAGTCAAAAATATAAAAAATGTCGACAAAGTCACCGAAAGATAACCTCATCGACACTCTAAAATAATCTCCTTCTTTTAAGGAGATTATTTTTTAATTTTTTTCTCAACGTAATTTTCTTTTACTAGTTGTCCACGTGTTACACCTAACTGATTTGTGGCCTTCAATGCACGCCATACACTTGTACCAGTACGTTCGCCATTTAATGCCTCACGATATAAAGAAATTACTTCCTTTGTTTTTTCTTTATCTTCCTCTAAAAACTCAATGCGGTAATTCTCTACACCAAGCTGTAAGAAGTGTGGTAAATACTCTGCACCTGATTGTTCAATCGCATTAAAAACCGTATTACGACAACCAATATCAACACGAACAGGATGCTCCATACCGATACGGTCTTGTAAAGAAATACGTGATTGTTCACATGGACGACCACAGTTTGTAAAATCTGTGCCCTCACTTAAGAACGTACAATACATACAATGCTCCGTATGAAACATTGGTAAATGCTGATGAATAACAAGTTCCATGCTATTTGTTTTAGACACTTCTAATAAGTCCATCATTTGTTGAATATTCAAGTCATAGGATGGTGTCACCCGTGATAAACCTTTATGCAGGAATAAATCAACTGCTTTACTGTTTGCAATGTTTAATGAATAATCTCCAATTAATGGAACATCTACTTTCATTGCTGTATAATAAGCAACTGCACCTAAACTACGAACAACAATTCCATCTGGCTTAGCACGTAATATACCATTTAAAATACCATTTTCACCTGGCATATGAATACGCGGTGTTGTTAAATAAATACGCTTGTTATATTCATGAGCAAGTTTCACTGCTTTTGGATAATCTGTTGTGAATTCAAAATCTGCATAAATAAGATTTATATCCGTCTCACATGCACCTTGAATTTGTTCCATTGTTCGACATAAGGCAATCAATGTTGGTTCTGTTGCTTGTTCCTTTTCGTGTTTTACAATTGAATCTATCTCTGTATTTCTTTTATACGGATATGGTTCCATACGTTGTGCTAATAAGCTTTCTGCTGCTTCACGACGCATGCGATTTAATTCCTTTACAGGAACAATCACATTGCCATTTAACTCTGCATGTAAATCACTTAATTCAAAAATTGTACCACCTAGACGTCCCCATTGCTCTGCAAGATACTCTTTTGTTAATGGACGATTTTTAGCTTCTTCTAATGGCATTTCAGACATAATCGTGATGCTATTATTTGTTTCTACATCTGTCCAAATCGATACAAATTGTTGTCCAACTTCTCCAAACGCTGAAATTGTAATTGGGAAAGAACGATATGCAAGTTCTTTTTCAAATGTTTTGCGTAAACGACGATTTAATTCATCATCACTCGTTTTCCAAACTCGATCGCCAACATTTACTTTTGTTAAATTTACATCATGGCGACCTGGAACAATTTCAATTAAACCAGCCTTTATTTCACCTTCTAATTTATTGCCATTTTTGCGAAGGTCATAAATTCGCCCACCTTCTTCTTTCTCATCTGGGCGACCACGGTCAAAACCAATGCCATCTCCACGCTTAATCGGTGCTTGAATATCAATTAACACAGCATCTTTTAATACTTTTTTAACTGTACCAAGGAATACACCACGACTCTTCGGATAGGTTCCATCTAATAATGTTTTATGATTTGTTCCCTTTAAGAAACCATACGTAAAACCGCGACTAAAACTTTGTTCTAATTCACGCATTTCATCTTTAGATGGTTTATAATCACGTCCTGCTAAATGCTCATCAATTGCTTTACGATATTTACTCACAACGTTTGCTACATATTCTGGTGACTTTAGACGACCTTCAATTTTAAATGAAGATACACCCGCCTCAATTAGTTCTGGTACTAATTCAATCGCTGCTAAATCCTTTGGAGATAATACGTAAGCTAAATTACCCATTTCTTTCACTTTTCCATCTACAACTAAATCATAAGGTAGACGACACGCTTGGGCACATTCGCCACGGTTAGCAGAACGTCCTCCCCACATTTCAGATGTTAAACATTGACCTGAATAAGATACACAAAGGGCACCATGAACAAATACTTCCAATGGCATGTCTGATTTTTCGGCGATTTTTTTAATTTGATTTAAATTATTTTCACGTCCTAATACGACTACTTCTAAATCATATGGCTTTAAGAAGTCAATTGCTTCTTTTGATGTTACAGTCATTTGTGTAGATCCGTGAATTGGAAAATCAGGTGAAATATCACGAACCATACTCATTAAGCCCATATCTTGAATAATTAATGCATCTACTCCTGCTTCCATACATGCTTCTACTAATGTACGAGCATCTTCTAACTCATCTTGAAAAACTAAAATATTAAACGTGACATAGCCACGTACATTATATTTATGCAAATAGGCCATAATTTCTTTAAGCTCGTCCATACGAAAGTTTTTCGCACGTACGCGAGCATTAAACTTATCGACACCAAAATAAACTGCATCTGCACCATTAGCAACGGCAGCACGTAAGCACTCCCAGTTGCCTGCGGGTGCTAAAAGTTCAATTGTTTCTCTTGTGATACGTTTCATAACTATCACTCTCCCGTTCAAAAAATACACTTATCCAATATACATCATGGACAAAAAGTTGTCACTATAAAATAAAAACAATCGAAAAAAATGCCTCCTTGTTGCTTTCTAGATGCTACTGTCAACTTTTTATCACCATTTGTTCATAATTATCACACTTTTCACTCTTGTCATTTGTGAATAATCACACATTTTTTCCATAATACTGACACATTTGAAGCTAAAACGCCGGTGTAACATCTTATCTTTCGGATTATAATAATAGTATGAATTATCAAAATTCTATTCGTATCTTAAAGGGGTGTTCGATTGTGTCACAAGAAAATTATAATGAAATGAAACAATCTTTACTTCAACAAAAAAATCACATCTTAGAAATGATAAAAGAACAAGAGCATGATTCAGCCCTTGTCTCAAAACTTCACAACCAATTAGAAAACATTAATTACATCATTGATTTAACAGAAATGAATCATTACAATAGAGGATAAATCGACTTACATTGAAAAAAAACTCAGCAAGATTGCTGAGTTTTTTTCAAAAAAGAAGCTTATTCTTCTTTAAGTTGCTTGTCCACATATTCTTCAAATGTAAGTCCACTATCATAAATCTTTTTTGCTAACTCTTTTCCAACGTAACGAAAATGCCACGGTTCGTACTCATACCCAACAATACTTCGCTTATCTTCTGGGTATCGAACAATAAACCCATACTTATACGAATGCTCTGCTAACCATTGCCCTTCAATTGTATCAGCAAAGGATTCAACTAAGTCATAACCTAAACGCCGAGAAGAAATATCGATAACTAGTCCTAATTGATGCTCTGATGTGCCTGGAACAGCAATATATTTATCTACATAATTTTGTCCGTATCTATTTAAATCCCGATTATAATTACGTTGTTGTCTTTCAAAGGAGCGAAATGCAGATACACCAACTAAATATAAACCTTCTTCTTCAGCATCGGCAAACATCTTTTCCACTTCTCTAGCAGCTTCTTCACGCATCGTATTGCTCTCTCCATCCATATTTGTGAATGGAACATTTATCGGAACAAGGTCATCTGGACGATAATCTGCATGAAGACCAATTTTAGCATTTACTAAAATATCTATGCTTCGTGCTGCATCATTTTTCCATACAAGCCTACTAGTTTCATCTTTTTCAATGTTTTTTTTCATTAAATCTAATTTTGATGGTTTTTCTTGTTTAATCGGTTCTTCGTCAGCAACAACGCCGGAACCTTTCACTTCATTTTTATCCTTTTGTGTAATCTTTGGCTTTTCATTTAACATATGTGCGTTACTTTTATTTATTTCAAATCCCACAAATAACAATCCAAGATTAGCAGTTACTAAAAGGGCAATTATCTTCGTTTTTGTTTCCAACTGTATTCCACTCCCTGTACGAACTAAGCACTATTGTTTATTTTATCGAAAAAAACCTAAAATATCAATGTATAAAACATCCGCTACTTTATTCCTTTTGCCCTATTTTATAGTAATAAAATAACTTTAATTGTAGCTCAATGCTAATTCACTTTTTTGTTTTTCATGTTTTTTTGCATACCATCTTGCAACAAGATATGAACCTAATAAATCAAATATTAAATCGGTCATTGTGTCAGGATTTCCCTTCCCTTGCATCGTAGTACCTAAAAGTTGATCCGTAGTAAATTCATATACTTCCCACATTGCTCCACCAAATACACCAACACCTTTTACAAACCAAAAAACGTGTGCAGATGACAATTGCGATAATAAATCTGGTGTTGTAATTCGCTTTAATAATTCAATCCCAACAAAACCTAATAATACACCAGCTAAAGCGTGCATAAGCATATCCCAGTATACAAGTTTATAAAAACGCATTACCGTTCCTAAAAATTGAGACCCAAACAAAAAGATGATATACCAGATTAATAGTGTACTATCAAATTTTTTCTTCCACATTTTTTGGACTAATAAAGGCACAAAAGCAGTAGGAATTGATAAGATGGCCACAGTTATTTTAAATGGTTTCTCCCCATTCATAATTAACAAGCATGCTATTCCCATCATAAAAATAGCATATAGAACACTCAAGCGTTCTCCCCACGTCATTTTTTTCAACATAATTATTTACTCCTCATTCTTCATTTATATTGAGATAATCATACCTTTTTTTCATAGAAAAGAAAACAAATAATTATATTAAAAAAGTTAATATTTAAAAGAAAAAAGCTAATCTAATGAATTAGCTTTTTTCACTCTTTTATTAACAGCAACGTGAAACCTTTCCACCCTTGGCATTATAACGTTCTTCCTGCGCTTGACAGAAAAATTCTTTTCGAGATTTAACCGGTTCTTCTGGATGGTGAGACTTCATATGCTCTACATATTTTTCATAACTAGGAACACCGACAAGTAAATCAAGAAAGACATTCCGTTGTTCAAAGGCTTTACGTAATTTTTTAAGCATATTTTTCCACATCCTCAGCACCACGCTTTATATAAGGACTTTCGTGTAATTTCAACTTATGACCTTGAAGTACTTTAATCCAAATGCGGATTGATGAAATTAAAACTACAATTACGACAAGCATGAAGATTCCACATAAGACAGCGTCAATATAATCATTCATAATAACTGTCTTCATTTCTCCCACATCTTTGGCAGGTGCTAACACTTTGCCTTCATCTAATGCTTTTTCAAACACTTGAGCATGAGCGATAAAACCTACTTTTGGATCTGTATGGAAAAGCTTTTGATATCCTGCTGTCATGGTTGTAACTAGTACGAATACTGTTGGAATTAAAACAACCCATGCATACTTTTGTTTGCCCATTTTAAATAGAATTGTTGTACCAAGTAAAAGAGCAATACCTGCAAGCATTTGGTTTGAGATACCGAATAGTGGCCATAATGTGTTAATTCCACCTAATGGATCGACTACCCCTTGGTATAAGAAATACCCCCAACCTGCCACACAAAGGAGAGTAGCTAAAATATTTGGAATTAATGAATCTGTTTTTCCAAACGGTTTGTATACAAGTCCAAATAAATCTTGAATCATAAAACGTCCAACACGTGTTCCAGCATCAATCGTTGTTAAAATGAACAACGCTTCAAATAAAATTGCAAAGTGATACCAAAATGCCATCAATGCTTTTCCACCAATTACGCTAGATAAAATAACGCTCATACCAATTGCTAATGTTGGCGCGCCACCTGTACGTGATAAAACAGTTGATTCTCCAACATCTTTTGCAATACCAGTAATTTGCTCTGGTGTTACTGTGAAGCCCATATTCGTAATAACTTGAGCTGCATTCACAGCATCTGTTCCAATAAGAGCCGCTGGACTATTAATCGCAAAATAGATACCTGGTGTTAATATACAAGCCGCTACTAACGCCATAATGGCAACGAAAGATTCCATAATCATTGCACCATATCCAATTGGACGCGCATGACCTTCTCTCTCAATCATCTTCGGTGTTGTACCTGAAGAAACTAATGAATGGAAACCTGAAATGGCCCCACAGGCAATGGTAATAAATAAGAATGGGAATAAGTTTCCAGAAAATACTGGACCAGTTCCATTAACAAATTGTGTAACTGCTGGCATTTGTAAATCTGGTGCTACAATAATGATACCAGCTGCTAAACCAACAATTGTTCCAATTTTTAAGAATGTACTTAAATAATCACGTGGTGCTAATAAAACCCAAACTGGTAATACAGAAGCAATGAAACCGTATACAATTAACATAATGGCAATTGTTTCACCTTTAAATGTAAACAATGGCGCTAATGTGGCGCTTTCTGCTACGTATTGTCCACCAATAATTGATGCCATTAACAATATAAACCCTAAGATTGACCCTTCTGCAACTCGTCCTGGACGAATATATCGCATATACACACCCATTAACACGGCAATCGGAATTGTTGCAGCAATCGTAAACATTCCCCAAGGACTGCCAACTAATGCTTTTACAACTACTAAACCAAGAACTGCTAATAAAATAATCATAATACCTAAAATACCAATCATAGCAATTGTACCGGTTACTGTTCCTAATTCATCTTTAATCATTTCACCTAATGACTTACCATTACGTCTTGTTGAGGCAAATAAAATAATAAAATCTTGTACTGCTCCCGCTAACACTACCCCAACTACAATCCAAAGTGCACCAGGTAAATACCCCATTTGTGATGCTAGAATTGGACCTACAAGCGGACCAGCTCCTGCGATAGCCGCAAAATGATGACCAAATAAAACCCATTTGTTCGTAGGAACAAAATCTTTTCCATCATTATTCACTTCAGCAGGTGTTTTACGTTGATTATCTAATTCAAAAACTTTATAAGCAATAAACTTACTATAAAAGCGATAACCAATTGCATACACACATAAAGCCGCAACTACTAACCAAATGGCATTAATTGTTTCTCCGTTATGTAGCGCAAGAACACCAAAACATGCTGCGCCTACGACAGAAATTAACCCCCACAATAAAATTGATTTAAGTTTCTTCATACCTTCACTCCTTACAACTGTTGTAAGACTTATTGTACAAAGTTTTCTGATAATTTAGTCTTTTTTAGTCTGACATGTTCATTTTAAGCGCTATCATGTAGGAACCTTGGTCTAAAAGGTCAAATTTCTAACTTTCCTCTTAATTTTTTTACATAATTACGGCTTACAGGAATTGGTTCTTTCACATCTTGAAGATACACATTATAAGCACCATTAAAAAACGGATGTAATTCTTGAATATAAGTAGTATTCACTAAAATACTTTTGTGTACCCTTTGAAAACAATAGGCTTCTAATTTTTGCTCTAATTCTACTAAGGTAATTGTGCATTCATAAGCACCTGATTTTGTTAAAATACACACTTTTTTATCGTCTTTTTTCTTCGTAATATAAAGGATTTCTTTCGGATTTACATAAACTATCCGGTCATCTACTTCCAAAGCTAATTTTCCTTCTGTCATAACTTTCGTTTTTTGCTCTCTTTTTATTGCAAGTAAAATTGTTAAAATATCCTCATCGTGAAATGGTTTTAATAAATAATGGTATGCCCTTAATCGAAAGGCTTCAATCGCATATTGATCATAGGCTGTCACGAAAATGATCGTTATATTTTCTCTTTCTTTTCCTAAAAGCTCTACAACTTGTAGACCCGTTAAATCCGGCAAATTAATATCCAAAAAGACAACCGCCGGCTTTTCCTCTTGAATTTTTCTTAATGCTTCATAGCCACAGTCCGCTTCAATAACTGAAATGGCTTGTCCACTATTTTCGAGTACGTAGCGCATTTCATCACGAGATGGTTTCTCATCATCTACAATCATTATTTTCATTTTATTTCAGTCCTCCCACATAGAAAGATACGGATGTTCCTTCAGCTGATGTTTGTACATTAAAATTTGTATGATTAAAATAATAACGCAATCGTTCTTGTATGTTTTTTAACGCAATTCCTTCTGATTCATCCTCTGATTTCTCATGCCAAATCCCATTATCATCTACTTGAATACGAACGCCTCTTTCCTCTACCCAAATCGATATCCTTACTTCTCCGTTTGCTACTTTATGCTGCAATCCGTGTTGAATAGCATTTTCTACTAATGGTTGAATTGAAAAAGGTGGTATAAGCTGCTTCAACGCTCGTTCGTCAATATTTTCAACAATCCTAATTCGCTCTCCCATTCTTGCTTTAATTAAATCTAAATAAAGATACACATTTTTCATCTCTTCTTTAATGGATATTAATTCATTATACGAAGAGATTGTACTTCTTAAATAAGTAGCTAATTTTGTAATAAGCTCTCTTGCTGAAGGTGGGTTCGTTCGAATTAGTGATTTAATTGTATTTAGCATATTAAATAAAAAATGTGGATTCATTTGAGCACGTAAAGACCTTAACTCCGCTTCTCGAATTAAGTGCTTCTGCTTATTAATTTCAATAAAAGCAACTTGCTGAAGCAGCAAATCCTTCAAACCATTTTCAATTACCTTTTGTGCTAAAACAGCTTCTTGATTGGTTTTATAAAATAACTGAAATTCACTTACAACCTGCTCCTTCATTTCAAATGGAAGGAATGCTACAAATTTTGTTTTATCTCCAATTTTTTCAGATTCAATTCCATTTGTTAAAAAACGTACACCCACTGCTTTCATTTCTACAAACAAAATACTGGATACGGCTTTAATACTTTCATCAAAATTTTTTGACCATTGAGGCAATGTGTGTCTAGCAATACTAAATGCCCGAATTGTATAATCCGCTATTTTTTGATTCTCCATTTCTTTTATTAAACTATTTAACTGAAAAAAGACCACCACTCCAACACCATTGGCAAGGATTTGAGGCAAGGCTACTTTTTTTACAATCGAAATTGCTTCTTCATTATGAAGCATTAGGATATACACGACAATCATTTGAATGGCTTCTACTAACAATCCAATTAAAAATACTTGAAGATTAAATTGCTTCGTACCTTCATTTTTATCAATCCATTTTTTTAACAAGCCTGCTACAATACTTTGAATAATAATTGCAAAAAAGATAGGCGGTGCCAAAAAACCACCTATCATTAGGCGGTGAATAGCTGCTATTAATCCAACCCATAAGGCAGGAACTACTCCTCCTAATAATCCTGCTAATACAATTCCCATTGTCCGAGCATTCGCAATCGCTTGATTCTCCTCTACACTACTAATTAATGGTACTTGCCATTCTGTAATAGAACCAACTTTTACCCCTGTATTTGTTCCAATAATTGCAAAACACCCAAAAATGAGAATAAACAATAACTGATTTTTAAATGTTCTATTATAGTCCATAGACGTTCTCATAAAACGAAATTGCATAACAATATACGCTAATATAATGATAAACCCTACTCGTTCCAATAAATGAATGTAAAGCATTAGTCTCCTCACCTTCACCTCATTTTTATATTTCTATTTCAACATGAATATTCACTTTTTTCAAATAATTTAGAATATTATTTTTTGGAATCTTCTTATCGAACAAAAAATAAAAACAGACTACGTTTAGCTATAAAAAACTTACCTTTTATAGCTAAAGTGTCTGCTTCTCAATTAGCCTTTTCTTCTTGTTTCCACCTTATTAAAAAATAATATGGGTCAAATGACCACTCTGTTTTCCCATTATCTTTATATATACCATAATGTAAATGGGGTGGGAATTTACCAACTGTTCCTGGGTTACCGTAACCCGAATTACCAACGTAGCCTAAAATCGTCCCTGGCTCAACAATGTCTCCTTCGTTAACCCCTTTCATAAAACCACCTAAATGGGCATAGTAATGATAATTATTATATAAATCCCTAATTCCTATTCGCCATCCACCAAAGTTATTCCACCCCTTCGTTTCTACAATCCCATAGGTGATGGAACGTACCGGCAATCCATGGGGAGCAAAAATATCTACTCCTTCATGAATACGTCTGCCTCCATAGCCACGAAGTGCACCAAATGAAGCCTTAATGGAATGATTAGAATTAATCGGAACCGGAAAAACGTGTTTACTTAAATTAAGACGATTATATTTTTTATAAATTCTCGTGTAATTTTTAACGATACGCCGACTCTCTTCTCTGGTATATAGAGAAGAATAATCTATTTCATATTTATTTTTATCGACATTAAAAATTCCATATTGGTAAATAAAAGTTGCCAATATGTCTTCATCGTTATTTTGATTGGCTATTCCATCACCATCACCATCTCTACCATATCCACCAAACATTTGAATAATAAAGGATTTCTCTGTAAGTAATTCATTATAAAGTGGACCAAACCAACTTTCCTTTGGAATATAAATACCAATTACACCTTCTTGTTTATCTGGAATATCAGAGCGAACACTTCTAATATTCCGTTCATATTGATCAACTGCTGCTAACTCATACCACGGAATCCCGCTTTTTTTCTCATACTTTTTATAAAGCTCCATTCTCTTTTCATATATTTGCATATCAGTAAGCGTTGAAGCCATTGTATGAATTGGTATAAAAAGAAAAAGAAACAAACAAATGGTAAATTTCATAAAAAAGCCCCCTGTTGCGGCATCTAATACAAATAGTTTTCTTCAAATCCATTTATTTCATTCATTCGTTATAACAACTGTATTTACTCACCTTTCTTTTAACAGGTTCTGTTTATATGGATTTTCACCAACATTCTTCAACAAAGTTAGAAAAAATAACCAAATCAAATGCTGCTTAGTGCTTGTCAAACTCAAATAACATTACTGTATTTTTTCGTCAGAGCTATAAAAACAGCCGTCTCATCAAAGAGATAAGCTGTTTTTTTATAACCGCTATTTAAAAAGAATACGCATTGTAGATTTCACCAATAATACCTTCTAATTGATGAACACCTAAATCCGTATTTGTCATAATAACTAACCCTGTTTCTAAATAAGGGGATGCTACCATCATACATTGATAACCAACACCCCAACCGAGTGATGAAATTTCAATTCCCTTGTCGTTTTTATCTAAGAAAACACCTAACCCAGTCCACTCCTTGCAACCTTGAGGATGTATTAATTTAATTGCTTTACTTGATGAAACCTCAAGTTTACTTTTCCCTTTTATGGCATTCATTAATTCAATTACTAAAAGTGCTAAATCTGAAGGTGTAGTCCATAACCCAGCAGCCGCAGAATATGGGTAAATAACATATTTTTCATTTACTAATTCTCCAACTTTATTATGGCCACAAGCGAAATTCTTTTTAGCTGTTTCTGATGTTGGAAGTTCAAATGTGCTATTTTCCATGTGTAATGGTTGAAAAATATGTTCATTCACTACTTCTTCAAACGGTTTTCCAGTAACATCTTCTATCAAAAGTTGTATAATACAAAAACCTGTGTCTGAATATTGAA
>JBJEFI010000002.1:50815-74531 GCA_051873875.1 Bacillaceae bacterium | reverse complement strand
CCATAGGAGGATAGCCTTTTTATTATTGATGACTATTAATAAACTCTACCAATGCTTCTTTTGGTTGGAAGCCCATTGTTTTTGCAACTTGCACACCATCTTTAAATAAGATAAGTGTTGGAATGCTCATTACTTCATATTTTACTGCTATTTCTTGGTTATCATCAACATCAACTTTTACAACCTTTACTTTATCGCCCATTTCAGCAACTAACTCTTCTAATACCGGAGCAATCATGCGACAAGGCCCACACCATGGCGCCCAAAAATCAACAAGTGTTAAACCTTTACTAATCTCTGTATCAAAAGTTTGTGTCGTTGCATTTATAATTCCATTAGCCATAAATCGTACCTCCTAATTATTAAATCTATACTGCCCTTATTATGCACATAAACGTTCTTTTGCGTCAACGCATCTGCTTTATTTTTATGGAAAATCTCCCCACTTTTTTCATCTAAAAAGGTATATCTAAAAAACGATATACCTTTTTTATTCTTATGCATGAACGTTTAATTTTTTAAATTCTTCTGTTAAAATTGGTACTACTTCAAATAAATCACCAACGATGCCATAGTCAGCAACTTTAAAGATGTTAGCTTCTGGATCTTTGTTAATTGCAACGATTACTTTTGAGTTAGACATACCAGCTAAATGTTGGATTGCCCCTGAAATACCACATGCAATATAAAGGTCTGGTGTTACTACTTTACCAGTTTGACCAATTTGTAATGAATAATCACAATATTCAGCGTCACATGCACCACGAGAAGCACCTACCGCTCCACCTAATACATCTGCTAATTCTTGTAAAGGTTTAAAGCCATCTTCACTTTTTACACCACGGCCACCAGCAACGATTACTTTTGCTTCTGATAAATCTACACCTTGTGTTGCTTTACGTAAAACTTCTTTCACAATTGTACGTAAATCTTTAATATCAACAGAAACAGCTGTTACTTCACCAGTTTTACTTTCATCTTTAGCAAGTTTTTCAATATTGTTTGGACGTACTGTTGCAAAAATAACACCGTCTGATACAATTTTCTTTTCAAATGCTTTACCAGAATAGATTGGACGAGTAAATACAACGTTTCCACCAGCTACTTCAAGAGCCGTTACATCGGAAATTAATCCACTATCTAATTTAGCAGCAAGACGTGGTGCTAAATCTTTTCCTAACGCTGTATGACCGAAGATAATTCCTTCAGGTTCTACTTCATCAGTAACTGCTAATAAGGCCTGTGTATAGCCATCCGGTGTATATGTTTTTAAATCTTTATTTTCTACTGTTACAACACGATCTGCACCGTATTGAATACATTCTTGAGCTAATGAAGAAATATTTTCTCCAACTAACGCCGCTACTACTTCGCCACCTTCAGCAACTACTTTTGCTGCTGCAATCGCTTCAAACGAAACATTTCTTAACGCACCATCACGTACTTCTCCTAATACTAATACTTTACGTGCCATCCTAAGTTCCCTCCGTTTCTCTTACCCTTATATTACTTTCGCTTCTGAACGTAATAAGCCAACTAGTTCTTTTACTTGGTCTGCAATTTCACCTTGTAACACTTTACCAGCATCTTTTTTAGGTGGTAAATAGATGTCAATTGTTTTTGTTTTTGCCTCTACATCTTCTTCTTCTAAATCTAAATCATCTAATTCAATTTCATCTAATGGTTTTTTCTTTGCTTTCATAATACCTGGTAAAGAAGGGTAACGTGGTTCATTTAAACCTTGTTGAGCTGTTACTAAGATTGGAAGAGTCGCAGAAATTACTTCTGTATCTCCTTCAACATCTCGCTCAATCGTTACATCTTGACCATTTACTTCGATTTTTGTAATTGTTGTAACAGCTGGAATATTCAGTAATTCAGCAACACGAGGGCCTACTTGGCCAGTACCGTTATCAATTGCTACGTTACCACCTAAAATAATATCTACATCTTTATCTGCTAAATATTGAGCAATTACTTTAGCAGTTGTAAATTGGTCACGATCATCAACATCGTCTTCTACGTTAATTAAAACCCCTTTATCTGCACCCATTGCTAAAGCAGTACGAATTTCTTTTTCACAGTCGCTGTTGCCAACACAAATAACAACAACTTCTCCGCCATGCTCATCACGTAATTTAATTCCTTCTTCTACCGCATATTCATCATATGGATTGATAATAAATTGTGCGCTATCATCGGAAATTTCACCATTGTTAACAACGATTTTTTCCTCTGTATCAAATGTTCTTTTTAATAGTACATAAATATTCATAAAAAAGTTCCCTCCTCTTTTTTACTTTCCTGTAAATACAGGTTTTCTTTTATCAACAAAGGCTGTTACGCCTTCTTTCCCATCTGCCGAAGCAAATGCTTTTCCAAAAAATACTGCCTCTTCATTTAGCCCTTCATAAAATTCTTTTGTTTTTACAGAATTGGCTACTTTTAAAACAGCTCTAACTGTAATTGGACTTTTTAAAGAGATTTTTTTAGCTAACGCATTTACATATGTTAATAACTCTTCCTCAGGTACAGCAACATTGACTAACCCTAATTTTTCAGCCTGTACTCCGGTAATTGGCTCTGAAAGTAACATCATTTCTAATGCCTTTGCTTTCCCAACTAATCGTGTTAAACGTTGAGTTCCACCATATCCAGGAATAAGGCCTAAATTTAACTCTGGTAAGCCTAATTTAGCGTTTTCTGTCGCTACTCGCATGTGACATGCCATTGCAAATTCTAATCCGCCCCCTAAGGCTGCACCATGGATTGCTGCAATAATTGGTTTTGGATAGTTTTCCACCCATTCAAATAAATCTTGTCCATTAGTAGACATTGCTTGTGCATGTTCTCCGCTTTCAAGCAATAAAAATTCCTTAATGTCTGCACCAGCACTGAAGAAGCGACCTTCTCCATGTACCACAACAACGGCAACGCTTTCATCTTTCTCCAATTCAACCAATGCTGCTTTCAATTCAGAAAAGACAGCAGCAGACATTGCGTTTGCTGGTGGGTTTTGAATTGTAATCGTAGCAATCTTATCTTGCACATTGAACGTTAAAAATCCCATTTTTTTATCCCCCTATTTTTGTGATTTTTTATGTTCGCACAGGCTTACAAGCATTAACAAGCAATTGATGTACAGCTTTCGTCAGTGATATTAAATCGTGACTATGGTTACTCATAACCCAGTTCGTCACTACTTCATCAACGGTACCAAAGACAAGGTGCCTAGCTACACGAATAGGTAAGTCTTCTGCGAACTCTCCTGTTTCAATGCCCTTAATCATAATTTGATCAATAATTCGAAGGTACCCTTTAAGTATATTATTAATCTTCAATCTTGTCTCTTTATTGGATTGTCTTAACTCTAGCTGCGTAACAATTGCTAAATCATAATTACTAGAAAGTAGAAAAAAATGAGTATAAATTAATTTTTGTAGTTGTTCTGAAGCTGTGGGGACGTTGGCAATCTCAAGTTGAATTTCCTCTATAAAACTACCCATTTTTTCTTGAAATACGGAAATAAGGATATCTTCTTTATTTTTAAAGTACAAATAAATCGTTCCGTCCGCTACGCCTGCACATTTGGCAATCTTTGATACTTGCGCTTGATGGTATCCATTTTCAGCAATGACAGAAACAGCAGCATCAATGATTTTATGATACTTAGGCTTGTTTTTTTTCATAGCTATCAATCTCCTTTATGAATGAACCATCATTCACAATACCATAATAAAGTAAAAATCTGAATATTGTCAACGTTTTAACCTCACTTAAAAGGAGCTATTTTACCAATTTCAAATAACTCCTCCTATCATTATCCAATCGTTGTTTCTGATGGTCCTTCCAACTTACTTTTTTCTTCATCAACCAATGCTCTCCTTAAAATTTTCCCAATAGCTGTTTTTGGTAATTCTTTTCTAAATTCATAAATACGTGGTACTTTATAAGCTGCTAAGTATTGACGACAGTATTGATTTAATTCTTCTTCTGTCATTTGTTCGCCTTCTTTTAAGACGATATATGCTTTAACTGTTTCGCCACGATATGCATCTGGAACACCCGCAACAACAGCTTCTAATACTTTTGGATTTTCATATAATACTTCTTCTACTTCTCGAGGATAAATATTGAAACCACCTGCAATAATCATATCTTTCTTACGATCAACAATGTAGAAGAACCCTTCTGTATCCATATAACCTAAATCACCTGTAAACAACCATCCATCCTTTAATATTGCTGCCGTTTCTTCTGGACGATTCCAATACCCTTTCATTACTTGTGGGCCACGTACTGCTAATTCTCCTATCTCTCCAGTTGGTACTGGTTCCCCTGTCTCCATTGAGAAAATCGCAGCTTCTGTACTTGGCCACGGTACACCAATACTACCATTTACTCGTTTATTCCAAACAAAGTTAGCGTGTGTAACAGGAGAAGATTCTGTTAAACCATAGCCTTCTACTAATTTTCCACCTGTTATTTTTTCAAATTTTTCTTGTACATCTACTGGTAGTGGTGCAGATCCACTAATACAAGCTTTGATAGAAGATAAATCATAGTTTTTTAAATCAGGGTGATTTAGCAATCCGATATACATCGTTGGTGCACCCGGAAAGAATGTTGGACGATGTTTTTTAATTGCTTCTAATATATCTTTTATTACAAATTTAGGTACTAAAACCATTTTATGTCCCTCTACCATACATAAATTCATAACAGCGGTCATTCCAAATACATGGAAAAATGGCAAGACACCTAAAACGGTTTCTTCTCCTGTTTTACTTTGATATAACCATTTTTTTGCCATCATTGCATTGGAAACAAGATTATAATGAGTAAGCATTACACCTTTTGGAAATCCTGTTGTTCCACCTGTATATTGAAGCAAAGCAATATCTTCTTTTATATCAATTGCTAAATTAATCTCATCCATTTTTTTACTTTTCATAATTACTTTAAAAAGATGGCAATTTCCTTTATGCTCAACTTTTACAACTAAGTTATTTTCTTTCTTTTGCACAAATGGATATAAAAGATTTTTTGGAAATGGAAGATAATCTGCGATACCTGTAACAATGATGTGTTTTACTTCTGTGGATGATTGCACCTTATTTACTCGTGGAAATAGTAAATCAAGACAAAGAATTGCAGTTGCACCAGAATCTTGAAGCTGGTATTGAAGTTCTCTCTCTGTATATAGTGGGTTTGTTTGAACAACGATTCCGCCTGCAAATAAAACACCATAATAACCAATAACTGCTTGTGGACAGTTTGGAAGCATAATTGCTACTCGATCCCCTTGCTTTATTCCTAAGTCTCTTAAATAATTAGCAAGCTTTAAGGCACTTTCATATACTTCCTTAAACGTTACTTCCTTGCCTATAAAATGAATTGCTTTCTTATCCGGAAATAATTGAGCTGTTCGTTTTAAGTAATGTTGCAATGGGACAGCCTCAAAGTCAATCTGATGCGGAATCTCAGAAGGATAATGCTTTAACCAAGGTTTTTCGACAATAAAATCCATAATATTACCACCTTCCATATCTTTCTTACTTTCATTATATGAAAGGGTTTACACACTTACAATATAAAGTTAGAAAATTAAGTTATTTAAGAATGTTTTGATTATTGCTCTCCTTATTTGTAATATAAAGGAAAATTAATTTGCTAATAAAATAAACCTTCCATTTGCGCTGACTTTTTCTATCGTTCCTCAAACAAATTTACTCTTGATCGACATTTCTCACCTATACTTCCTTCTTTTCTTAAATGCCAACAAAAACGAAATAAAAAGATAGTAGTTTTTTACCATTTCATTCTTAAGTGATGACCTCACTTCTTCTTTATTACTCTAAAATAACAAAAAGAACACTCTATTTAGAATGTTCTTTTTGTCCATTTCCATCTATTTCATCATTCACCAAGTTAAAAACATTAACACCATCTCGTATCGCTTGAATATGCGTAATAACATCGCCATAGGTTTGTGTAACTTTTGAAGCATATTCATTTAAGAACGCTTTTATTTCCTTATCTGTTGTAGCGGTATCAAAGACAAGCATAATTAATACTAAATTTTCATTATGCTTTACATCTACCCCTAAGATTTTGTCATTTTCCGCTACTAGTTGCTCTATATATTCATCTTTATTTTCTTCCACTACTTGTTCCTCTCTATTTTCAATAGATGCCGATTCTTCGGGCTTAACAGACAAGTTTTGTTGTTCAACAATAGGCTTTTCCTCTTTTTTAATCGGCGCCTGTGCACAACCTGTTAGTAGCATTAAAACGACAATTAAATGAAAATATTTCATAGGCAATCTCCATTCATTACTCCTTTCTTACTATCGTTAGCATTCATAATCAAAAACATACTTATATAGTTTAAAAACAATAGTATATTGTAAACGGTTTTATGATATAATTTCACTATTACGATATTTGGGGGCAGAACAATGGAAAAACAATTACAAAATATGGAAGCGTTTAGAGAAATTATTACACAATACAAATTACCGATGGGTTACGATATATTGCCAGATGGAACACCATTTTTTCACCTTGATGAAAAAACAGAAAGTGGTTGTCCAATCCGATTAATCGTTTCTTTTAATAATAAAAATGAAAGTGTAGATGTTCATGGCTTTATTTTAGCTCCAGTTCGTCCTGAAGTAGACCGTACAGCATTGCATAATTTATTAAATGACTTAAACGAAAGCTATCGCTTTGTTAAATTTATTTTAAATAAAGAAGATGTTATTTGTATTTCTTCTTCCATCGACTTTGAAAATAACTTTAGCGCAGATATTGTTTCAAGACACTTAGTAATGGTTCACTCTATTTCTAATAAAGAATTTCAAAATTTAGCAAGAGTATGTGCACCTCCACAAGAACAAAACTAACAAATGATATATACACAAATAAAGCTAGCCATTGGGCTAGCTTTATTTGCGTAATTGTTCTTCTGCTAGAAAATCACGCTTTACATATAAGAAATTCTCTAATTCTTTGACCACATTTACTAACGCTGCTCTCGTTTCAAATTCTTCACGTGTTTTAGGAAGCTCCATTTCTTTAAATTGAGACTTCAAATCGTGTAGTTGTTGAATAAGATCTTCGGCCGTATTTTCTTCATGAATCGCAACAGAGATTTCTTCTAAAAAGTGAGCAATCATTGTTGTTTGTTCATAGGAATACTCAACTGAAGAAAGCATAGGCACAATGCGTTGTGTAATAATTTGTAATTGACGCTCCCGCATTTCAAAGTATGAAAAATAATAGCCCTTTCCTTTTAACAAGCTATTTTCTACTTCTTTAAATGCATGAATTCGCCCTTTATTAACGTAATCAATTGTTTCTTCCACAATGTGCATTGGAACGTCTTCTTTGTTTTTCAAATATACAGCTAACATCATAAATATGTATTTTAAATTATGCTCTATTTTCCGCTGATATTCTTTCAAATTACGCTCTGCACTTGGCATATACATATTCATAATGAGCGCAATGATAATCCCAATAATAATCAATGCTAGTTGGTTTAATAATCCATCCATAGTAATTTGTCCAATGACATACAATTGTAAAACAATAACAGAACTTACAACAATTCCTTCTTGTAGCTTAAAGCGTGCTAACAATGGAATTGTTACTAAGAAATAAACTACAACGGTTAGTGGTTTATATCCAAAATACTCGAATAGAAAAGCTCCAAGTGCCATGCCAATAATACATGCTAGGAAACGATAGCCTGCAATTAACAAGGACTTTTTCTTTGTACTTTGAATACTTAAAAGTGTAATAATGGCTGCTGTTGCATAATTTTCAAGTCCAATGTATTGAGCAATAAATAATGCTAATCCACTACCAATTGCTGTTTTAAATGTACGATAACCAATTTGATATAATTTTTTGTCCACACTCTCTGCCTACTTTGTTGTTGAACCAAATCCGCCTGCTCGTTCAACAGAAATTTCTTCTTCATCACTTACTGTTAAATAGTTATGAAAAATCACTTGCCCAACTCGTTCTCCTTTTTCAATGACAACTTCTGTTTCCGTGACATTTCGCACCATTATTTTTACTTCATTTGGATAATAGTCGCTATCAATGACCCCAACGCTATTTGGTAAAATTAGCCCTCTTTTTAATGCCATTGAAGAGCGAATATAAATACCTGCCCATTCATTATCTGGTATTTCAATTGCAATCCCTGTTGGAATTAATACAACCTCGTTTGGTTGAATTGTTACTGTTGTTGATGCAGCTAAATCATAGCCTGCACTTCTTTTTGTTTGTCGCTTCGGAAGAATCGCTTCTTCTGTTAGTTTGTGAAATTTTCTTGTCATTCCTTGTTTCTCCTTCACTTCTCCTTAAGATAACATTAAGTAAATTACGCCTACAACGATAAAGGCAATACATAACCCAATTAATACTTTCGCTAATGTTTCCATTTCATCCCATTCCCTTTGTTGTATTCATTATATAGAAGTTTCCTACTTTAATTCTACCACTGTTACACCTAATCCACCTTCGCCATGGTCCCCATATCGATAACTTTTTACACCACGATGACGTTTTAATAAATCTTGTACCCCTTGTCGCAATGCCCCTGTTCCTTTTCCATGGATAATCGATACCCTTGGATAACTAGCAAGCATAGCATCATCTAAATATTTTTCAACACGTGTCATTGCATCTTCATAACGTTCACCACGTAAATCCAATTCTAAATTCACATGAAAATCTTTGCCTTTAACGGCCGATACAGTACGTTTTTCTGTTTGTTTTGGACTGCTAATGTATTCAATATCTGCTTCTTTTATTTTCATTTTTAAAATACCCATTTGAACAACCCATTCACCTTCACCACTTTGTTCTACTAATGAACCTTTTTGTCCAAAGGATAATACTTTTACTTCATCACCAACACGAAGCTTACGTTTTTGCTTAACTGGTTGAGCTTGTTTTTTTGTTTTATCCACTAACGTTGGAATGGCACCTTCTAATCTAGCACGAGCTTCAATTAACTCATGATCTTTCACATTGGCTAATTGTTGTTTTTGTAAGAAGCGTAGTTCTTTAATAATTTTTTCTGCCTCTTGTTTTGCCTTCTCTACTTCTTCTTTTGCTTTACGTTCTGCTTCCTCTAAAAACTTATCTCGCTCTTCATTTAATTCTAAAATTTGCTTTTGAAGTTCACGATGTAGTTTTTCCGCATCACGGCGCGTACTTTCTGCTTCTTCCCAATCTCGTTGAGCTGCTTTTTGACTTTCTTCTAAAGATGCAATCATGTTTTCAACTTTATTGCTATCTGCACTTACATGGTTACGTGCACGTTCAATCACACGGTCTGCCAATCCTAAACGCTTCGAGATTTCAAAGGCATTACTTCGACCTGGTACACCAATTAATAGCTTATATGTTGGACTTAATGTATCTACATCAAATTCAACAGAAGCATTAATAACATGCTCTCGATCATACCCATACGCTTTTAGTTCCGGATAGTGAGTTGTAGCAACAACACGAGCACCATGATTGTGTACTTCATCTAATAAAGAAATCGCTAATGCCGCACCTTCTTGCGGATCTGTTCCTGCACCTAATTCATCGAATAATACTAAGCTATCATGCTCTACTCGGTTTAAAATATCTACAATGTTAACCATATGAGAAGAGAATGTTGATAAACTTTGTTCAATGGATTGTTCGTCACCAATATCCGCAAATACTTGTTTAAAAATACAAATTTCTGAGCCATCTAGCATCGGTAATTGTAATCCTGATTGAGCCATTAATACAAACAATCCAATTGTTTTTAACGTTACCGTTTTCCCCCCTGTATTTGGACCAGTAATAACGATTGTTGTAAATGTTTTACCTAATTCAATATCGTTTGGAACAACTACTTTTGGATCAATTAATGGATGACGTGCCTTCGAGAAGCGTAAGTATCCTTCATCATTCAATTTAGGCTTTGTACCCTTTATACTTGCACTGTAGTATGCTTTGGCAAAAACAAAATCCATTTCCGCTAAAATTTCTACGTTAGCTAAAATGTCATGTCCATATTCCGCAACCTCTGCTGTTAACTCTGTTAAAATACGCTCAATTTCTTGTTTTTCCTTTAAACGCGCCTCTGATAACGTATTGTTTAAATCTACAACTGATTGAGGTTCAATAAATAATGTTTGACCAGAAGAGGATTGGTCATGAACAATACCTCCAAAAGCAGTTCGATACTCTTGTTTAACAGGAATAACATAACGATCATTTCGAATCGTTACAATTGCATCTGATAATTTCTTTTGATTAGAAGAGGAACGAACAATATTATCTAACTTTTCACGAATACGTGTTTCAGATGTACGAATTTGTTGACGAATAATACGCAGTTTATCACTTGCACTATCGTATAATTCACCACCATCATCAATACAAAACTTGATTCGTTTTTCAATATCGTATAGTGGAATTAATCCACTAATTTCTTCTCCTAAAATTGGAAGCTCTACCCCATTTTCAATCATATCTTCAAGGAATCGTTTTAATTGACGCCCACCATAAATTGTTGAAGCGATATCCAATAATTCAATTGCACTTAACACACTACCAATTAAAGAGCGCTTTGCACTTGCTCTTATATCGAAAATTCCGCCAAGTGGCACTCTTCCTTTTAAGCGAATAACCTTTGCCGCTTCATCTGTTTTATCTTGTAAATAAACTACTTCTTCTAACGTCGTAACAGGTTGTAATAACCGTACCTTTTCTTTTCCTAAGGAAGAAGCAACATATTTTCCTAAATTCTCTTTTACTTTGTCATATTCTAATACTCGTAGCGTCTTTTCTAACAAAGAAGGTACCTCCTACTTTTTCTTCAAAAAATCCATCAATCTGTCAATATCCCATGTATTAATGATATTGTCACGTTTTATCCATGCTTTTCTTGCTGTCGCCACACCAATTTCCATATCGTGTAGCATTTCCTCACGATGAGCATCTGTATTAATTGCCAATAATACCCCTTGTTCTTGTGCTAATTTTAGATGTTTTGGTTCTAAATCTAAGCGATGGGGATTGGCATTTAACTCTAATATCGTATTTGTTTCTTTGGCCAATTGAATTAACATCTCTATGTTTACATCATAGCCAGGGCGCCCACCAATAATGCGTCCTGTCGGATGAGCAATCATATGTACATGTTTATTTTTCAAAGCGGTTATTAATCGTTCCATAATGACATCACTAGCTTGTGAAAAACTAGAATGAATGGAAGCAATAACAAAATCAAGTTGTTCTAATGTCTCATCTTCAAAATCAAGAGTAGCATCTGGTAAAATATCCATTTCAATCCCTCTTAAAATTGTAATTTCTGGATATTTTTCTCGTAAGCGCTGGATTTCTTCTCCTTGCTTTTCTAATCGTTCTTCATTTAAACCATTTGCTACTTTTAAAAATTTTGAATGATCAGTAATAGCCATGTAACGATATCCTTTTTCAATACAAGCCTCGATCATTTCCTCTAATGAAAGGGCACCATCACTCCACGTTGTATGCATATGTAAATCTCCTTGAATATCTTGTAAAGAAATAAGGGGATAATCTGCTTGAAACTGTTCTACTTCCCTTCCATCTTCTCGCAATTCAGGTGGAATATATGGCAAATCAAAATGAGCAAAAAAAGCTTCCTCACTTTCAAATGTCTTCACTTCACCTGTTTCTACATTTTCTACTCCATATTCACTAATTTTCTCCCCACGTTCTTTTGCCAATTGGCGCATACGAACATTGTGGTCTTTTGAACCAGTAAAATGATGGAGGGTCGTAATAAACTCTTCTTGTTTCACTAAGCGAAAATCAACAGAAATATCATATTCATACGCTAACGTAAGAGAAACCTTTGTTTCACCATTGGCAATTACATCTTTCACATGTTTTAGTGTCAATAGTTGCTTGCCAACTTTTATTGGATTATTTGTGGCTATAATAAAATCTAAATCTTTTACCGTTTCACGTAAACGACGTAAGCTACCTGCCTTTGAATAACGCTCAATACCATCCATTTCTTGAAGTTGTGCTTCTATTTCTTTGGCAATTGGTATTACGAAGGATAATGGTAATCGTTCTGGGCGTGAGCCAACTTCCGCAATGGCTGCTAAGATTTTTTCTTCCGTCTTTTTCCCGAATCCAGACAATGCTTGTACCTTACCTTCTTCACAAGCTATTTTTAACTCATCTATATTTGTAACATGTAATTCTTTATACAACTTGGCAACTTTTTTTCCACCTAAACCGGGCAATTTTAATATCAGAATTAAACCAGATGGAATTTCTTCTTTTAATTGCTCTAATGTAGCAGACTGTCCACTCTCGATAAATTCCGCAATTACACCAGCTGTTCCTTTTCCAATTCCAGAAATGGCTGTAAAGTCTTCTATTTCTTTTAAACTCCGTTCATCATTTTCAAGGGCGCTTGCCGCTTTTCGAAAAGCAGAAATTTTAAATGCATTTTCTCCCTTTAACTCCATATAAAGAGCAATTGTTTCAAGAAGTCCAATTATATCCTTTTTCGTTACCATTCTATCCCTCCTAATCGCTAATGACATTTCCTTATATGTATTTAGAAAAGGCTCCTCTTGTCATTCAAGAGAAGCCTACTTTATGCACTTAGCCAAAGATCTTTTAATTGTGCAGCAATAATTGGTGTATGCTCTACAATTAAAGTTGGTAAAAATGCATTATGTAATGACGTTTGTAAGTCTTGTATTGGTAATAGCATGGCAATGCTTAATAAAATAAATAACACCAAATACATTTCTAAAAAGCCTAATGCTCCTCCTGCCCAGCGGTTCACTTGCTTTAAAACCGGTAATTGGAATAAAAAATCGAGCATAGATGCAAGCAATGACAGCCCTAATTTTGTTGCAAAGAAGATGATAATGAAAGAAATCCCATTATAAAAAGCACCCTCTAAATTTAAAACTGATTGTAACGCACCCATATCACCAAGAATTGGATATGGAATCCATAACTCTAATGTAGGTGTTAATTTATCATAGAAAGCACTAGCAACTAAAAATGCAACAATATAACTTACTAATCGCACAATTCCTAAAATGAAACCTCGGCGTACCCCAATTAAAAAAGCAATTACGAATAAAATAATAATAACTAAATCTAACATATTCTCCCGTTCCCTTAACCTTCTATGCTTTCTTTTAACTTTTTGTACTCTTCCTTTAATTTTATGTATTCATGTACCACATTTACAGCTGTTAAAACTGCTAAGCGGTTTGTATCTAAAGTTGGATTAGTTCGGCCTATTTCTCTCATCTTCATATCCACATACTTTGCTACTTCAAAGATATGTGCCTCTGATTCTTCACCAATAATTGCATATTGCTGTCCATAAATCTCAACTGTTACCCGTTTTTTTTGTGTATATGACATCTTCAGCTATCCCTCTTTTCGACACAATCTACTGAATTTTATCATAGCACAAAGCATTCCCATAAGAAAGTAGAAACTCATATTCTACTGATAATCATTGCTTATTTAGCCTTCACTGACGAAAAAACTTTCCTTTTGAAATTTCGGGAAATATCGAAAAATTGATTCATTTAACTACTCATTCATGGAAGAAAAATTCTTTTTAATAAACGTTGTCTTTTATTTTGTCCGATTTCTCACAGAGATATAAACATTTTATTTGCTCTTCTTCTGCATATTTTTAGATGAGAAACCGCACATTAAAAGTTGTCTTAAAATATATTTCAACATCGCCTTCTTTTTTGATATAATGGAAAACTGTGACGAAAAAGATGAAGATAATTAATAAAGGGGAGAATACTATTGGCTAATATTGCAATACAAGTCGATAATTATACATTGAACCAAATGAGGACACACTATGAGAAAGATTTAACAACAAGAACGCCTAAAAATGCTTTTTTCCGTGTGCTAGGTGAGACATGTATTATTACAGCCTACCAAACAGGAAGAGTAACATTTTTAGGAAATGGCGCAACAGAAGAAGCTGCACAGTGGTCTCAAAAAGAGGTTGTACCTACGTTTAAACAAGAAACAACGTCAGTTAAAAAAGATATAGCTGTATCTCCTCCTACGCCAATTATACAAGAAGAGAAAAAAACGGAAAAAGTAGAGCAACAAACAGAAATTATTGCTCCTCCAATAAAGGAGGAGGTAAAAACAGTTGAAAAACCAAAAACAGACGTAAAAGAGGAAACAATTACACAACCAGCTATTCCTACACCTGCTGTAGAAACACCTGTTATAGAAACAAAAGAAGAAATCCTTCCAACAAAAAAACCAATCGAAAAACAAGCGGATGTAAATCCATATGCTCCTCCACACAGAGTTGCCAGCCTAGATTTAATCGGATCTTATGAAGTCGGAAGTAGTGATTATTTCGGTCCATTATGTGTGGTTGCAGTATATGTTCCAAGAGATAAAGTTTCTATGCTAATGAAACTTGGTCTAATGGAAACAAAAGGAATGAACGATAAACAAATTGTAGAAATTGCTAAAAAAGTTATTTCTGCAGTTGAATACGTGGCTGTAAATATCTCAAACGAAAAATACAATGAGTATTTAGAGAGCGGAATGTCAATTGGTGCATTAAAAGCCCGTTTACACAATCAAGCAATCCGCAAAGTCATTGAAAAAATAGAGGGTCAACCAGTCGACGGTATTCTTATTGATCAATTCGTAGAAGGAAACACCTATTTCCAATACTTAGAGCAAGAAAAAGAAGTAATTAAAGATAATGTTTATTTCAAACCGAAAGCAGAAACAGCACATATTGCTACTGCATGTGCATCTGCAATCGCTCGTTATTCTTACTTGCGTACATTAGAAAAATTAACAGAAATTGCTGGTTTCAAACTTCCTCGTGGGGTAAATTTACAAGCAGACAAAGCCGCTGCTCGTTTATTAAAAGTATATGGATTAGAAGCTTTAGGCAGCTTTGTCAAACTTAACTTTCCAAATACGCAAAAAGCTCGTATGATGGCAAGAAGATAACAATTTACTATCCTTTTAGTTATTCTTTGTCTATTTCTATGTTAAAGATAACTAAAAGCTCCTACTAATAATTCCCATTAAAAATCCCTTCTATGCTAAGCATAGAGGGGATTTCTAGTTATATCGATACATTTACAAATAAATCAATTGTTTCATTAATTGCTTCTTTTAAACTCTCTTTCAAATAAGTGAATTGTCCATTTGGTTTTAACTCAATAAAGCGAATTCCATATTCCTCTAACGGATTCCCCGTCCATTGACCAATATTTCCCTTCGGAAAAATCGCCCACACTTCAACAATTGGATTCATTCGCCGATATTGTTGCTTTCCTCCACCAATAAGATGGGAACGAACTTGGCTTTTATAATTATCTAATTGCATCATTACCCTATTTGGCTTTCGTGTTCGTAACAATGCAAAATCCCATATATGCTTTAATGGCCGATATTTATAATCAATAATAATGCTTCCACAATAAATCTCATCATAGTAAATATCCATTCTTGTATCAGGACGATTATTTTGACCACTTGTATATACGGGACAAGTTAAACTAGTTTGGCTGCTCTCATAGGGAATAACCTGATCATAAACGAGTTGAAGGGTAACAGCTTCTTTTGTAAACACAACTGTCGTCCCTTCCCCCATGCTTTCTAAATCTTGCATATAAGAATGGTTCCATTCATTTTTTATTTTAAACCCTAGTTCTTCACTTGTTAGGGAATGAATCAGCTGTAAATAGCACCATGTTTCATATAATAAATCTGTCCGTTTTACGCCAAAGTCTCTTTTTTGTCCTTCTTCACTTTTTGCATATCGATAAAGCTCATAAACAGCTTTATAGCGATAATCCATCAAAAAAGCAGGTGGGATAACATGAAGGGCGTGCATTTGGATGTCTTTTAACCATGTTTGATGAAGCAATAACACTAAAAATGTCCGCATTTGTTTTAGTTCTTGTCGAGTATCCCCATCTATCATCCATCTATTCATCACATCAATTAAATAATGAATCATTATCTTTAACCATTGATTTTCAAGTGTATGATACATTATTTCTTTGTCATGTACCCTTTTATGAATACCCCTTTTTCGATTCATATATACTTGTTGTTTGCTGCAAATTGTATAATTTGGTGCTGAGATAATTTCTTCAAAAATGCGGTACCAGCGTTTATCTATTAATTCTAGCTTTAAACTATTTTTTTTTAGAAATCCACTTTTCCGTTCATTGTTATAAACAAATCCAGGAATTTTTTCTTCAATCTCATTTTTCATCATTTCCCATTCTTCTGTCGTCATTTGCTTCGTTTTAATTCGTAGCCCACTATAATACATCGTAGAACCACAAACAATTTTCAACAAATACAATCCTGGGATAAAAGGCGAATGGGTCTCTGCTTTTTTACTATTAAAAATAGAAAGATATCCATTTGTCGGTCGAATAAAAACGCCATCTTCATCACTCTCTGTTTCCTTAGAAGGCAAGCTATCCAACCCCTCCATATACAACCGTGCATCTTTCTCCTCACTTTGAAAACAAATATCTAAATCCATATTTTCTGTTATATAAGGGATTTTCTCTTCATTTAAATATTCCACTTCGCGTTCTGTCATCCAACAATGTCCAACAGCAATTATTTTGTCAAATTGTTTAAACAAAAGATTAAATGGTAAAGCCATTTATCTTAATCTCCTTTGCTTTTTGAACAATCCCTTTTTTCGCTAATGAGAAAGCTGAAATATCATCATATCGATTCAATATATTTATTAATTCGCTTTGTTCTACAATGCCTGTTTGTACGTTGTATTGCCCAACAATATCTTTTAAAAACGCTTCTGCTCCCCTAATTTTCGTTAAAATACGTTGTAACACTTGAATATCAAATGCCATTTCTCGACTAACATATGCTTGATTTGGCAACTGACTAATGTAGTCATTAATTTGATGAATAATTCGCCAACCAACCCCTAAGCGTGGATTAAATTCCTGAAGCAAACGATGAATTTCCCATAAACAACTTAACTCTCGATGATTTAATACCTCTTCTTCACCTGTATTACAAAAGGATTGATACATCTCACTCGTTATTTCTTCTTCCTTTATAGCTATGTGCTCATCATTTCGTTTTAATAATTCATAAAAAGGCATAACATTTAAGGTGATTAGGTTGGCTCGGTCTAATACTTTATCTGAAAAAACATATGTAGACTCATCAATATTAACTGTCCCAACAAATAAAACGTTTTTCCCAATTTTAATGCTAGGTGGATAGCCTATCTCCTCTTGATGCATACCTTCCGAATAGTACAATGTTAAAATACGTTCGTCCCCTTCTAAAATAGAAAGAAATTGAGAAAAATAGTGTTCTACTCGACCTAGATTCATTTCCTCGAAACACACGAGATACATCTTATCTTGATTTCGCTCAGCATCTATCAACAATTGAATTAATCCACTATCTCCTGGATAATAACGAGAGGTTGTAACATCTAAGTAACCAATTAAATCACTATCATCAATCCATGATGGTCTCACTTTTATGGCTAATGTTTGCTCCTCCTTTATCCCCAATGCTTGTGCATACATATGAACAAGTTTTGATTTTCCTGTCCCACTCATTCCTGATAAGATGACAAGATTACTTGACTTTAAGGATGTATGAAAATTAAGCAAATCTTTATAGTCGTAGTAAAAACGATTTTTTTTCGTAATAGCATCAAATTTAGCAAGAAATGCCCACTCTTTATCTACCATTTCTAAAGAGGAAAAAATAGCTGATCTCTCTATCTCTTCTTTTAGAACAACTTCCCCTTCCCTCTCGTATAATGATTTAGTAATTTCCTTATAAATATCTTCTGAAAGATATAGGATATCATTAAAGCGAGTACAATACCTTAGCCATGCATCTTTAAAAGGAATGCATCTCATTCGCTTTGTTGAATAAAAGCGAATTCCCTCTTCTTTCTTTTCAATATATTGAATTGGGCCATATACAAACAAGTCTCCATCTGTTTCCTCTACTACAACAAAGTTTACGTCTCTCTTTAAATGCTGAAAGTAGTGATGTGTAGGAAGAAATGTTTTCTGTGCCCCTAATCTCTCAAATTGTCTTTTCTTATACTCTTGAAAAATAGGTACATCTCGCATAACCGTTGTATAAGAAAATTCTTCACTTTTCGGAATTAATGAAATATCCCTAGCAATAACAAAATCATTACGTTGTTCTGCCTGAAATACAACTAAATTATCTCGTAAAAATTCTCGTAAATATTCTGTTCGCTCAATATTTGTATGATCACGTTTATCTTGAAACCCCCAATTCGTTAATAAATTTGCATAACACGTTACATTTTTTGTTTTTTTTGGAAAATCATCTGGCAAAGGAGATAGCACTTTCAAATAAAATTGAACAACATCATTTTTATTAACAATTGCTGGCGTTGTTACATCCCACTCTTCTGTAAATACGCCAACTAAATAATCCTCCCATTTTTTCGTCGTTACTATATTCATTTTTTCACCCCAGCAGCTAATAATTTCTCCATTAATTGAGAAAAAGTATCTATTTTTACAATTTCTTTTTGATTCATATGCATCATCATTTTACGTTGTTGAATAATTGGTACTTTATACGTTAACATCCATACTTCATCAAAATAGTCCATCTTTTCTATTTCATCTGCATCTTTGCCATCCAAAATTTGAATATGAACCTTTTCATCATCAAGAATCCCTTCATTTTTTGGATCACCAATTAATGCGATTGTTTTATAATTCGTATTTTCTTCTAGTTGCTCTTGCGCTCCTAATGCAGCAAGTTTCATTTGTAGACTAACTTGTTGTTTCTTATATTCTTCTATTTGTTTTTGATAAAGCAACTTTTCTTTTTCTACATACTCTTTTTCTTCTTCCACTTTTTTAAGCAATCGATTCCATTCATTTTTTTCAAGTTGTTTTTCTTGTAGAACTTGCTTCAACCGCTCATTTTCCTCTTGTAACCTTGTTATTTTGCCTCTTAATCGCAAGATTTCCTCATCGCTATGTTTTTTTAGTTTTTGATATTTCTTTTCGATTTTTTTAATTTTGCTTTCTTCTTTTTTATTTTCTTCTTTACTTTCTTCTAATTGTACAACGAATTCTTCTGATTCCTTTTCTTGCTCTTTTACAAATGAAAATAACTCTAACGCCTTTTCATTTTCCCCTTTGACAAGCAAGATTTTCAAAATCCCTTCAGGTGGAGACGTTACTAATCTAGCTTTTAGTTGCTCAACATTTTCTTTTGCAATTTCCTCCCCATCTTCATCAACCGTTATCTTCTGACATAATCGACTCATACTTTTAGGAGTTAATAAATTTTGAATGACAATTCGCCTATTTTGATCGTTTACACGATTATTTCGAAACCCTTGTATTGTTGCGCCAATCCCAACACATAAATTAGATAAATTTTGATTAGTTTCCTTGCTTAATACCCATCTCCACAAATCTTTTATTTTCATTCTTCCACACCCCTCTACCCCACATTGAAAACGTTTTATTAAAATTATATCATACTCCAAACTCCTACATTCCCATTAAAAATAGAAAAAATAACCTGCTCTTTTTTGGAAGAATCTATTAATATTGGAATCTATCTTTAAACATAATATTTTTTTGTTACTTAATAATTGCAATTAGACACGCTATCGGCTATAATACAAAACGTAATTATTTCGTTTTATATTATAAATCGTAATTATTCCGTTTTATTAAAAATAAGTATTTTAAGAGAAAATAGTTAACAAAGGAGGATATCAAATGAAAAAGTACTTATCTATTTTAGTAAGTTTATTCGCTTTTGCTATTATCATGACTGGATGTTCAAGTGACAACAAAGAAGCAAAATCCATTTCAAAAGATGAAAAAATAAATGTTTATACAACTATTTTTCCATTAGAAGATTTCACTAAAAAAATTGGTGGCGACCATGTAAAGGTAACAGGTATTTATCCACCTGGCGTTGATTCACATACTTATGAGCCAACGACAAAAACAATTATCAATATTGCAAAAGCTGACTTATTTATTTATAACGGTCTTGAGCTAGAAGCATTTGCAAAAAAAGTTGCAGATACAGTGAAAAATGAACCTGTCCTTGTTTTAAATGCCTCTAAAGGAATTGAAGCAATCGAGGAAGAACATCATCATGAAGAACATGCTGATGACCACGAAACAGAAGGAGACAATCATCATCACGATGTAGATCCCCATGTCTGGTTCGATCCAATGCTAGCTCTAAAACAAGCTGAAGCTATCAAAGATGAATTAGTAAAATTAAAACCATCAGCTAAAGCTGACTTTGAAAAAAACTTTGACGCACTTAAAGAACAATTTGTCTCTTTAGATAAAGAATTAACAGATGTAGTTGCCAATGCAAAACGTAAAGAAATTTTAGTTTCACATGCAGCCTATGGCTATTGGGAAAATCACTATGGTATTAAACAAATCGCCATTGCTGGTCTTTCTTCTTCTCAAGAACCATCTCAAAAAGAATTAGCGAATATTGTAAAAATCGCTCAAGAGCATGGAATTAAATATATTTTATTTGAAACATTCTCTACACCAAAAGTTGCGGACATCGTCCAAAAAGAAACCAATACAACAGTGCTTCGTCTAAATCATATCGCAACGATTACAGATGAAGATCGTCAACAAGGAAAAGATTATTTCCAATTAATGCAAGAAAACATCGATTTACTAAAAAAAGCAATGAACGAATAATGAGATAAAAAATGCCATTCAATGAAACAGATTGAATGGCATTTTTTCATAAGTGGAATGCTCACCTTCCTTCAAGTAGATTTCTTGCTACTTCTATATAGGTAACATATACTTTTTGTATACAACAAATTTAGAAAGTAGGAGGCGTATGTTAAAACAGAAAAATGTTTGGATATTGCTACTCGGAGAAGGGGTTTCAGGAATTGGACTATGGCTTGGAATTCTTGGTAACTTAGAATTTCTACAGCAGCATGTGCAATCTGACTTTTTGAAGTCACTTGTTTTATTTAGCGGATTATTTATTGGCGTGTTAATTTCTCCATACGCCGGAAAAGTAATTGATCGAAACAAAAAGAAAGATGTTCTTATTTATGCAAGTATTTTACGTCTCGTCAGTATTTTATTTATGTTCCTCGCAATTTGGTTTGAGAGTGTCTTATTTATGACAGCAAACATGGCACTAATCGGTATATTTTCTTCTTTCTATTTTCCTGCCCTCCAAGCTACTGTCCCTATGATTGGAAAGCAAGATCAATTACTACAATTAAATAGCCTACATATGAATGTATCTACTATTTCTCGTATTATTGGAACAGCAGTTGGTGGTATATTACTACTTCACCTTAGTTTATTTTCAATTTATTTTTATTCCTTCATTGCTTATTCCTTTCTTCTTATCACTACTTTTTTCTACGACCTTAAGGAGCAAGTTACACCAAAACTTACAAATACAAAAAGTAGAAGCTTCGGAGCCATCATACCATTACTGAAAGAGAAACCAATTCTTTTATTCGGATTGCTCGTTGTTATTATTCCGAACATGTTTATTGGTAGCTTTAATTTAATGGTATTAAAAATAAGTGAGATTACAGAACTCGTTAGTATAAAAGGATGGCTATATACGATGGAAGGGGTTAGTTTTTTATTAGGTGCACTTATTATTAAAAAGTTAAACGTAGAGAAAAAACCACTGCCTTACTTAATGATTTTTAGCGGTGCGATTAGCTTTGCCTATCTTTCTCTTTATTTCGTAACGAAAGGTTCGTATATTTCTCTTTTTTCTTTTGGATTATTTGGTTTTTGTGCTGGTGCCTTTTTTCCAACGATTGCTACCTTATTCCAAACAATTGTACCAAAAGAATTTCATGGACGCTTTTTCTCCTTTAGAGGAATGCTAGAGCGTATCTTCTTTCAAGTTGTCCTTCTCTTAACAGGTGCATTTTTCGATATGATTGGATTTCATTGGACTGTTGCTTCCTTTGGTATTTTCTCTCTCCTTATCATTGGTAGTGTCCTTTATTTAAAGAAAAATGAACAACGCTATTTTACAACCCATTCACAAAAAATGACCATATAAAAAGTAGGGATCCCCTCCCTACTTTTTGTGCACTTGAATTACATCTTCATATATATAATTTACAAAGGCGGTCAACTTTTCATTGCCCTTACAATCATGCCAATTATACGTTTTCTCTTTTCCATTTAACCAATAGGTGAAACGATACGCTTTTCCAGTCTCACAAGGTGCTATTACTTGATTACCCGCGATATTTTCTAATACAAATTTCTCATATATTTGTTGCCGCTGCTCTTTCGTTAAAAAAAAGTTAAAAACCGTTATTTTCTTCTCTCCTTCTTTGTACATCAATAAATTCTTTTTCGTATTTACAAGGCTATCATCAATTTGCAAAGCAAATTCAAACCCACTTGTATTGCCTACATTAAAATCAATATACACGAGCTCTCGATCCTCCCCATTACAATTTTTTAACGTATAAACCATATCTGTATTTGTTTTTGTTTTTTCTACTCGTTCACAATAGGTCGTTTGAATTTTTTTAGGTCCATACTTATCTTTTGTCGTATCATAGACAACTTTTATGCCCTGCTCTGTTCGTTCTAATCTCGTTGAAACTGGATCGCCTTCAATCGTATATTGGATAATTTTAATTTTTTTCTTCTTCTCTGTTATGAATTGGTCTAGCTTATCTAAATGACTTACTCCACTACGAGAAATTTTTACTACCGGTTCATACTCTTCATCAACTGGTGGTGTTATGATTGTTTCAATATGTTTTGCCGTTGCTTGAACCGGAGCCGTTTCGCGTATCCCACCATCTAACCAAATAACAATCTTTTGTCCTACTTTATATGTTTCTTTTTGGCTATCTTTTGGTAATGTTAAAACAATCTCTTCTCCACTCTTATTCTTTACATGAATAAACTGAGTTTCTTTTCCTACGTTAGTTATTGTTGCTTCGAAATGATAACGGCCTTTTACCTGCTCCACTTTCTCTTGTCCAAACCAAATAAGAACGAAAGAAAAAACAACAACGATTATTGCTAATTTACGCAACGTGTTCACCTCTCCATTAACTATATTGGCAACAACCTATTCCTTTATAAGGTTCGCCTTTTCCCTAGTTTTCTCCTTTATGGAATAAGCAAACCATTCCTTTCCAAATAATTACCTTAAATAAATCCTTTTTATCTTGCCTATCCCCCTACCTTGTTATACAATGTACCTAAGTAGCTTGCATAACAAGGTAGAAAGGAGGAATCTTTTTTGCGTGATCGCTCCCAATTATTAAAAGGTATTTTAGAAGGTTGTATTTTACAAATTATCTATGATGATGAAACATACGGCTATGAAATTGTTGAAAAGCTCCGCCACTTTGGCTTTAAAGATTGTACAGAAGGAACAATTTATCCCCTCTTATTAAGACTAGAGAAAAATGGACATCTTCTTCATACAAAAAAAGCCTCTCCATTTGGACCAAAGCGTAAATATTATTCTCTTTCCGAACAAGGTAAAGAAGAGTTAGCATTTTTTAAACAAGATTGGCAAGAAGTAAGCACGACGGTTTATACCATATTAAAGGAGTGAGACAATGGCAACG
>JBJEFI010000002.1:23240-50715 GCA_051873875.1 Bacillaceae bacterium | reverse complement strand
CAAGAAGTAAGCACGACGGTTTATACCATATTAAAGGAGTGAGACAATGGCAACGTTAAATGAAATGATACTCAGACATTATAAGCTATCTCTGCAATTAAATGATGGAAATGACAAGGCTTATGAAAATATTGTGGTCTATTTGCGTAGTAGCAACCTATCAGAAAGGGAAGCAGAAGAATTAATTGATGATGTATTAGAAATGCTACTAGCCGCTCAACATCGTGGTGAAAGTGCCACTGATATTTTTGGAGATGACCTCCAAAAGTTTTGCGATGAAATGATTGCAGCAAATGGCAAATCAAATATCAAAAGAAGGATACATGAACACCTTTCCATTGTTATTAAGGTATTTTTAATTATATTTGGACTTGATTATCTTTTTAACCAATTACCAGCCATTTTTATGAGCAAACAAGATTGGCTAACTGCCCATATTTATTTAGATACACTTGTACTTACATTTTTATTCGTATTAATCGGACTTATTGTCGTTAAATATATTGGTCAAACAGCTTTTAAAGGAAACTACGCACATAAATTTATAGCAGTACTCGTTATTTCATTTATTGGAGCTATATGCAAAACAATTATTGCTACTAAGGAAGTTATCCTATTTTCACTCCCACTCTATATTGGCCTTCCTATCATCCTCCTACTTGGCTTTCTTTCAATAAAATTATACAAATAAAAAATCCGTAACCAGTTGGCTACGGATTTTCTTTTATTTAACCACGTAATACAGCGTTAAATTGCTCTTCTACTGCTTTTAACACTTTATTATGAGCATTCGTTACTTCTTCATCTGTTAACGTACGCTCTGCATCAAAGTAACGTAATGAGAATGCAAGTGATTTCTTACCTTCTTCCATTTTATCACCTTGGTATAAATCGAATACGCGAACGTCTTTTAATAATTTGCCACCTGCAGTTAAGATTGCTGTTGCAATGTCTCCAGCTGGAATGTCACGATCAACAACTAATGCCATATCGCGAGTCATTGATGGGAAACGTGGAATTTGGGTATAACGAACTTCTTCTACGCTTGCATCAATAATTGCTGGTAATGCAATTTCAAATACATACGTTTCTTTTAAATCCATCTCTTTTTGCACTTCTGGATGAATAGCCCCAATGAAACCAATTTCTTTATCATTATGCATAATAGCTGCTGTACGTCCTGGATGCATACCATCTTTTTGAGCTGCTTTGTAAGAAACAGTTAGACCAAATTTCGCCATTAAACCATCCACAATTCCTTTTACAACGTAGAAATCAACTGCTTTTTTCTCACCCTGCCATGTATTATTTAAAACAAGACCAGTTACGGCACCAGCAACGTGTTGAATTTCTGTTGGAAGTTCATTTTCTCCATTTGGCAAGAACACTGAACCAATTTCGTATAAAGAAACATCATCATTTTTACGAGCCACATTGTAAGATAATGCATCTAGTAAATGTGGAATTAAGCTTAAACGTAATTGACTACGCTCTTCACTCATTGGCATTGCTAATGATACTGGATGTCCATTTGCGCCTTCTAGACTATAACGAGTCGCTTTTGATGCACTTGTTAGTGAGTATGTCACTGCTTCATGCATACCAGCACCTTCTAAGAAACGACGAACTTGGCGACGTTTTATTTGATAGTCTGTTAAGCGCCCAGGCGTTGCTTCTACAACTGGTAATGTAACAGGAATATTGTCATATCCATACATACGTCCAACTTCTTCTGCTAAATCTTCTACAATTGTAATATCGCCACGACGAGTTGGAATTGTCACATGGAATGTACCATTATCTTCTGTTGCTTCAAAACCTAAACGAGCGAAGATATCAGCCATTTCTGTAACAGATACATTTGTACCTAAAATATCGTTAATACGGTCAGCTGTCGCTGTAACAACTGTTGCTTCTGTTTCTAAATTGTTTACTTCCACAACGCCGTCCATTACTTCTACATTTTCGCCACCTAAGCTAGCCATTAATGCAGCCGCACGCTCTACTGCTTCTTTCGTACGATTATGGTCAATTCCTTTTTCAAAACGAGCACTTGATTCACTACGTAATCCTAAATCTTTTGAACCAATACGAACAGTTAATGGAGCAAATACTGCTGATTCGATTAAAACATTTTTTGTATCGTTATCTACTTCAGAGTTTGCACCACCCATTACACCAGCTACTGCCACTGCTTCTTTGCCATTTGTAATAACTAAGTGGTGTGGCTTTAATGTACGCTCTTGATCGTCTAACGTTTTAATTTTTTCATCTTCATGAGCAAGACGAACAACGATTTCTTTGCTATTTAATTTATCATAGTCAAAAGCATGTAACGGTTGACCATATTCCATTAATACGTAGTTTGTCACGTCTACGATATTGTTAATTGGACGAACACCTGCAGCCATTAAACGAGCTTGTAACCATAATGGTGATTCTTTAATTTCAACGTTCTTCACCACTTTGGCAATATATAATGGGTTTTCTTTTGGTGCTTCTACACGAATTGAAATGTAGTCACTTGTTGTGCCATTTCCTTCTTTATAAGAAATCTCTGGCTTTTTCACTTCGCCACCTAAAATCGCAGCTACTTCATATGCTACACCAAGCATGTTCATTGCATCCGCACGGTTTGGTGTTAAGCTTAATTCTAAAACATGGTCATTCATGTGTAATGCTTCAAGTGCATTCATCCCAACTGGTGTATCACTTGGGAATACATAAATTCCTTCCGCGTATTCTTTCGCTACTAATTTAGACTCTACTCCTAATTCAGATAACGAACAAATCATCCCTTGTGATAATTCACCACGAAGCTTTGCTTTTTTAATTTTGAAGTTACCTGGTAATACGGCACCAACTGTTGCTACCGGTACTTTTTGACCTTGTGCTACGTTTTTAGCACCACAGACAATTTGTAATAATTCTTCTGCGCCAACGTCCACTTTACATACACTTAATTTATCTGCTTGAGGATGTTTTTCACGTTCTACAACATAACCAACAACAACGCCAGTAATATTACGGCTCATATCCTCCACTGCTTCTACTTCAATACCTGCACGTGTAATTTTTTCCGCTAAGTCAGCAGGTGTAACATCTATATTCACATATTCTTGTAACCAACGATATGATACAAACATTTTTTCTCTCTCCTTTCCTTATTTACGATTGAACTGTTGTAAGAATCGAACATCATTTGTATAGAAATGACGAATATCATCAACGCCATAACGTAACATAGCAATACGCTCTACACCAATACCAAAGGCAAAACCACGGTATTTCTTGCTGTCATAACCAGCCATTTCAAGTACGTTTGGATGAACCATCCCAGCACCTAATACTTCAATCCAGCCAGTTTGTTTACACGTGCTACAACCTTTTCCGTTACACATCATACAAGATACATCTACTTCAACAGATGGCTCTGTGAATGGGAAGAAACTTGGGCGTAAACGAATTTCACGATCTTCACCAAACATTTTGCGAGCGAATACTTGAAGCGTTCCTTTTAAATCACTCATGCGAATGTTTTCGCCAATAACAAGGCCTTCAATTTGCATAAATTGATGGGAATGTGTTGCATCATCATTATCACGACGGAATACTTTCCCTGGACAAATAATTTTAATTGGTCCTTTTTCTACATTTGCTTCCATTGTACGAGCTTGTACTGGTGATGTATGTGTACGCATTAACAGTTCTTCTGTAATATAGAAAGAATCTTGCATATCACGAGCTGGGTGACCTTGTGGTAAGTTTAATGCCTCAAAGTTATAATAGTCCTTCTCTACTTCTGGACCTTCTGCTACTTCATAGCCCATCCCAACAAATAAATCTTCTACTTCTTCAACGATTGCCGTTAATGGATGTGTCGCACCTGCGATTACTGGACGACCTGGTAATGTTACATCAATCGTTTCTTTCGCTAATTTTTCAGCGATTGCTTTTTCTTCTAAGTAAGCTTGTTTTTCTTCAATTTTAGCCGTAATTGCGGCACGTACCTCATTGACAACAGCACCCATTTTCGGACGCTCTTCTGCTGGTAATGCACCCATTCCTTTTAAAACTTCTGTAATTGGTCCTTTTTTGCCTAAATAAGCAACACGCACATCATTTAGTGCCTTCATATCACTTGCATTTTCAATTAAATTCAATGCTTCTGTCTCTAATTGTTTTAAACGCTCTTGCATGATACTTCCTCCTTTAACTTTTAGAAAATAAAAAAACTCCTCCCTCAAAAAGGGACGAGTTATAGTCGCGTTACCACCCTAGTTATAGATATATACACATCTATCACTTCATTTCCATAACGGTTAATAAAACCGGATCGCCTTTACACAAGTGTGGTCCTGGCGTCTGCTCAAGAGTGAATTCATAAATCCCTACTATAAATGTGCTTGCAGTCACGACACATTCTCCCTACATAGCGGTTTATTTACTACTACTCTCCATCATCGCTTTGTCAATATGTAACTTTCTCTATTATAGTCATGTTTTATCTATTTCGCAACTGTCCTTCTACAATTTTATCCATCTAAATTAATCCTAAAAACTCCATATGAAAATGGACGTTAATTGTAAGAAAAAAGTCGCTACTAATAAAAGTTTGGCCTTATTATCTTAAAGCGTAAAGTAAGATTCCTGCTGCTACTGCAACATTTAATGACTCTGCACCACCGTGAATTGGAATATATAGATTTTGAGTCGTACGTACTAATAAGGCTGGATTTACACCACTTCCTTCATTTCCAACGAGTAGTGCCACATTGTCTGTCTTTTCTACTTCCTTATAAGAAACTGCATTTTCTAAAGCTGTTCCATAAACAGCAATGCCATTGCTTTGCATTTCATTCATAACATCTTCTAAATCTCGTTTGATAACAGGAATATGGAAAAGTGAGCCTTGTGTTGCTCGAATAACTTTACTATTATACTGGTCTACACACCCATTCCCTAATACAACTCCATCAAATCCAGCTGCATCTGCTGTACGAATCATTGTTCCAACGTTTCCTGGATCTTGTACAGCATCAATTAATAGATAGCGACCTTTTTCAAAAGCACCATCCCACTGTTGCTTACGGCATACAGCTACGATACCTTGTGGGGACTCTGTTTCACTTAACTCTTTGACAACATTTGTAGGTACTAAATAAACCTCTACGTTATCCGCAGCTTTTATCGTCTTTGTTTCTTCTGACATAATAATGCAGTCTACAATATCATGCTTTAATGCTTCTTCAATTAAATGATGTCCTTCAATTAAAAATAAACCTGTTTTTTCACGTTCTTTTTTTGTTAAAAGTTTTTTCCAACCTTTTATCTTTGGATTTTGATTTGAATCGATGCGTTTCATCTTCTCTTCCTTTCGTGCGCTATAACTATGTATGATAAACATTGTAACGAGTCCGCATATTTTTTGCAACGTCCGTATACAATACAGATGTAGAATGTTTTCTCATTCTGCACTCATACCTTTATAGACACGAGTATTTGTGCCACTCGTGTCTCCCCCTATTACTCTACATATTATCGAGGTGGACTAAATGGATTTCAATATTCGTGCTGCTGTAAAAGCAAATATTACAGGAAATAGCCAAGATGAATTAAAAGCAACCATTGTAGATGCTATTTCAAACGGTGAAGAAAAAATGCTTCCAGGATTAGGATATTTATTCGAAGTGATTTGGCAAAACTCAAATGAACAACAAAAAAATGACATGTTAAGTACGTTAGAAAGTGGCGTAAAGCAATAAAAAATCCCACCAAGCTAATAGATAGCTTGGTGGGATTTTTATTAATCAAACGTAATTTGATCTACTGTTTGACGATCTAAACGTTTAATAACTTCAACAATTAAGCTAACTGTATACTCAAAATCATCACGATGTAAAATAGATGAATGTGAGTGAATATAACGTGTTGCAAGACCAATTGACAAAGCTGGTACACCATTTACAGCAATATGGATAGAACCTGAATCTGTACCGCCTCCTGGGATTGAATCATATTGATACGGAATATTATGTTCATCTGCTACACCTGTTACAAAGTCACGTAATCCTTTATGTCCAACCATAGATGCATCATAAAGAATAATTTGTGGACCTGCTCCTAGTTTTCCAGTCGCTTCTTTCGATGTAATACCAGGTGTGTCTCCTGCAATCCCAACATCAACTGTTAAAGCGATATCTGGTGCGATAACATTTGCCGCTGTTTTTGCTCCACGAAGACCTACTTCTTCTTGTACTGTTCCTACACCGTATACAATGTTAGGATGATTTTGACCTTGAAGACGGCGTAATACTTCAATCGCAATCGCACAACCGATTCGATTATCAAATGCTTTTGCTAATAATAATTTTTCATTTTTCATTACTTGGAATTCAAAGTATGGTACAACTTGGTCACCAGGACGAACGCCCCACTCCATTGCTTCTTCCTTGCTTGATGCACCAATATCAATAAACATATCTTTGATATCTGCTGGTTTTTTACGAGCTTCTATTGGTAATACATGTGGTGGTTTTGAACCAATAACACCTGTAATATCCCCATCTTTTGTTACAACTGTCACTCGTTGAGCTAGCATTACTTGTGACCACCAGCCACCAATTGTTTGGAAACGTAAAAATCCTTTGTCATCAATTTGTGTAATCATAAATCCAACTTCGTCTAAATGTCCTGCAACCATAATCTTCGGACCATTTTCATCCCCAACTTTTTTAGCAATTAAGCTACCTAAACCATCTGTTACCATTTCACTTGCATAAGGTTCAATATACTTACGCATCACCTTACGTGGTTCTGCTTCAAAGCCCGAAGCACCTTTTGCATCTGTTAAATCTTTAATCATTTGCAATGTTTGATCTAAATTTGACATTATGTAATCCCCTTATCCAATAGTATGTTTTACTAAATATTATAGACGATTAATAAGATTGTTACAAATACATACATAGTAAAAGTCCTATCCTTATGCATTTATTTACCAGCCATTAAAATAAAAACAAAAATAGACACATTAACATGTGTCTATTTACCGCTACGCACCGCACTTTTCACGTTCTTTATTTAATTGGTTTTTTTGCATATAACCTTCTTCAATTTCACTTGGTAATAGCTTTAACATTTCTCCAAGACGTAAATAATTTTTCATCATGTCCATATAATTCGTAATGGAAGGTTGCTGCCCAAAACGTACAATCTTCGCATACACATCAAGAAATTTTTCTACTTCTGATTTGCTTGCACCTACACATTGATTACATAAAAAATGACGATCTACTGCTAAATCAATTCCAATTGATAATAAAAAGTGTAATCCATCTACGTAGTTAGCCAACATTTCTTTCTTTTCGATTGGCGATTGTTCCTTCCAATACGTAAAACAACGTGTTGTTGCCGCAATCTTTCCAACTTCAACTAACAACGCTAATGTTTTATCCTTAACAACTTCCTTACGATTAATGTTGCAACGATTAAAAATCTTATCGTCTAAATCTCTTTGCATACGGAACAACTCGATAATGTCCACGCATTTTACCCCCGAATTCTCTTTTCTATTCGATGTGATTATATTAAAGAAAACGTTATCTATGCAAACATTATTTTTTAGTTTTTATATATTTTTTTACCAACCCGCACACAAATTGTTCACTATTTTTTAAAAATAATAAATAAACTTTATACCTCTTTTTATAACAATGATACTAATGCTATATACCTATTGAATATATTATTTAATAAAAATAGTTTCATTTAACATTTAATGGGTATACCTCTATTTTTTCTGATTATTCTAATTTTACGAAGCGTATTTTCCCATAAAAAAAACTATCTCAATGTAAATTGAGATAGTTCTAAAATAAAATTATTTTAAGTTGTTTTTAGCTACAGTTGCTAATTCAGCGAAAGCAGCAGCATCATTAACTGCTAAGTCAGCTAACATTTTACGGTTAACTTCGATACCAGCTACTTTTAAACCGTGCATTAAACGGCTGTATGATAAACCGTTCATACGTGCAGCAGCGTTGATACGAGTAATCCATAATTTACGGAAGTCACGTTTCTTTTGACGACGATCGCGGAATGCGTTCATTAATGACTTCATAACTTGTTGGTTAGCAACTTTATATAAACGGTGTTTAGAACCAAAATAACCTTTCGCTAACTTTAAGACTCTTTTACGACGGCGACGAGTTACTGTACCACCTTTTACTCTTGGCATAATGTTACCTCCTGAAAAATATTATCTATAATACCGAATTTAAATTACATTGTGTCTAGCATTTGACGAATACGTTTGAAATCGCCAGCGCTAACTACTGCAGCTTTACGTAAGTGACGTTTAGCTTTTGTAGATTTGTTTGCAAATAAATGGCTTGTGTAAGCGTGAGAACGTTTCAGTTTACCTGATCCAGTCTTTTTAAAACGCTTAGCAGCGCCACGGTGAGTTTTTTGTTTTGGCATTGGGTCTTCCTCCTCTATCAAATCACTTTTTATCAGTTTTAGGTGCTAACACTAAGAACATGCTACGACCATCCATCTTTGGTGCAGATTCAACTGTGCTAACTTCTGCACACGCCTCAGCAAAACGGTCTAATACACGTTGACCAATTTCTTTGTGTGTGATTGCACGTCCCTTAAAACGAATAGATGCTTTTACTTTATCTCCTTTTTCAAGGAACTTAATTGCATTTCGAAGTTTTGTGTTAAAGTCGTGTTCTTCAATTGTTGGGCTTAAACGAATTTCTTTTAAGCTAATAACAGTTTGATTTTTACGAGCTTCACGTTCTTTCTTCTGTTGCTCAAAACGGAATTTACCATAATCCATAATGCGGCATACAGGCGGTTTCGCGTTTGGTGCAACCATAACCAAATCAAGATTTAAGTTCGCAGCCATATCTAATGCCTCGTTACGAGATTTAATTCCTAACTGATCGCCATTTGGGCCAATTAATCGGATCTCACGAGCACGAATTCCTTCGTTTACCATCATGTCCTTGCTAATAGTAAGCCACCTCCAAGGTATTATCGAGAATACATTTGATAAGCAATCCAGCATATCTTTACATAAAAAAAGTGCGGATAACATAGATGCACCCACACTTAAACCTTCAAAAAGGTATAATTTCATGTTCAACCTCAAAACAGCAATTGCGTCATAGTAGGTGAGAAGCGGGTGCTCCTTCTTATACAAGATGTATTCAGTTCGAACTATACTATATCACAAAGACAATTCGCTGTCAACAGACATAGTTTTTCGTTTCCTTCACAACAGTGAATATCATATCAGACAAATGAACAGCTTGCAATCTTTTTTTCACATTTCCTTAAAATACTAAGAAAAATCACTTGGTAAAATCATCTGTCCCCAATAATTTAGACCTGCTAGCACGATAACTAGCATTGTATATAACAGTGTATATTTTAATCGTGTCTGTCCATCTGCATTATAATATCCACGTATGCTATCTCGATTTTCTTCCCATTCCTGCTGTGCTTCTTTAAATTCAACAAATTCAGTAGGCACCATTGGAAGAACATTCTCTCCAGCTTCGTTTTCCACTACTTCAAATTCATCATGAAGACGCTCGACGGTTTTTAAAGAAAGACGAAGTAATGCTAACTCTCCCTTTTCCTTCTTGCCTTTATTGCCTTCATTTTCAATTTGAATGATTCTTTCTTCATATTCCTTTTTCATTTTTAATAAAGAAAAAGGATGATAGCCATATCGCTCTATCTTACTTTTTAAACAATGATCATAAATCGATAAGCGACTTAATTGAAAATCAAGTTGCTCGCTTAACTTTTGTTTTTTATAAACTTCTACCAACGAGATTACACCCATAATGAGAATCAAAATCCCAATTGCACTTTTTGTAAAAAAGGAGAATACCGCTAAGATAATTAGCCCTATAAACCAAAATTTTGTACTTATTACAGAAACAATTCTTCCTCCATCTAATGGTGAAACCGGAATAAGATTAAATAAATTAAGCAATGAGCCTAAGGTAATCATTAGTGCCCATACTGGCTCTTCAGTATATAAATATAACGGTATTGCTGGTAAGAAGGACAGCAATCCAAATAAAGGTCCCATATACGCCATATACGCTTCATCTCTTGCGTTGCGTGGCATTTCTTTCAAACCTACTACTGCACCCATAAATGGGATAAAAATAGCTGGTGTTGTTGGAATTCCAACACGCTTTGCTGCCCATAAATGTCCACTTTCATGAATAAACATTAAATAGACAAGGACAATAGCAAATTGCCATCCATAAACAAGGGCATATGCTCCAATTGATATAAACATACTGGCTAATGTATGCAATTTTAAAACTTTAAGCAATGGTAGTAGAAATTTTGCCTTTGAAAGCAAAAGGAGTCCAACCGCTACAATTGCTCCCCATTTCTTTTTTTGACTACGTTCTAATTCCAACTATTCTCGCTCCCCTCATAATGTACACATATTCGAGAAAAACGACAAAATTCCTTTTTATTTCTGAAAAAATAATTTATTTTCAAATAATATAGCGAAAATACCAACTTAAATAGCATGATATTCTATTTAAAACCGCCCTTTCCTCTTCCTTTTAAATACATTCTATAATCACTTATTCTTATAATAGAGATAGAATTTCCTATGTACGCATGAGTTATAAATAAATAAAAAATCACCAAGTTTCCTTGGTGATTTTTTAATAGTTATACTACTTTTGTTATTTGATGGAGAGAACTCATTATATTTAAATAATGCTTCTGCTTATTTTTTTAAACCTTCAGAAGCAATTAAATCAGCAAATGATGCAAATGGCATTGTTTCTGATTTTTGTTGACCATAACGACGAACGTTTACGCCGCCTTCTTCCACTTCTTTGTCCCCAACAACAAGCATGAATGGAATCTTTTGCATTTGTGCTTCACGGATTTTATAACCGATTTTTTCGTCACGTGCATCTAATTCAACACGATAGCCTTGTGCTTGTAATTCTTCTTTTACTTTATTTGCATAATCTAAATGTACACTTGGTGATACAGGAATCACTTGTACTTGTACTGGAGCTAACCAAGTTGGGAATGCCCCTTTATATTCTTCAATTAAGAATGCAGTGAAGCGTTCCATTGTTGATACAACACCACGATGAATAACAACTGGTCGATGTTGTTTTCCATCTTCACCAACGTATGTTAAATCAAAGCGCTCTGGTAATAAGAAATCTAATTGAACAGTTGATAATGTTTCATCTTTCCCTAATGCACTTCGAACTTGTACGTCTAATTTAGGGCCGTAGAATGCTGCTTCTCCTTCTGCTTCATAATATTCTAAGCCCATATCATCCATTGCAGCTTTTAACATGCCTTGTGCTTTTTCCCACATTTCATCATCATCGAAGTACTTTTCAGTATCTTCTGGGTCACGATAAGATAGACGGAATGAGTAATCATTTAAACCAAAATCACTGTATACTTCTTGAATTAAACGAACAACGCGTTTAAACTCATCTTGAATTTGATCTGGACGAACGAAAATATGTGCATCATTTAATGTCATGGCACGAACACGTTGTAAACCAGTTAATGCTCCTGACATTTCATAACGATGCATCATACCAAGTTCCGCAATACGGATTGGTAAGTCACGATAACTACGAATATCATGTTTGTAAACCATCATGTGATGTGGGCAGTTCATTGGACGAAGAACTAATTCTTCATTATCCATTTCCATTTTTGGGAACATGCCATCTTGATAGTGATCCCAGTGACCAGATGTTTTGTATAATTCTACACTTCCTAACACTGGTGTATATACATGGTCATAACCTAATTTTTCTTCTTTATCTACGATATAACGCTCGATAATACGACGGATTTTTGCACCTTTTGGTAACCACATCGGTAACCCTTGTCCAACTTTTTGAGAAGTCATGAATAAATCAAGTTCTTTTCCAAGTTTACGGTGATCACGTTCTTTTGCTTCTTCTAATAAGCGAATATGCTCATCTAAGTCTGCTTTTTTCGCAAATGCAGTACCGTATACACGTTGTAACATTTTATTTTTTGAATCGCCACGCCAGTATGCACCAGCAATGTTTAATAATTTAAATGCTTTGATTTTTCCTGTTGAAGGAAGATGAATACCACGGCAAAGATCAAAAAATTCACCTTGCTCATAAATTGAAATAATTTCGCCTTCTGGTAATTCATTAATTAGTTCTAATTTATATTCGTCACCAATTTCTTCATAGCGTTTTAACGCTTCTTCACGAGATACTTCTACACGTTTTACTTCTAAATTTTCGTTGATAATACGTTGCATTTCTTTTTCAATCACAACTAGATCTTCTGGTGTTAATTTATGCTCCATATCGATGTCATAGTAGAACCCATTTTCAATAACTGGGCCAATTCCTAATTTTACATCTGGGTATAAACGTTTTAACGCTTGTGCTAATACGTGAGCAGCAGTATGACGAAGAATATCGTCACCTTCTTTTGTTCCTTCTGTAATAATAGCTAATGTGCTATCTTCTTCAATTGGTGTACGTAAATCTTTTTGTATGCCATTTACTAAACCAGCAACTGATTTTTTTCTTAATCCTGGACTAATTGATTGTGCAATTTCTTCTGTTGTTGTTCCTTTTGGAAACTCCTTAACTGCTCCATCTGGAAATGTAATTTTTACCATGTTGTTTTCCTCCTTCTTAAAAATGCGCATAAAAAAACACTCCTCCCTCAAACAAGGGACGAGTGTGGTTTCGTGGTTCCACCCTATTTTTACATAGGTATACCTATGTACTTCATTTGTATAACGGAAATTTCCGTCAGCAATTACTAAGGATTCTGTTCACTGCTGAAGTTCAGAGGTGGTAAATTAATTTTTCGTATTAGGAAGCTCCCAGCCAATGGCCTCCCTCTCTGAGAATCGTAAAAAATAATTGTTGTCCTCATCATTACAATAACAATATTTATTTATGTTATGTATTATATGCTTCTACAATAAGAAAATCAATATTTCACTCGATAATTTGTGAAAATTTTTGTCGTTCAATAGTATATGCATAGTAAGGAAACCACTTCACTTTTTCCTCAAATATATTATAGATACCTAAAATAAGTTGTTCATCCTTTGAAGAAGAGTAAATATAAATACTTTCTGGAGATAATGAAAGTAACGGTGCAATAACCTTTTCATCAATCATATCGTTACATTTTTTCATCAATTCCATATCAATTGGAATTTTCTCTAATGGGATTAATCGAAATTCCTCATCATATACTTTTATTTCCTCATTAATAACAATATTTATCCGCTTTAAATAAATTGCTTTTTTCTTTATGTATGCGCGAATCGTTTGAATATACATTTGATAATTTTGCTCTAGCTTATATTCATCGATTGCTTTTTCTACCATCATATATAAATGTTCCTTATATTCCTTTAAGCGAAATTTGACAAAGGCTTCATATGAAAAAGAAATTGGCAACATAAAGAAATCTTGTATCATTTGCAATAAATATTGCTTTCGGTCCCCAATTCCTTTTTCTCGATGAAAAATATGATCATCAATAATGCTTTTAAACATTTGATAAATAAGCAAGCATTCCTCTTCGCTACTAAATAAAAAATCTTGCTTTACGATTTCAATAATTTGTTTCCCTTCAAACATATCCATAATAAAGCGAATAAAAGTCGGAATGAACACAAGTGACGTATACGTTTGAATTCCTTTTGTCCCCTTTACTTCTACAATATTATGCCGCAATGAAAGGTTAATATATTTTAAAGGATTTACCCCTTTTGTTAATCGGTTATATAAAGCAACTGCATCTTGTTCTCTCTCAAAAGATATTGAAATCACTCTTATCCACCTCACAATTTTCCTATAACAGATATTCATATTTATATGAAAAAAGCAAGAAAATCATGTATAGGAAATAAGAAAAACCCTCCTCTAATTCTTTTCGCTGAAATTCAAAAGTGATAAAATTTGGAAATAAGAAAAAAGGGGGACTATATATAGAGAGCAAACGAATTATTTTACGAGAAATAGATGAAGGAGATTGGATAGATGTTCACAACTATGCTTCACAAGAAATCGTATGCCAATACCAACCTTTGGGACCAAACACCGAAGAAGAATCAAAAGCTTTTGTGAAACAAGTAATGATAGATACACATAAAAATCCTCGAAGTCGATTCTTTTTTGCCATCATCTTAAAAGAAAAGGAGAAAATGATTGGCGCTGTTGAATTGAATGTCCATGATTTCTTTCATCGAGTTGGTGAAATTGGCTATATCTTGCACCCAGCCTATTGGGGAATGGGATTTGCAACAGAAGCATCTCAACAACTGCTTGCATTTGGATTTAACCCCTTAAATTTACATCGAATCTATGCTACATGTGACCAACGAAATAGCGGTTCTGCAAAGGTATTAGAAAAAATCGGCATGACAAGAGAAGGAACTATTCGTGAAGATTTATTATTAAGAGATGGCTGGCGTAACTCTTTTTTATACAGCATATTAGAGCAAGAGTGGAAAGAACTTATCTAAAGCAAATCTTTCGATTTATATCGTTTATTACGATACAATCGTATTAAACGATATAAAGAGGTGGAAGTTATGGATAATAAAATTGCCTTATTAAATCAATATTGGACAGACATTTATTTTCATTTGCATTATCCTCACAAAGAGAAAATATCTCATCAAGCAATTCGTATTCTTCAACTTATCGAAAAGCAAACAAATATAGGAATAGCTCAGGTCGCTTCTCATCTTCACATTTCTCACAATACAGCATCTGAACATATTAAAAGGCTTATTGAAAAAAAGTACATACTAAAAAAACGGAATGACATCGATGAGCGAAAAGTCATTCTTTGTCTTACACCTTTAGGAAAAGAAGTATTACATCAACACACACGTTTAGATGAAGAAAAATTAAATCACCTATTTAGCCAATTAAGTGAGGATGAAAAACAACTAATTGAACAAGCATTTAAACTGTTAAGTGAAGGCGCAAAGCGATGTATATGATTGTAAAAATTCTCATTTCCGCTCTTGTAATTGGCATTGTAACAGAGATTGCTAGAAGATTTCCGACTTACGGAGGAATGATTGCTGCACTTCCGTTAGTAAGTTTACTTAGTATCATATGGCTTTTTGTTCAAGATGAACAAACCATCACATTAAGTAAATTTGTATTAGGCGTACTAATTGGACTTCCTGCTACTGCTGTGATGTTACTCATTATTTATATTGCTTTAAACCATTCCATTCATCTAGTTATCGCCATTGGTTTAGGTATAGTTGGTTGGTTCTTATTTCTTCTAGCTCAGCAGGTCACGTTAAACTATATAAAATTGTATTTCTTTCACTAAAAAAGGATAGGTATACACAAAATTTCTTGTGTATCCTATCCTTTACTAATTTCTTAATAGGAACTTCGACGGTCATTCCCTGTTACCTCAACAGGTGTCGTTAACACTTTAATTCGTTCCATAATTCGCATTGCCTTTAATCCTTCTTCTTCACCACGCTGTGTATGAGATAAATGCTCCTCTAATTTTTCATACGTAAGATTAGAAGTCATAAAGGTCGGTAAATTTTCTAACATTCGATATTGCAAAATTGTCCCTAATATTTCATCCCTTACCCAACTTGAAAGAGCTTCTGCTCCAATATCATCTAGCATTAAGACCGGAACCGTTCTGACAGCTTCTAACTTCTCATCTAATGTTCCTTTCCCCATTGCACTTTTCATTTCACGAATAAATTCTGGTAAATAAACAAGCATCGAACTAATATTTCGTGACGCTAATTCATTGGCAACTGCCCCTAAAATATACGTCTTACCTACACCAAAAGGCCCGTGTAAATAAAGTCCTTTCATCTTACTACCAACTTCATACGTTTGGGCAAAATGAGTTGCTAATCGAATTGCTTCATAACGTCCTTCATCATCTAACTGTAAATCTTGAAATGACGCTGCTAATATGTCACGAGGAACATACACACTTTGAATTAGTGCCTCCCGTTTTCTTCTCGCATCCTCTGCTACTTTCTTTTGACATGCTTCATATCGAATATCAATTGCTTTTCCTTGAATAAATAACTTTGGAATATAACCCTTCAATAAATTTTTACAATCACTTACACTTTTACAGTCATTACACGAAGGCTTTTGCCCAATAAATTCATATAGCTTTGATAAACTTCGCTCTAATATTTCTTCTGTAATTTCATCCTTATGTTCCTTTACGAAACTTCTTACCTCAGGATGACTTAACACTTCATCTTTCATTAAGTGATACGTTTGACGAAATCGATCATTTTGCATCAGCTTGCTTAAGGAGTCGCTAATATGTTGCATATATCCTCACTTCCTACTCTTTTTTAAATTGCTTTAACATCGCCTCTAATTCTCGACGTGCTTGTTCTTTATCTATTATCGGCTTCGTTTCGGTTTTCTTTGCCTCATCTTGTTTTTTCTTAATCGCCCAATCAGGTAGCGTTTCTTTCCGTATGGCTTTTTTCGTTTGTTTCGGTTGATTTTTATTTTTTGTCCATTCTTGATAATTTTTCTCTTCCTGCTTTGCTAAATCCATTGCTTCTTTCACAGTTTTTACCTTTTTACGAGCCCAATGACTAGCGATTTTTTCTGCGTAACCCTTTGCTAGCTTCATATCACATTTAAATAATACATAATCAATCAATGCATTTACAACTGCAGGTGGAAGTTGTTGGTTGACCATAATACCTTCAATTATTTTTATATCACTTTGGGAAGGCAGCGCTCCATTCATTTTCGATGAAAAATAATCAATCGGTGATAAACGCTCCATTATTTCCATTTGTTCTTCTAGCGGTGTTTTAGGTTGATTATTTTTTATGACCTTTAATTCAGTAGGCTGTACGTTTTCTTTAAACACAGGCAAGGTCCCTTCGTGATTAAATTGATATTTTTCACGAGCATATTTGCGAAGTTTTTCAATATTAATGCTCTCATCACTTTCACGAGCATCAATTGTAACAGTAGCCATTTCCAATGGATTTAATCCGTATAAAAAAGCTAATTTTACTACAACTTCTCGAACATTATCTGTTATTACACGTCGTGGCAATAAAAAATGTTCAATTTCTTTTTCATATAATTGAAAATCAAATGACGTCTGTCCTAAAGAAATCTCTTTTGCTTCATAGCGATTAATTGCTTGTTTATCATTTGCCAATGCTTCCCCATATTCCTCAAATGCTGCTAATTGAACAGGACTAAATGCTTGAAAAACATCATCAAAAGAACATGTAACATTTTTATATCCATTTAAATCCATCTCTTCATAAGAAAAGGCATTTCGAATAGCCATATACTTTCTTGCCCCTACTCTTCCATAAAGGAAAATGTTTAAAAGAGAGTCTTCAAAAAATTTCGCTGGTGGCAATGGTGGCTGTAGTTCGTATACGTATATGCGAGTTTCATTTTCATCTTTTACATATACGTTTAATAATCCAATTGCTTCTAACTTTTGTCGTTCCTTATATATATCCTTTAAACTAATTTGCATGGATGTTAATAAAGAATGATGGGTCATTTCAATACCAATAGGATTTTCATTGCTTACTTCGTTCCATAACGTAAAGTATAAGCTCATTGCTAAACTACCGATAAGCGGTTGATACAGTCCTGTTATCACTTTACGATCGTAGCTATGCAATAACCCTTTTAATTTCACAACATAGCCATCCATTGGCAATAAATCTTTCCAATGATACTCGTCCATACTTTTCGCTCCTAAAATAAATACTTATCGTTAAAATAAATCGTTTTTCCTTTATTTTAAAAAAGAGCTCATCAACCGATGGAGCTCCTTACTCGTGATCTTTTCCTAATAATTCTTTTAACTCATCAATAAATACATTTAAATCTTTGAATTGACGATAGACAGATGCAAAACGTACATATGCAACATCATCTACTTTTGATAAATATTTCATAACAAGTTCGCCAACTTCTTGACTTTGAATTTCCTGAATACCACTCGAACGAATATCTCGCTGTACATTTTCTGTTATTTCCTCTAACTGACGCAATGATACAGGTCTTTTTTCACACGCTTTAATAAGACCACGAATGATTTTCTCTTTGCTAAATTCTTCTCTTGTTCCTTGTTTTTTCACAACAACAATTGGAATTTCTTCTACTCGTTCAAAGGTTGTGAAACGATATTGACATTCTTCACACTCTCTTCTTCGACGAATCGAGCGGCTATCATCAATTGGTCGTGAGTCTAAAACCCTTGTCCCATTATGAAAACAAGATGGACAGCGCATAAATATCCCTCCATACTTTATTTTATTAAAGGTAATCGTTTATCTAACATTTCATATAATTGAACTGCTACTTTTCTAGAATAACCAAAATCCGTTGGTAGAGCTGTTTCTGTCATAATTGTGAAATCAACAGCTGTTTCAAGAGGACGAACAGTAATAACTGTAACCGTCATTAATGCTTTTTTCTTTTCGTTAATCTTTACGCTGATTTCTCCACGCTCTGATGAAACAGATGTAATTGTATATCCATTCATGTTACGAAGCATTTCTTCTACTTGTTTCATTGCATTCGTATTTGTTACTTTATAATAATGACTTTTTAATAACGGATTGGAATGATGATCTCTTGTTTCACTTCTTACATCAAAAAAATCCCTTAAACCGTCCATTAAACCCATGTGTTATTGCCTCCAAAATCATGTTTTATTTATTCCAACACGCTATATGTAAATATATTCCCATTTTATATACTTAGTTTTATTGTAAATCAAAAATAACGTTTTTAAAAGTGCTTTCAGTAAGAAAAACGAAAGGAATCCACTTTGAAAGCTAGAAATATCAAAGTTTTTATCCTTTTACGTTCAAATTTTGGCGAAATAAAAACCTCACCTATATAATAAGCAAGGTTTTCTATCTTTCTATACTACTTCTCTTAATCTTTCAATAAATCAAAATGACATGTTATCCAATGAATAAAAAACAATGGCAATCAAACTACTACAAACTAAACAAAAAAATACACCTAAACAATCTAGGTGTATTGTAAAAATATGAAAATCGCCAACATGATTAATGTTGGCGGTTTTGTTTTTTAATTCAATGCACATTCTTTATTATTTAATTTATTTGCTACTAATACTAGTAAATCAACAACACGTGCTGAGTAACCCCACTCATTATCATACCATGCTAACACTTTGATTTTTTTGCCTTCCATGACCATTGTCGATAAGCTATCGATTGTAGCAGAATACGTTGTTGTATTAAAATCAATCGATACAAGTGGCTCATCACATACATCAATGATTCCAGTAAATCCATTAAGTGCTGCTTCTCTAAATGCATTATTTACTTCTTCGATTGTCACTTCTTTTTCCACATCTACAACTAAGTCAACTAATGAAACGTTTGGTGTTGGCACACGTAATGCCATTCCATGAAGTTTACCAGTTAATTCAGGAAGTACTAATGACAGCGCTTTCGCAGCACCTGTAGAAGTAGGAATGATTGACTGGGCACAGGCACGTGCACGACGTAAATCTTTATGTGGATTATCAATATTTTTTTGGTCATTTGTATAAGAGTGAACCGTTGTCATTAAACCGTTTACAATTCCAAATTTATCATTCAATACTTTTACTACTGGCGCTAAGCAGTTTGTTGTACAAGAAGCATTGGAAATAACAAAATGTTTGTCGATTTCTAATTCGTCATCATTTACACCCATTACAATTGTTTTGTCTACATCTTTTCCAGGTGCTGTTAAAATAACCCTTTTGGCACCAGCATCTAAATGAAGCTGTGCTTTGTCTTGAGAATTAAATTTCCCTGTTGCTTCAATAACAATATCTATTCCTAGTTCTTCCCAAGGTAAAAGAAGTGGATTACGTTCATTTATTAATTTAACAATCTTCCCATTCACTTCTAAATTGTCTCCAACTACTTCTACAATCCCTTTGAATTTCCCATGTACGGTATCATACTTAATTAAGTGTGCTAATGTTTCTGGTGAATAACTTGCGTTAATTGCAACTATTTCTAGATCTTCTCTTTCAACCCCTTGTCGAAAGACCATACGTCCAATTCTTCCAAAACCATTAATCGCAACCTTCATTTTCTTTCCCCCACCATTAAAGTTATACTATTCTCCCTAATAAAGCACTAATAGTATAACACAAACAAGGCATGACCTCACACAATAAGTCTTGATTATTTTTTATTTTCTAAAAAATCGATTAATTTACCCACCTGTTCATTTGTTTTCGCCAATGTTCCCGTATTATCAATGACAAAATCTGCCCATTCTTTCTTCTTTTCAATCGAAATTTGCGAAGCAATTCGTGCTTGTGCATCTTGGAGTGTATACCCATTTCTACTTTGCAAACGTTCCAGTTGTAAAGTTTGTGGTACATAAACAACAACCACTTTATCAACAAGCTCTGTTAATTTACTTTCAAATAACAAAGGAATATCAAGGACAACGATAGCATGTCCATTTTGAATATAAAAATCTTTCAAGCGTAGCATCTCTAATCGAACAGCGGGATGAACAATCCCGTTTAACTTTAATCGCTTTTGTTCATTATGAAATATAATACTTCCTAATTTTTCACGATTAAGTTCCCCATTATCTAATAGAATGCCTTCCCCAAAGACTTGAACAATTTGTTCATATGTACTTGTTCCTTTTTTGACCACATCTCTTGCTATTTGATCTGCATCAATAACCGGTACTCCTTTCTCCATAAAAAAAGAAGATACGGTACTTTTTCCTGTAGCGATACTGCCAGTTAATCCTAATACAATTGCCATCTTTTCCTCACCTCTATTAAAAAAGAGAAGTTGCTATCTCGATCAACTCCTCCGATTGATAACTTCAAAGCTTCCATATACCTATAATAATTAATAATACACCAGGAAGAAAGGTAAATCGTTGAATCCAACTAATCGTAGAAAATAATTTCCCTGCCCATCTTCCAGCATTTAATAATATGCAGCACATAATCCCAACAACAATTCCCATTAATAATGGGGAATAGCCTAAAAGAGAAACCCCAATCCCTGCTCCAAAAGAGTCAAAAGACAGGGCAATTCCTAACAGTAATGCTTCAAAGCTAGAAATCGTTCCTGAACGATCAATATCGGCTACCGTTGGTTTTTTTAATATTTGAATAGCTAAGCCTATTGATTTAATTTCAAAGTTTATTAATGTTTTCTCCTCGACAACTTTCTCCTCTTGCTTTTCAGGTTGAAAAAACTGATAAAGCACCCAACTTCCAATGGCAATTAATACAAATCCACCAATTTTTTGAGCTACATTTGGAGAAAAAACATGTGAAATTGCCACACCAATATACATAGATGCCACCATTACACACGCTGAACAAAAAGCAATAATAACCGTTGATAAAAAGGGAATTCGCAAGCTTCGAAGCCCATACGTAAACCCAACACTAAAACTATCTAAGCTTAATGCGATTGCTAATAAAACAATCGTTACATACATGAACAATATCATCGAGCTCCTTTCATGTATCATCTTTAGACACTATATGAAGGAAGCTCGTCAATAGTTCATTTTTTCTGTTGGCATTGTGGGCAATAATGGGTCCCACGTCCACCTACCTTTGTTTTTTCAATTTCATGTCCGCAATTAAAACAAGGCTGTCCTTTACGACTATACACATATAGTTCATTTTGAAATTCTCCAATCTTTCCTTGTGAATTTACATAAGAACGAATGGTACTTCCACCTTTTTCAATTGCATTTCCTAACGTTTCAATAATTGCTTCATGTAATACAGGATAATCTTCATCCTCTAACATATTCACTGTTACTTCTGGATGAATACGCGAACGAAATAACACTTCATCTACATAAATATTACCTAAGCCAACGACAATATTTTGATCTAACAATGCCACTTTTACTTTGCGATTTCCCTTTGATAATTTTTCTTTTAAAAAATCGACAGTAAACACTTCACTAAATGGCTCTGGTCCAAGTTTATTTAACGGAGCATAATTAAGTGCTTCGCCACGTTTATATAAATGCATCGTTCCGAACTTTCGAACGTCTTGATACCATAACACCGTTCCGTCTGTAAAAGCGAAAAGAACATGAACATGTTTATTTGGTATTTCATCTTGTGATTTTAAGAAATACTTTCCTTCCATTCGTAAATGGGAAACGAGGGTATAGTGAGTCGTATGGAACATCAAAAATTTACCACGACGATCCATCTCTTCAATGACCTCACCTACTAATGCATCTTGAAATACTTCTACCTGCTCAGGATGTTTAACAATATTCGGCCACAGCACACGAACCTCTTTTATTTCTTTGCCAATAATAAGCTGTTCAAGTGTTCTTCTGACTGTTTCGACCTCTGGTAATTCTGGCATGCTTTCACCTCATTCACTATCGGTGGAAATATCATTTCCCACCGATAGAAGTTTCACTTTATCCCGTTCTGACTGCCACTAAGACCCCCACTTCAAACCTTAGCGAAATCAAAGAAGTTTAAGTGGGAGATAAGTGGCAGTATGAACCCGATTGGTTCAACTAACCATTAGAGGGGGATGAAGGAAAACTCCCCCTGATAGAAGTTTCACTTTATTTGGCATCAAACCAAGTTGGACCGTATGCATAATCTGCTTTTAACGGAATGTGTAACTTGATTGTTTGTTCCATTACTTCTGGTACAATTACTTTTAAACGTTCTAATTCTTCTTCTGGTGCTTCAAAAATCAATTCATCGTGTACTTGTAATAATAATTTTGCTTGTAAACCTTCTTCTTTTAAGCGAGCAGCCATATCAATCATTGCTTTTTTAATAATATCTGCTGCTGTCCCTTGAATTGGTGTATTCATTGCTGTACGTTCAGCAAAGCTTCGAATATTGAAATTAGAACTTGTTAACTCTGGAATATAGCGACGACGATGTAAAAGCGTCGATACATAACCATCTAGTTTTGCTTGATGAACAACATCTTTCATATACGTTTTTACACCTGGAAAACTTTCAAAGTAACGTTCAATAAAGTTCGCTGCTTCTTTTCTTGTAATACCTAAATTTTGAGATAATCCATAATCGCTAATACCGTAAACAATTCCAAAATTTACAGCCTTCGCTTGGCGACGCATAAGAGAAGTTACTTCTTCTTTCTTGACATGGAACACATCCGCCGCTGTTTTCGTATGAATATCTTGGTCGTGATTAAAGGCATCGATTAAATTTTGATCATTTGAAATATGAGCTAATACTCGTAATTCAATTTGAGAATAATCGGCTGCAAAGATAAACCAACCTTCTTGAGAAGGAATAAAAGCTTGGCGAATTTTTCGCCCTTCTTCTAAACGAATTGGTATATTTTGTAAGTTAGGGTCTGTAGAACTTAAACGTCCTGTTGCCGTTAACGCTTGATTAAAACGAGTATGAATTTTATTCGTATCTTTGTGTACAACCTTTAACAATCCTTCTACATAGGTAGAATATAATTTTCCTAATTGACGATAAAGAAGAATTTTCTCCACAATTTCGTGAGAGTCTGCTAATTTTTCAAGCACATCTGCTGAAGTAGAATAACCTGTCTTTGTCTTTTTAATTGATGGTAATCCTAGTTTTTCAAATAAAATGACTCCTAGTTGCTTTGGTGAATTAACGTTAAATTCTTCTCCAGCTAACGCATAAATATCCGTTTCAATTTCTTTTAAACGCCCACTTAACTCTGTTCCCATTTCCTTTAGACGATTAACATCTACTTTCACACCTTCAAATTCCATCTCTGCAAGAATTTCTGTCAGTGGTAACTCTAATGAAACAAATAAATCATACTGCTCATTTGCTTTTAGCTTTTCTTCCATCTGTTCTTTTAAAGCATGGATAGCTGTCGCTTTGCGGACAAGATGATTTGCAACTATATCTTCAGCTGGAATAGCTTGCTTCGCGCCTTTTCCATATACTTCTTCATCAAATAAGACATCTTGATAACCTGCCGCTTTTGCCACAGTTGCAAAATCTTTATTTCCTTCCGTCGGATCTAATAAATAAGAAGCTAAATGCATATCAAATCCAATACCTTTTAACTGAATGTTACGCCATTTTAATGCAACAATCGCTCGCTTGGCATCGTATGTTGCTTTTATCATCGCTTCATCTTGTAGCCATTGAACAAATATATCTGATTGTAGGCCGATTTCTGTTGGAATAAAATACTGACCACCTTCATTCACAACGGCAAAGCCAATAATATCCCCACTATGATAATTATCTGCTAATACTTCTACTACTAATACAGAATCATTTAAGAGCATGTCTTTTTTTACATCATTGACAATCGTTACATTTATCTCTTTTAATGGCGCCTGCTCTTCTACTTCTACGTCCATTTTCGTTAATAAGGTTTGAAAACCTAAGTCTTTAAAAAGTGATATAACCTTGCCTTTGTTTGCTTCTTGCACAGCCATCTCTTCTAATCCAATTTGGATTGGAGATTCACGATTAATTGTCGCTAATTGTTTACTAATAAGAGCTAACTCTTTATTTTCTTCTAATCGTTCTTTCAATTTCTTCCCACTAATTGCGTCGATATGATCTAATACATTTTCAACTGTTTCATATTCTTTTAAAAGCTTAATAGCTGTTTTTTCACCGACGCCAGGAACACCAGGAATATTATCCGATGTATCTCCCATTAACCCTTTCATATCAATGATTTGAGTTGGAGATAATTCATATTTCTCCATAATAGCACTTGGAGTGAATACATCTACATCCGTTATCCCTTTACGTGTAATTCCAACCGTTACATTATCCGATACTAATTGAAGTAAATCTCGGTCTCCAGAGATAACCTTTACTTCCATCCCTTTTTCATCGGCAACCTTTGAAACTGTTCCGATAATATCATCCGCTTCATAATTTTCAAGTTCATAAGTTGCTACATTAAAAGATTTTAGCAATTCACGAATAAATGGAAATTGCTCTGATAATTCTGGTGGTGTCTTTTGACGTCCACCTTTATATTCTTTAAACGTTGCATGACGAAACGTCGTTTTTCCCGCATCAAATGCAACTAATAAATGTGTCGGTTTTTCTTCTTCTAATATTTTCATTAACATCATCGTAAAACCATAAACTGCGTTTGTATGTATTCCCTTATCATTATTCAATAATGGCAAGGCAAAAAATGCACGATAAGCAATACTATTCCCGTCAATTAAAACTACTTTTCCGCTCATCTCTCTTCCTCCAGACATATAAACAATCATTTTATTTTCACTTATTAATATTAACATGTTTTTAGTAGAAAAACCTATACCGATACGATTTAACCATATGTATGTAAACAAAAAAGGGCAGTAACTCTTATAAAATATTCATTTAAAAAGAACATTTTATAAGAGCTACTGCTCTAAAATAAAAACACCTGGATGAAGGGGTCTTCATCCATAAAGATATCATTCTTTTGTTAAAGGAAAACAACGGAATTGTAAAGAATTTGTAAAAATACTATTCCTCACCTTTAAATGTAATAATAAAGGTTGTTCCTTTTCCAATTTCACTATTAACCGCAATACTTCCTTTATGTGCTTCCACTAAATGCTTCACAATTGCTAGCCCTAGTCCTGTACCACCTGAATCACGAGAGCGAGCCTTATCAACACGATAGAAACGCTCAAAAATACGTGGAATTTCTTCAGCTGGAATCCCAATACCTGTATCTTTAATTGTCACAACTACATCTTTCTCTTGTTGTTTTAGGTTAACAACTAACTGTCCGCCTTCAGGGGTATAGTTAATACCATTTGCAATTAAATTAACAAAAATTTGCTTTAAGCGTTGACCATCTCCGTATATATATACGTCTTTCTCAATGGAACTAGACAGGTTTATTCCTTTGGATACAGCTTTATTTTCCAATGTGACAGCCACATTTTCAAGAATTTCACTAACATTGACAATGGATAAGTCTAATTTGAAATTGGCTTGCTCCATTTTCGATAGATCCAAAAGTTCTTGAATAAGCATTTGCATCCGATCACTTTCATTATAAATAATAGATAAAAATTGTTCTCGGATTTCTTTATTTTCCCCAGCACCATCAATAAGCGTTTCTGCAAAACCTTTAATCGATGTAATTGGTGTTCGCAATTCATGAGAAACATTTGCCAAGAAGTCTTTTCGCATTTGTTCTAATCGCTTCAACTCTGTTATATCATGAAAAACAACAACAATGCCCTTCCATTCATGGTTTATCCCAATAATTGGAGCACCATAAATTTCAAAGTGTTTTCGTTCAATTCCTATAGGAACGACAAGCTGTTTTCGAATGTTTACTTCTGTTAAAAAGATTTCCCCTATTAATTCTACAATTTCCGGATAGGGAATCACCTCATAATAAAGATGATACATAATATCTTTTTTACGAATACCAAACGTTTGACGATACGTTCGATTTACTAAATTAATAAAACCACGCTTATCAATTAGCAAAATGCCGCTTCCGATGTTTTCAATTAAGGTTTCTAAACGGTCTTGCTGCATTTCTTGTATAACCATTGACTCTTGTAGGTTTCTTGCTAACGTATTAATTGCTTGACTAAGCATACCTGTTTCATCATTAAATTCCTCATAGGAGCGAGCTCGATAATTTCCTTTTGCCAATTGGGTAGCAACCTTTGTAATGCTTTCAATCGGCTTTGTATATTTACTTGTAATTCGTTTCCCTAGCCACGTAATAACAAACAAAGCAGTAGCAAAACCGACAGAAAGAATAATCCATATTTGTTTTTTTACTTTATCTAACTCTTCTACTTCTAATTGAACAAATAGATAAGCCTCTACGTTAAATGCATCTTTCACATTCATCCCATACAAGTACGTTTGACCATAAAGATGTTTAATCTTTACATCTTTCGCTGTTTTCAGCTTTAAATTATCTAGTTGGAATTGGTCTTTCCAGTTTTGTAAATTCGTTAATAACTGTTTATTCGTCTCCACATATACATGTCCATCTGTTCCAACTAGTAAACCATCTAAATGAAATTTTGTTTTCATTTCTGAATCAATTCTATTTAGAAATGGTTCTGATTTTAAATTATTATTTTTAATTTCGCTAGAGAGAAAATTCATATCACGAGTGATTCTCTCATGAAACGTACCTATATAAACGTTATTAATTAAATTTCCGATTATAAAACCAAGAGTGATAAGAACAACTAGTAATAAAGTCGTTAACGTTAATAAAAGCCGAGAGCGAAAACTATTCATTCACTCTCGGCTCCTCTAGCTTATACCCTAATCCACGTATCGTCTTTATATAAGTAGGACGACGAGTATCTTGTTCAATCTTATCTCGTAAATGGCTAATATGGACATCTACAATACGGGTATC
>JBJEFI010000002.1:0-23140 GCA_051873875.1 Bacillaceae bacterium | reverse complement strand
GCTTTTACCCTAGCAACTACCTCACGAGGACTAAAGGGTTTTGTCATATAATCATCTGCCCCTAATTCTAGTCCCAACACTTTATCAAATTCATCATCTTTTGCAGTTAGCATTAAAATAGGTGTGAAGTTTTGATTCATTCGCAGTTTTTTACACACTTCAATACCATCCATTTTTGGAAGCATTAAATCAAGCACAATTAAATCAAATTTCTCTTCTTGTGCTACTTTTAAAGCATCTTCTCCGTTGTCTACACCATCAACAATGAAGCCCGCTTGCGATAAATTAAATTTTAAAAGTGTTAAAATAGAAACTTCATCATCAACTACTAAAATTCGATTACTCAACCTTTGTCACCGCCACTAAACTTATTAAAACCTTATTTCACCCAAATGTTTATTTCTTTCTAATCATACTATTATTTAACAAAAGTGAAAAGTTATTACTGGATTTTTCAAAAAAAATCCATCATTATTTTCTTAATTTAGATTTTTTGTAGACAGGAGGAGAAACAATAATGTTCCCTGTAATCACAATCTCTTTTTCCTCATTTTGTGCTTCAACTGCAATGACAACCTTTTCTTCTTCCTTTTTAATTTCTTTTACTTCTAAACAAAAGCGAATGGATTCACCATGATAAATTGGATGTAAAAAGGAGAGATGTTGATCATTAATATAACTTCCAGGTCCAGGAAAATATTTAGAAATAGAAGAAAACAAAATACCATTTATCATAATTGCGGGAACAATAGGTGCTTTAAATTTTGTTTTAGAGGCATAATCATGTTGAATATAAAGAGGATTTGCATCATCGGTAAGTCCTAAATACAATAATAATTCTTTGTCTTCCATTTTATCGGTAAATATTAGTCTTTCTCCAACACTCATTTCATTTATTCTTCTTCCTAATTTACGCTTTTCTACTAACATCTTTCTTCCTCCTTTTAAAAAAAGGCTCTTCAAAAGCATTTCACTTTTAAAGAGCCCTTTGTTTATTTTTTATCTCTATTATGTTAATACATTCATTACGTTACGAACAGATTCAACAGAACGATCTAATTGAGCTTTTTCACCTTCTGTTAATTCTAATTCAATTACTTTTTCAATTCCATTTCCACCTAAAATAGTTGGAACGCCTAAATAAATACCTTCGTATCCATATTCGCCTTCCAAATAAGCAATTACCGGTAAAACTCGACGTTGATCTTTTAAAATCGCCTCTACCATTTCAACGATAGATGCTGCCGGTGCATAATAGGCACTTCCGTTACCTAATAAGCTTACAATCTCACCGCCACCTTTACGTGTACGCTCAACAATTGCATCTAAACGGTCTTTTGGAATTAATGTTTCTAATGGAATCCCACCTGCATAAGAATAACGTACTAATGGTACCATGTCATCACCATGGCCACCTAATACAAATCCTGTAATATCTTTTACAGATAAATTTAATTCTTGTGCAATAAACGTGCGGAAACGTGCTGTATCTAATACACCTGATTGACCAATAACGCGTTCTTTTGGAAAACCTGATTCTTTATAGACTGTGTATGTCATTGCATCAACTGGATTTGTTAATACAACAATAATACAATTTGGAGAATATTTCACAATTTCCTTTGTCACTGATTTCATAACATTAGAGTTTGTGTTAACAAGATCATCACGGCTCATACCTGGTTTACGAGCAATTCCTGCCGTAATCACAACAACATCAGAGTCTTTTGTATCTTCATAATTAGAAGTACCGATAATATTTGCATCATAACCTAATACAGGACTTGCTTCAAGCATATCTAATGCTTTTCCTTTTGTAGGATTTTCTACTTGCGGAATGTCTACTAATACAACATCTCCTAGTTCTTTTTGAGCTAAAATAAATGCTGTTGTTGCACCAGTAAATCCAGCACCGATTACTGAAATTTTACGTCTTTTTAAATTAGTCATGAGTTTATCCCCCTTTTATACAATCATAAATCAAGCTTCCATAAACTAGATTGCTTCATCCTTTCTTGATGTTACATCGAATCAATCAAGTCTTTTCTGATACTTCTTCTCCCTAATTTTATCAAAATTTACGATATTTTGAAGTTAAAGGGTAGCGTCGGCCAAATTTAAGATAAAATTCGGGCATAAGCCCGAATTTATTTTTCTACTACTTCTACTACTTCCATATTTTGAATTAATTCGTCTCCAAAACGAGAACATTTTACTTCTGTTGCTCCGTCCATTAAACGAGCAAAGTCGTAAGTAACAACTTTTGAAGCAATTGTTTTCTCCATTGATTTCGTAATTAATGTTGCTGCTTCATGCCATCCTAAATGTTCAAGTAATAATACACCTGACAAAATAACTGATGATGGATTTACTTTATCTAATCCTGCATATTTTGGCGCTGTACCATGTGTTGCTTCAAAAATCGCATGTCCAGTTACATAGTTGATGTTCGCACCTGGAGCGATTCCAATTCCACCAACTTGTGCAGCAAGTGCATCAGAAATGTAATCACCATTCAAGTTCATTGTTGCTACTACATCAAACTCTTTTGGACGAGTTAAAATTTGTTGCAAGAAAATATCTGCAATCGAATCTTTTACTAAGATTTTACCTGCTGCCATTGCTTCATCCATTGCTTTATTAGCAGCTTCTTTCCCTTGTTGTTCAACAATACGATCGTATTGAGCCCATGTAAATACTTTATCTCCAAATTCTTGCTCTGCTACTTCATAACCCCAGTTTTTGAATGCGCCTTCTGTATATTTCATAATGTTACCTTTATGTACAAGTGTAACAGATTGACGATTTTCCTTAATCGCATAGCGAATTGCTGCACGAACTAAACGTTTTGTACCTTCTGAAGAAACTGGTTTAATACCAATACCAGATGTTTCTGGGAAGCGGATTTTTGTTACACCCATTTCTTCTCGTAAAAATTTAATTACTTTTTTTACTTCTTCAGAACCTTCGGCATACTCAATTCCAGCGTAAATATCTTCTGTATTCTCACGGAAAATAACCATATCTGTATCTTCTGGTCGTTTTACTGGAGATGGTACTCCTTCAAAGTAACGAACTGGACGTAAACAAACGAATAAATCTAATTCTTGACGAAGCGCTACGTTTAAAGAACGAATTCCGCCACCAACTGGTGTTGTTAAAGGTCCTTTAATCGCAATAAAATGCTCTTCAATGACATCTAATGTTTCTTTCGGTAACCACTCACCAGTAGCATTAAATGCTTTTTCACCCGCTAAAACTTCTTTCCAAACAATTTTACGTTTTCCATTGTACGCTTTCTCTACTGCTGCATCTAAAACACGAACTGCTGCAGCCCAGATATCTGGTCCAATTCCATCTCCTTCAATAAAAGGAACAATTGGATTATTTGGTACTTGAAGAACTCCTTCGTTTACTGTAATTTTTTGCCCATTAACAGTCATCTGCAAATCCCCCTGCTTGTAAAGATTTTTAGTCAATAAATTAGGGAGATTTTCTCTCCCTATATTCATTTTCTTCACATTATTTATTTTATAATAAATATTCTAAATTTTAAAGACAAATCCATATTATCGTAAATCAATTGGTACATATGCATGTTTATCTGGACCAATATATTCAGCACGTGGACGAATTAAGCGGTTGTCCGCATATTGTTCTAAAATATGTGCAAGCCATCCAGACATACGGCTTATAGCGAAAATGGGTGTAAATAAGTCTTGATCAATGCCTAATGAATGGTAGACAGTTGCTGAATAAAAATCTACGTTTGGTGGAATTTTTTTCGTTCCAGTAACAAGGTCTTCAATTTGAACAGACATGTTATACCATTTTTCATTACCAGTTAACTTACTTAATTGTCTTGACATTTCTTTTAAATGTTTTGCACGTGGATCTCCACCGCGATACACACGATGTCCAAAGCCCATGATTTTTTTCTTATTATTGAAGAGGTCTAAAACGTATGGTTCTACATTTTCTTCTTCACCAATTTCAATTAACATTTTCATTACACTTTCATTTGCACCACCATGTAATGGCCCTTTTAAAGCACCAATTGCAGCCGTTACGCCAGAATAAATGTCAGATAGTGTCGCAACACAAACACGAGCAGTAAATGTAGACGCATTTAATTCATGATCTGCATGTAATACTAACGCTTTATTAATCGCTTCTACTTCAATTTCATTTGGAGTACGATCATTTAGCATATATAGAAAATTAGCTGCAAAACTTAATTCTGGATTTGGTGCTACTGGTTCTAATCCTTTGCGAATACGAGCATAAGCTGTTACAATTGTTGAAACTTTCGCTTGAATTTCAATTGCCTTTTGATAATTCGCCTCCGGTGTCATTACTTCAGCTTGATCGTCGTACATCCCAAGCATTGAAATAACTGTACGTAAAATCGTCATTGGATGCGCTTTCTTTAAATCTTGTGTTTTTAGAAAAACAATGATTTCATCAGGTACTTTCGCATTCTCGGCTAATGCTTTTGTTAATTGCTCTAGCTCTGTATATGTAGGTAACTGGCGATGCCATAATAGATAAATAACTTCCTCAAATGAAGCAGATTCTGCTAACTCATCAATCCCAATCCCTGCATACGTTAATGTATCGTCAATAATTGAACTAATCGATGAATGAGCTGCTACAATCCCTTCCAATCCACGCACAACTGACATAACATAATCTCTCCTTTTCTACTTGTAAATTTCCCCAATCTACAAACGCGCATAAAAAGAGACAGTCCTCCCTTTATATACGAATTCTAGGATAATTATAATAAATTTTCTGAACTTTGTGAAACAAAATAACTTACTATCTTGTCTAAAAAATCAGAAATGTTATTTTACAAATATACTTTACAACTTAATAATTATTTAAACAACAGTAACTACTGCCTAATCTATTTGCCTTTATACCAAAAAAGAAGCCAATTTTCATTGACTTCTTTCCAAAATTAAACACTGCTATTTATTTTACTAATAAAAAAAATAATATAATATTTTCTCTTTAATTAGTATATCACTTCACAAAAATGGACTGACCATTTTTCGAATTACTTAAAAAGATCAATTACATTCATTACTACATATGCAATTCCAGCACCAATTAACGGTCCAACTGCTACTCCCTTAAAAACAGCGACTGCTAAAATTGTACCTAAAACAAGTGCTGCTGTCATTTGTGGTTGAGTTGCCAATAACTGTACGCCACCTTTTGCTAATAAAGCAACTGCTACCCCAGACCCTACTGCTATCCATGCATAAATTGATTTTAATGATGAACCAATTTCTTTAATGCCAATCTCACCCGTTGCAATTGGCACTAATACAGCGATTGTAATAATCGTAACACCTAAATTAATTCCCTTTGATTGTAAAAAAGGAAATACTTTATCGCCCATTCCAATTAACTTTATTCCAAGTAAAATAAAAATAGCAATTGTTAACGAACTATTTTTGGCAATAAAGCCAATTGCTAACAAACATAGTAAAAATAACAATGATGAATCAAACATATACTTCACTCTTTCTTTTCTTCATTTCGTTATGTACAATATAAGTAAAAAAGTTACAATCGTTCAAAAATTACATAGGAGGCAGTTAATGTGCATAGGAATCATTTTCTTTCCTTTTTTCGCTTTGCCTTTGTTATCCTTGTAATAATACTTAGCCTTTTTATTGTCTACTATCTCTCTACTTATATCTATCCTTTTTTAATTGCATTTATTATCGCCTATTTCATCAATCCTTTCGTTAATTTCTTAACATATACCATTCGGTTGCCACGGGCGCTCTCTGTTATCATTGCAATCATCGTCTTAATCGGTATGTTTTTCGGCATCATTACCCTTCTTATTTCAGAAATAATTGCCGGAACTAGTTATTTAGGTACTATTTTACCACAAAATTTTAACAACCTTATTATGGATATTCAAAATTATCTTACAAACAAAGTTATTCCTTCCTATGAACATCTCTATCAAAACTTCGATAAACTTGAAATGTCACAAAAAGAAACCATCATCAAAAGCATTCAAGATTTTAGCAGTAATATCATTAATATCGGCCAAACGATTTTAAGTAGTATTTTTTTAGGAATTACCAATTTCCTTAGTTCACTTCCTACCATTATCACTGTCTTCATTTTCTCTTTACTAGCTACTTTTTTCATTAGTAAAGATTGGTATAAGTTAACGAGCGTCGCACATAAAATCTTTCCTGAAAAAATTAAATTTTATGCGATCAATATTATTATCGATTTACGACGTGCCTTATTTGGCTTTGTCCGAGCACAGATGACCTTGATTTCTGTTACAACTGTCATTGTTTTAATTGGTTTATTAACATTAAATATTCCATATGCTATTACAATTGCCGTTATTACAGGATTTGTAGAAATCATTCCTTATTTCGGAACTGGACTTGTTTTTGTTCCATGGATTGTTTTTTCTTATTTAACAGGTGATATTCCCTTAGCTATCGGCTTACTGATTATATTTTTAACTGGTATTATTGTAAGACAACTTATCGAGCCAAAAGTACTTTCTTCTAGTATCGGATTAGATCCATTGCCAACACTCATTTCTATTTTCGTTGGCGTTAAACTATTTGGATTTATCGGTCTTATCGTTGGTCCAATTGTACTCGTCATTTTAAACACATTGCATCGGGCACTTATTTTTAAAGAACTATGGTCCTTTATTATCGATAAAAAAAATTAATGTACCTTTCCCTACTATAAATATAGAAGAAACTATTTTGAAGAAATACAATATCTCTTCTACATTTTTTGCGATTTTAAAATTATAGTGCATTATAGATTATTTCTATATTTATAATTGAATTTCTTACTATTTCCAATCTACTTGTTCTTTTGTAACAGAGATTGGAAAATATATAAACAGAACCATAAAAAAGATGATGCCAACTATTTTGCAAGTAGTTAGTATCATCTTTTATTTATAGGAATTTCACCTAGCTTATTTATAATCTGTGATATCTTTTCGCTCTCTATATACAGCGGTACGAGTCACCATTTTCTTGTCAATTTCACGACGGATAATGTTTTTGACTAGTGTACGAGTAAATGGAAGCAATAATATAAAGCCGATTACATCTGAAAAGAATCCTGGAAATAGTAACATGATTCCCCCAACTAGAATACACGCACCGTTAAGTAAAGTTTCTGTTGGATTATAACCACTTTCTATTTCTTGTCTTAATTGAAGTAACACTGCCAACCCTTGTTTTTTCGCTAAACTCCCACCAATAATGGCTGTTAACAAACATAATCCAACGGTCGGAAATATACCAATCGTTAATCCAACTTTGACAACAATGTATAACTCAAGTAGTGGAATGGCAATTAATAAAGCTAAAATCCATTTAAACATACAAAAACACCTCATTTCTTATTTCCAGTATTATACCACAAGAAAACGATACATTATAATTATTTCAATATTAAAAAAAGCTCCCAAAAGGGAGCTTTTTAACAAAGATTATAATACATCAACAGTCGCGTTGAATACAAATCCACGTGCTGCATCTACAGTGATTTCTTGACCTTCAACGAAGACGCGAGTAGCGTTTTCTACACCAACGATTACAGGAATACCTAGGCTTACACCTACTACTGCTGCATGGCTAGTTAATCCGCCTTCTTCAACGATTAAAGCAGACGCTTTTTCAATTGCTTTCATCATATCTTTATCAGTAGCTACAGCTACTAAAACGTCACCTTCGTGCATTTTAGCGTTCGCTTCGTTACCAGTTTTAGCGATTACTACTTTACCTTTTGCACTTTTACGACCGATACCTTGACCTTTTGCAATTGCATCGCCTACAGTATGAACTTTCATCATGTTAGTAGTACCTGTTTCACCAACTGGTACACCAGCAGTAATTACTACTGTATCACCATGAGTGAATAAACCAGCGTTCATACCAGCTTGTACTGAGCTGTTTAACATTTCATCAGTTGTAGCAAACTTCTCATTAGCTAAGATTGCATTTACACCCCATACTAATGCTAAAGAACGAACTACTTGCTCATCGAATGCAACTGCAACGATTGGAGCTTTTGGACGGTATTTAGAGATCATTTTAGCAGTATAACCGCTCTTAGTTGGAGCTAGGATTGCTTTTACATCTAAGCTTAAAGCTGTATGTGCAACTGATTGACCGATTGCATCTGTAATAGATACACCAGCGTTTTTCACACGGCTACGGAAGATGTCGTTGTATTGGTGACCAGCTTCCATACGACGAGCGATTTTATCCATCATTGCAACAGATTCTACTGGGTAAGAACCAGCAGCTGTTTCACCTGATAACATAATAGCGTCTGTTCCATCTAAGATAGCATTTGCAACGTCAGATGCTTCTGCACGAGTTGGACGTGGGTTACGTTGCATAGAATCTAACATTTGAGTAGCAGTGATAACTGGTTTCCCTAATGCATTACATTTTTTGATTAACATTTTTTGTACTACTGGTACTTCTTCAGCAGGAATTTCTACACCCATGTCACCACGAGCAATCATTAAACCGTCTGACACTTCTAAGATTGCATCGATGTTATCGATACCTTCTTGGTTTTCAATTTTAGGAATGATTTGGATGTGTTCTGCACCATGCTTTGCTAATAATTCACGAATTTCTAAAACGTCAGAAGCACGACGAACGAAAGAAGCTGCTACGAAATCAACGTTTTGTTCAATACCGAAAATGATATCAGCACGGTCCTTTTCAGTGATACCAGGTAAGTTTAAACGAACGTTTGGTAAGTTAACACCTTTTTTGTTTTTAACTGTACCGCTGTTTAAAATTGTACATACTACTTCTTGTTCACGTTTTTCGATTACTTCTAATTCAATTAGACCGTCATCGATTAATACGTGAGAACCAACTTCTACATCATTTACGAAACCTTGGTATGTAACACCAAATTTCTCTGCAGTACCAATAACTTCTTCTTGTGTAATAACAACTGTGTTACCTGTTACTAACTCAGCTGCACCACCTTCGAAGTCAAGTGTACGGATTTCTGGACCTTTTGTATCTAAAAGGATTGCTGCTACTTTACCTGTTTGTTTACAAGCTTCACGAATTGTTTTAATACGTGCTGCATGCTCTTCATGGCTACCATGAGAGAAGTTTAAACGACAAACGTTCATTCCTGTCTCAAGAAGAGTACTTAATTTTTCTAAACTTTCACTAGCTGGACCGATCGTACAAACGATTTTAGTTTTACGCATTTCTTTACCTCCAAAATTAAATGAAAACGTTCCCAATGCTTCCATACTATCGTATCATTAGGACATTGTAATTATTATTTTATAAAGAATAAATTAGATTGATAATTCTTTTGCTAATTTATAGATATTATTATCGATTTCGTGCTTTCTTGCTAATGCTTCTAAAATGTCATGGTTAACAAGTTTGTTGTTTTCGATACCAACACAACGTCCACCTTGACCTTCCATTAATAATTCTACAGCATATGCACCTAAACGACTTGCTAATACACGGTCGAATGCAGTTGGTGCACCACCACGTTGTGTATGACCTAATACAGTTACACGTGTATCAAAGTTTGTTTCTTCTTGGATTTTATTTCCGATTTCAACAGCGCTTCCTACACCTTCAGCAACTACAATGATAGAATGTTTCTTACCACGTTCAACGCCTTTTTTAAGCTTTGTAATAACATCATCCATATTGAAATCTACTTCAGGAATTAAAATTGTTTCAGCGCCACCAGCTAAACCAGTCCATAACGCGATATCACCAGCGTGACGTCCCATTACTTCGATTACGTATGTACGTTCATGAGAAGTAGCTGTATCACGAATTTTGTCAATTGCATCAATAACAGTGTTTAATGCTGTATCAAATCCAATTGTGAAATCTGTACCAGGAATATCGTTATCGATTGTACCCGGAACACCGATACATGGATATCCATGCTCTGTTAATTTTTTTGCACCTTGATAAGAACCATCGCCACCGATAACAACTAATGCTTCGATGCCATGTTTCTTTAAGTTTTCTATACCCTTTAATTGACCTTCAACTTCTCTAAATTCTGGGCAACGTGCTGTAAATAATTTAGTACCACCACGTTGGATGATATCACCCACAGAACCTAAATCCATCTTTTCAATCTTGTTCTCAATTAAACCTTGGTATCCGTTGTATACACCGTATACCTCAATTCCATGATAAATTGCTTTACGAACAACTGCACGAACCGCAGCGTTCATACCTGGTGCATCTCCACCACTTGTTAGAACACCTATTTTTTTAATCATTCTTGCTCACCTCAAAAGTTAAGTTACTTTTAGTTCACCCATTTTAATACATTATCATGATAAAATAATGAACACAATAGGCAACCTGTGACAATTTATAAAATTATCATCATAAATATCCTTCATTTTTTATTATTTATTTTTCTATTCCAAATTACACCTAATTCTTTTATGAAAAAACTAGCATTTGTATATGGGACTATATAAGAAATAAATAAAACTAGCTTCTTCATGCTAGTTTTATCATAAGTACTACTGATTATTTACAAAAACCTCTTCTAAATCTTGCTCAAAGCGACCAATTCCCATAAATTTATCATATCGTTGCTGAACTAGCTCTTCTTTTGATAAAGAACTTAATTCTTGTAATGTTTTTTCAATAAAAGTTCCCATTAATTTGGCTTGAAGAACAATGTCACGGTGAGCGCCACCTTGTACTTCTGGAATGATATCATCAATAATTCGAAGCTCTTTTAAATCTTGAGCAGTAATCTTCATCGTTTCCGCTGCTACTTTCGCTTTACTTGCATCCTTCCAAAGAATGGCTGCCGCACCTTCAGGGGAAATAACAGAGTATGTGGAATTTTCCAACATACATAATTTGTTACCAACACCTAAAGCAAGCGCACCACCACTTCCACCTTCTCCAATCACGATACTAATAACAGGTACCGTTAATCCTGCCATTTCAAATAAATTTCTAGCAATCGCTTCACTTTGTCCACGTTCTTCTGCCGCTTTTCCTGGATACGCACCCTTTGTATCAATAAAGCAAATGATTGGTCGATTAAATTTTTCTGCTTGTTTCATTAATCGCAATGCTTTTCGATATCCTTCTGGATGAGCCATTCCGAAATTACGACGAATATTTTCTTTTGTATCTTTTCCTCGCTGATGACCAATAACTGTAACAGCTCTTCCATTAAACTTTGCAATCCCACCAACAATGGCTTCATCATCTCCAAAACAACGATCACCGTGACATTCAAAGAAATCTGTAAACAATTGTTCAATGTAATGCAATGTGGTTGGACGATTTGCATGACGAGCGATAAGAACTCGATCCCACGGTTCAATGTTATTATAGACTTTTTCTTCTAATTCCTTTAATCGAACCTCTAACACATCAATTTCCCTCTCAAAATCAACACCACTTTCATTTGTGTATTGGCGAAGCTCTTCAATGCGTTGACGTAGCTGAATAATTGGTTTTTCAAATTCTAACTCTGTCATTTGCTATCTTCACCACCTTGATGGATATCTAAAATAGTAGCTAACGTTTCCTTCATCTTTGTTCGATGAACGATATGATCTAGCTGTCCATGTTTTAATAAAAATTCAGATGTTTGGAAGTCTTCTGGTAGTTTTTCACGTACTGTTTGCTCAATTACTCGTCTGCCCGCAAATCCAATTAATGCACCTGGCTCTGCTAAATTATAATCACCTAAAGAGGCAAAGCTAGCAGAAACACCACCTGTTGTCGGATGAGTCATAACAGAAATAATTAGTCCACCATTATCACTATGGTGCTTTAATGCAACACTGGTTTTCCCCATCTGCATTAAACTTAAAACACCTTCTTGCATCCTTGCTCCCCCAGAAGCGGTAAAAATAATAAATGGTACGTCTAGTTCAGTTGCCTTTTTAATTGCGCGAATGATTTTTTCACCAACAACTGTTCCCATGCTTCCCATTCGAAAACGAGAATCCATCACAGCAACTACTGTTTTCATACCATCTATTTCTCCTTGTCCAGTGACAATCGCTTCATTCATGTTTGTTTTTTGTTTATCTCCTTCTAACTTTTCCATATAAGAAGGGAATTGTAACGGGTTAGATGATTGTAATTCTTTATCATACTCTACAAATGTTCCTTCATCCAAAATGCTTTCTAATCGTTCAAACGCATTTAAAGGATGGTGGTAATCACAATTAATACAAACTTTTAAATTTTTTTGAAGTTCTTTCGAGTATATGATTTTTTTACATTTAGGACATTTAATCATAACTCCATCTGGCACTTCTCGTTTCGTTCTTGTATCTGTTGTTACTTGAGCATATTTTTTCGGTTTACCAAATAACCCTTTTACATTTAACACTGCCTTCTTCCTCCTTGGTATCCCTTATTTACAAAGCCTCATATATATCTGTTAGTTGCTTATATGCTTCTAATGCTTTGTCTTCTTTTCGTTGTTTTAAGGCTGTCATTATACTTTCGAAATAATTTTTTTCAATTGCAAAATCATCTGGAAACATTGTTAAAAAATAATCGTTTGACACACTCCAAACTCGAAGGACAAGGTTATTCCCAAAGGCATCAATTAATGCCTTGTTAAATACTTCTATCTGTTGAATTGTTACTTTGCTAGGAAATTGAGAAACAATCTTTTCCAATCCTTCAAGACTAGCTTGAGAAGATATGGCTTTTCTAATTGCTTCCTTTTCTAAAATCCCTTTTGTTTCAATTAAATCTTTTTTTGTTTTATCATCTAATAAGATAAATGTTCCTACTAATTGAACAAGGCGATGCTCTCCAAAATCGCGAATAAATGTCCCGCCACCAATGCGCGTTTCAATTAATCCTAATAATTCTAGAGAACGTAATGCTTCTCGAACCGATGAACGGCCTACACTTAATCGAGCCGCTAACTCTCGTTCTGAAGGAATTTTATCTCCTATCGTTAAACCATCTTGTTCAATAATTTCTCGAATACGTTGAACAATTTCAACATAAACTTTTTTGTGTGTCATTTTGGTACCTTCTTTAATTTAAATTTGTGCAAGTTCCTTTGTTCGACGCATAATTTTCTCTGGGTCCACTTGAATTCTTGCTACTCCACTTTCCATCGCTGCTTTCGCAACATAGGCAGCTACTTTCGGAGCAACCCGTGGATCAAATGGCTTTGGAATAATATATTCACTACTTAATTCTTCTTTTGTTACTAATTCACTAATTGCTGCAACAGCTGCTTTTTTCATTTGTTCATTAATTTCAGTTGCTCTAACATCTAATGCCCCACGGAAAATTCCAGGGAATGCAAGAACATTATTCACTTGGTTTGGAAAATCTGATCTTCCTGTTCCAACGACAGCGGCTCCAGCTTCTTTTGCTTCATTTGGCATAATTTCTGGATCTGGATTAGCCATCGCAAAAATAATCGGATTTTGTGCCATATTCTCAACCATTTCCTTCGTTAATGCACCCGCAGCCGAAACACCAACAAATACATCTGCTCCGACAATGATGTCAGCAAGCTTTCCATGTACTTTATTTTTATTTGTGTATTTACCAATTTTCTCTTTCATACGATTCATTCCTTCAGCACGCCCTTCATAAAGCGCACCAGTACGATCACACATAATCATTTCTCTTACACCATAGCTAGCTAATAATCTAGAAATTGCAATACCAGCAGCACCAATTCCATTAATAACAACCTTAATATCTGTTATTTCTTTATTTACAAGCTTAAGTGCATTTAATAATCCAGCAACTGTTACAATTGCTGTCCCATGTTGATCATCATGAAAAACAGGAATATTCATCGTTTGTTTTAATCGTTCTTCAATAATAAAGCAGTTTGGTGATGCAATATCTTCTAAATTAACGCCACCAAAGGATGGTTCTAATAATTGCACAGTTTGAACGATAGCATCTATATCGCTCGATTTTAAACATAACGGAAAGGCATCTACTCCTGCAAAGCTCTTAAATAATACTGCTTTCCCCTCCATTACAGGAAGCGCTGCCTCTGGACCAATATTTCCTAACCCTAATACCGCTGATCCATCGGAAACAACTGCCACCGTATTCCCCTTCATTGTGTAATCAAAAATCGTAGATGGTTCATTATAAATTTCTTTACAAGGCTCAGCTACTCCTGGAGAATAAGCAAGGCTCAGATCTTGTTCGTTATGAATCGGAATCTTTGATACCGTTTCTAACTTCCCTTGATGATTACGATGTAAATATAATGCTTTTTCTTTTAATGTCTTCAATACTTACACTCCCCTTATATAAAAAAACAAAATAGCGGATAGCTAAAAGCTACATATCAATATTAGGTTTGAACTACATCCATTCATGCTCTTTTGAAAAACGAACAAAATGGTCTGACCACTTTGTTCGTTTATTATACTGTATTTTCACTGTATTCGTCTATCGATTTTTTAGTACAACATTTTCTTCTCCTAATAATTGCCTTAAAAAATAGAGGCATTTATCATCTGGATGAATCGCATATTCATCCGTTAATGCGATTACTTTCTTCGTTTGTTCATTAAAAATAATGACACTTGCTAAACCTGGGTGTTTGCGAAGTACTTGTTTCACTTGAATTAAAATACTTTCGCTATGGTGCCCCTGTACTTTTAAATACACTTTACTATTTTTGTGTTGAACATATTCTCTTAGCTTAGAAATGGTTTTTACATCTTCGATAATATATTGAAGATTTTCACCCTTTTCTTCAATCCGCCCTGTCATATAAAGAAGTTCTCCTTCTCTAAATGGGTGTTTTTCATACACCATTGGAAAAGCGACAGCTTCTATTTCCCCACTTTGATCGGATAATGTTAAAAAGGCCATTGGCTGCTTTTTTTTCGTCGTAATTTTTTTCATTGTTACGATATATACAAATAAATTCAACGAGCGACCTACAAAATCCTTTGCATTTGAAATATATGTCATTTTTAAATCTTTTACTAAATGAACAAATGCACTTGTAGGATGCTCAGTTAAATAAAATCCTAGTGCTTCTTTTTCTCGTTGTAATTTTTCTTCCTTTGACATTTCTTCTACTATTTTATATTTCGGTTTTGGCACAAGTTCATCGTCAAAGAAATCAATTTGATTTTCTTCTCCGCCTCCAACTAATTCTGCATAGTCTAATGCAACTTCTATCGTTGCTAACAAAGTAGAACGATTTTGCTGGAATGAATCGACTGCTCCAGCATAAATCAATGTTTCTAACAATCGCTTTGTCATCATTCGAGACGGTAATCGTACACAAAAATCAAATAAGTCCTGATATGTTCTTTTTTTACGATTTTCGACAATTGCTTTAGCAGTTGCTTCTCCTACGCCTTTAATTGCCGTTAACGGATACCGTAATCCTTTTTCTTCAACATGAAAGGATAAGTCACTTGTCAAAATAGACGGAGGTAAAATCTCTACACTTCGTTGCTTTGCTTCACTAATATATTGAGCAATCTTATCTTCGTTTCCAATGACACTCGTTAATAGTGCACTAAAAAAGTGGGTTGGATAATGAGCTTTTAAATATGCCAATTGATATCCAATCATACTATAGGCAACTGCATGACTGCGATTAAAACCGTAGTTAGCAAATTTAACAATTAAATCATAGACATCATTGGCAACCTGCTCACTATATCCTTTTTTCAAACAACCATTTACAAATGGAATTCTTTCTGCATCGAGAATTTCTTTTTTCTTTTTTGCAACCGCACGTCTTAATAAATCTGCTTCACTTAATGAAAACCCTGCTAAGGTAGAAGCAATTTTCATAATTTGTTCCTGATAAATCATGACACCATGCGTTCCTTTTAAAATAGGTTCCAAATCAGGATGTAAATAGGTTGGCTTCCGTTTTTTATGCTTTGTTTCAATATAAAGTGGAATTTGTTCAGATGGACCTGGACGATACAGAGCATTGACCGCTACAATATCTTCTAATTCACTTGGTTTTAACGATTGTAAAACGTTGCGCATACCACTAGACTCTAATTGGAAAATACCTGTTGTATCTCCTCGACTTAGTAAAGAGAATGTCTTCTTATCATTGAGTGGAATCGTTGTAATATCAATTGTTTTTCCTGTTTGCTTTTGAATAGAAGCAAGTACATTTTCAATTAACGTTAAGTTCCGTAATCCAAGAAAATCCATCTTTAATAATCCAAGTGCTTCTAACGTATCCCCATCATACTGCGTTGTATATACATCCCCATGTCCATTTTGCAACGGTACATATTGGGTTAACTTTCCGTCACTCATAATAACACCGGCTGCATGGGTAGATGTATGACGTGGCAATCCCTCTATCTTTTTGGCAATTGTATAAACTTCTTGATGGATTGGTGACTGCTCTAAAAACGCTTGTAGGGAGACAGATTCCTCATATGCATCTGTTAATGTAATTCCTAACCTATTTGGAATATAACGAGACAGACGCTCTACTTCTTTTGGTGTTAACCCTTTTATCCTCCCAATATCACGGATGGCCGCCTTTGCTGCTAACGTTCCAAAGGTAATAATTTGGGCAACTCGAAGCTTCCCGTACTTCTCTGCTACATATTCAATCATTTCATCTCGTCGATAATCTGGGAAATCAATATCGATATCTGGTAATGAAATTCGATCTTTATTTAAAAAACGTTCAAATAGCAAATCATATTCAATAGGATCTACATTTGTAATCCCTAATACGTAAGAAACTAGACTTCCTGCTGCTGATCCACGTCCTGGTCCTGTTAAAATATTTTGCTCATGGGCATATTTCATAAAATCCCAAACAATTAAGAAATAATCACTGAACTTCATTTCCGCAATAACTTGTAATTCTACTTTCAAACGTTCTTCATATTCTTTATTTCCTCTTTTTCCAATTCCCTCTAATCCTTTTATACATAGCTGTTTTAATACCTCGTCTGCGCTATGTCCTTCTGCTAGTGGGAATGTAGGAAGGTGACGACTATGAAAATCCAAGGTAACATTACATTGTTCTGCAATGTTAGAGGCGACTTTTAACCACTCTTTTTGAGAGTAAAACAACTCATTCATTTCCGTTATGCTCTTTAAATAATACTCATCTGATCCTAAAAAACGTTCTGTATCTTCTTCTACTTTTGTGCCATTTTTAATTGCTTGCAAACAGTCATGTACAATCCCTTCTTCTTTTTGAATGTAATGTACATCATTTGTTACAACTAACGGAATATCACATTCACCAGCAAGTTCTTGTAATACCATTAATAGTTTTGTTTCCTCTGGTAAATCATGATTTTGAATACTAATATAAAAGTCACCAAATATTTCTCTATACGTTGTCGCTACATCTGCCGCTATTTTATGCTGATCTTTTAGCATCGCTCGCTCAATTTCACCATGTCGTCCTGGTGACACAACAATTAATCCTTCTTTATATCCTTGTAATACTTTTAATGGAATTCCTTTTTCATGAACCGTTCCTAATGCGCTTGAAATTTTTATCAAATTTTCATATCCATTATTATTTTTTGCTAATAAAACAAGAGGATATGCTTCCTTTTCTTCTTTATCTAACACATAGGCAGTTAAGCCAATAATTGGTTTTATCCCTTCTTCCATACAAGCACGATAAAAGGGAACAACACCATACATTGTTCGTTCATCTGTAATGGCTAATGCTTTATACCCTAGCTTTTTTGCTTCTGCCACTACCTCTTTAATTCGGCATGTGCTATTTAACAAACTATACTGGGACTGCATTTGTAAGTGAACAAAATCTTCCACACTATTTCACCTCTCTTTTTAGAAAAATCATAATTACATATTGAAAAAATCGAACTTAAGGATTGACTATTTGTAAGTAAAAAATACATACAAACCTACGTTCCATTTATATGATAAAAAAACTGACGAAAAAGAAGTAAATCCCTTTTCAGTCAGCTTGTTTGGTTAGTTATTTTTACAAATATCATCTAAATCATTAATTAACTTATCTGCTTCTTCCCAGGAATATACAGTTGCTCCCGATGCTAATGGGTGTCCTCCCCCATTATAGCATTGAGCTAATTTATTAATAACCGTTTTTTTCGAACGTAGTCGAACACGAATAAGTTTTGCTTTTTCATCTTCTTGAAAAATAACCCACGACTTTATCCCTTGAATATTCCCTAATACACCAACAACTTGAGAACTTTCACTCATAGATACGCCAAATTGTTTTAACATATCAGCAGTTATTTTCATGTATGCAGCACCACTATTTAATAACGTAAAGTTTTGCAAAATATATCCATTTAGTTTTGCAACACCTAAGCTCATTTTATACATCTCTGTATATAAACTTGGAAAATCAATTCCTTTTTCAACAAGTTCACTTGCATAAGCAAATGTTCTCGATGTCGTACTTCTAAATTGGAAACGTCCTGTATCACCAACAATACCTGCAAATAACAAGCGTGCGCCTTCTTCATTTAAAACAAGGCCTTCTTCTTTTCCTGTTTTATATAAATCGTAAATCATTTCTGATGTAGAACTAAACGTTGTATCTACCCATGAGATATCCCCATACGGTGTTTCATTTGGATGATGATCAATCTTTATAAGTAACTTACCTTTCGTATAACGTTGATCATCCACTCGCTCTTCGTTTGCTGTATCACAAACAATAACAAGGGCATCTTCATACATATCATCTGTTACTGTATCCATTTCATTTAAATAGGTTAATGTCTCATCATCTTCTCCAACAACATAGACACGTTTCGTCGGATATGTACCTGAAATGATTTGAAATAATCCGCCTTGGGAACCTAACGCATCTGGATCTGGACGTACATGGCGGTGAATAATAATGGTTTCGTATTGTTTAATAGCATTGATTATTTCTTTTTTCACAACTGCTCCCTCTTTTCCTAATTATCTAGCATATTATTCGCTTTCTTTCCCTCTTCCTACTACAATGATAAGTAAATAATGATTTTTATCTTCATTTTATCATTGATTATAAGGAGAGAAACGACATGCCAATTACTTTTATTTTAATTTCCTTGTCGCTTGCTATGTATTTATTCTACAAAGTTCAATATTTTCGAGCTAAAACACCTGCATATAAACAATGGCTATCTGCAAAGTCAAGTATAGCTCTAGGTTTGTTCGTTGCATTGTTTGGTATTAACTATCAATTTATCAACTTAACAACTGTCTCTATTATTATTGGTATTATTTTCGTCCTAGTAGGAGTTGGAAGCGTATGGGCTGGGGTAGGTGCTTATCGTCATTACTTACCTTTTGCAATTAAAGAAAGACAAGAGGTACAATAACCTTTTTAATTTGGAAGTTCAAAGAAAAGAGATTTTCTTGAACTTCCTTTTTTATTTATCGATCAATTAATTGAGCCATCAATACAGCATGCCCAATCATCTCACCATTTTGATACACCTCTACTGCCACTTTCCCGAATTTACGACCAATGTCTAATATTTTCGGTTCAATTTCAATAAACGCTTCAATTTGGACTGGTTTAATAAAATAAATGGAGATATTTTCTGCAATTAAGTCACCTTTTTTATGAGAACGAAGCACTCTATTTGCCGCTTCTGTCACAATTGATGTAAACACCCCTGTTGATAATGTTCCCATTGCATTCGTCATTTGTGGAGTGACTAAACAACGATAAGCATAGTGACTTTTCTCTTTACTATCTGAAAATTGATTAATAATAATATCATCAATTGTTTCCCCGACTTGTGGCTGACGCTGAATCATTTGCAGCGCTTGCAACACATCTTGTCGACTGACAACACCTTGTAACTGATTATGTTCATCCGTTACTGGTAACAACTCAATTCCTTCCCAAATCATTGTTCGGGCTGTTGATGCAACTGACATCTTTCCATTTACTGTCATTGGATGTTTTGTCATTACTTTTTCTATCAAAGTATCCTTATCAATTCCAATAACATCTTTTGATGTAACAATCCCAACTACTCGCATACTTTCATCTACAACAGGAAAGCGCCCATGGCTGGATTCCACATTGTATTCAATCCATTTCCCAACTGTATCTGTACTATGTAAGAAAATCGTTTTTTCTACCGATGTTAAAATATCTTCTACTAACACAATTTCTTTTTTAATTAATTGGTCATAAATCGCACGGTTAATTAACGTTGCAACTGTAAACGTATCATAACTACTTGAAATCACTGGCATCTTTAATTCATCAGCTAATTTTTTCACATAATCATCTGTATCAAATCCACCTGTAATTAAGACTGCTCCACCTGCTTCTAACGCTAATTGATGAGCTTTTACACGGTTCCCAACAATTAATAAGCTTCCTGTATCTGTATAGCGCATCATGGCATCTAATTCCATTGCGCCAATGACGAACTTACTTAACGTTTTATATAATCCGTCACGTCCACCTAACACTTGTCCATCAACAATGTTGACAACCTCTGCAAATGTTAGCTTTTCAATATTTTCTTTTTTCTTGCGCTCAATTCGAATCGTTCCAACACGTTCGATTGTACTCACATACCCTTTTACTTCTGCATCCTTAATCGCTCGATATGCTGTTCCTTCACTTACATTTAATTCCTTTGCAATTTGACGAACAGAAATTTTATGGCCAATCTCTAAACTATCGATATACTTTAATATTAAATCGTGCTTTGTTGCCACGTTTTTCACCTAGCCCTCTGATTTAAACTGTTATAATCTATTCAATAGTTCTATTATAGTACAAGTAACCACTTTCTACATCATTATTGTTCTAAAATGTTATGCATTACATAACATTTCTTCGTATCTATTTCCAAAAAACAATACTATTCCTTTCTTCCTTGTCCATATAAAAAAACAAGGCCATCTCTATTTCATTATAAAGATAGCCTTGTTTTTTTGTCTCTTTCATCAAAATATTTTTTCCTTTTCTCTTTTATATTTGAAAAGAAATAGAAAAAAAACTGTTTTACAATCCTACTTTTTCTTGTGCCTTTTTATCTTAAATATTTAAACAATCTCCTGCATTCATGACGACACCAACATCATTCAGAAGTCCTTCAACAAAATGGGCTGGATTTTGCTCAATGACTGGGAATGTATTATAGTGCATTGGAACAACACATGCCGCTTGTAGCCAACATGCAGCAATAACCGCATCATCAATTCCCATTGTAAAATTATCACCGATTGGCAAGAAGGCTACATCAATCTCATACTTTTCTCCTAAAAGTCGCATGTCTGAGAATAAATCCGTATCACCTGCATGATAGATAGTTTTATCTTCGCTTTGAATGATAAAGCCACCTGCCAACCCTGCATAATGAATTGTTTTTGTCTCTTCGTCTATATAAGCAGAACTATGATAAGCCTGGGTCATCGTTACAGTCCCAAAAGAAAAGCTATAAGTCCCACCTGTATTCATCGTATGTACATGTTCAACCCCTTGCCATTGTAACAATGTCCCAAGTTCAAAGGTAGCAATAACAGTTGCTCCTGTCCGTTTGGCAATTGCCACTGTATCCCCTACATGATCACTATGACCATGGGTTAATAAAATATAATCTGCCTCTACCGTATTTGGGTCTAAATCAGATAACGGATTTCCTGTAATAAACGGATCAATTAATAAAATTTTTCCAGCACATTCTAACTGGACACAAGAATGACCATGATACGTTATTTTCATAATAACCACTCCTTTCTTTATATTATTTCATGCTTTTCCTCTCGAATTCCTGCTATCATCTATCTACTTTTTTATATTCCAACCTTCGACATATGCCAATCCTTGTTTTATAATGAAAGAAAATCTTTTAAGAAAGAAGTTGAAATCATGAGTAAACGTATTACAGAACTTCAAAATTGGTTAAAAGAAAAAAATATCAATGGGGCTTTCATTACTTCTACACCAAACGTCTTTTATTTAAGTAATTTTCATTGTGAACCTCATGAGCGCTTACTTGGTGTGTTTTTATTTCAAGAGAAAGAACCATTTTTAGTTTGCCCACAAATGGATGCTGCTAGAGCAAAAGAAGCAGGTTGGGGCTATGATATCGTTAGCTTTACAGATACAGACAATTCGTGGGAACTCGTTAAACAAGCCGTAGAAAAACGCGGTGTTACAATTAACACGCTTGCTATTGAAAAAGAGCACGTAAACGTTCAACGTTACGAAGCATTGAAAGCATTATTCCAAGCTACATTTGTTAGTGCAGAAGAAAAATTACATACCCTTCGTATGTTAAAAGATGAAAAGGAAATCGCTATTTTACGCCAAGCAGCTAAACTAGCTGATGATGCCATTGAAATTGGTATTTCTTGCATTAAAGAAGGCGTTAGCGAACTAGATATTCTTGGACAAATCGAATATGAATTAAAGAAAAAAGGCGTACAACATATGTCCTTTGATACAATGGTACTAACAGGAAAAAACTCAGCCTTACCACATGGTGTACCTGGCACAACAAAAGTACAAAAAGGGGATTTTGTATTATTTGATTTAGGTGTTGTTGTTGATGGCTATTGTTCTGACATTACACGTACAGTTGCTTTTGATCACGTTTCAGAAGAACAAGAACGTATTTATCAAACTGTATTAAAAGGACAACTAGAGGCAGTGAAACATTCTGTTCCTGGTACACAGCTTGGTCAACTAGATAAATATGCTCGTGATATTATTGCCGCTGCTGGTTATGGCGACTACTTCACACATCGCCTTGGTCACGGTCTTGGTATTGATATTCATGAATTCCCATCTTTAAACGAAACAAATACAATGACACTTCAAAAAGGAATGGTTTATACGATTGAACCAGGCATTTACGTACCAAACGTTGGTGGCGTTCGTATTGAAGATGATATCGTGATTACAGAAACAGGTCATGAATTGCTAACACAGTTTACAAAAGAATTAGTAATTGTTAAATAGAAAAAATTCAGGTGATTCCTTCACCTGAATTTTTTGTTTTTATTGTATTTTCTTTTCAAATAACGTCAAAGATAATTGCTGCGTTACGTTTATTTCTTCTGTCATTGAAAAACCATTTTTTTGATAAAAATTGATTGCTGGTGTATTTTTT
>JBJEFI010000001.1:11912-22753 GCA_051873875.1 Bacillaceae bacterium | reverse complement strand
AACTGCACTACCGCCGTTTTGAAGAAAATCTTGTATATATAGCCGTTTCATTAACGTTGTAAATCAACCTTTTCCTTTAACATAGCCAAATATAAATAACATCTCTAATAAAAAAATACATATAATAAATAAAAAAGTGACTACCTGAAATCAATAGTCACTTTTTATCTATTTTAGCCTTTTTTATTTCTAAACTATTTTTCTAAAGAGTTAAAATATGCTTCATTATAAATAACAGAAGGATGGTCTGGATAAAATTCTTTTGCCTTCGTATGATGAAAAATGGCTTTTTCCCTGTCCTCTAGTCGATCAAAAGATACAGTTAATTGTAAATGTGGATACCACGTAGAAAAAATTAAATTTTGAAAACCGTATGATTTCGAATTATCATATTCTAATGCCAAAAGATACCATATTTTAGCAACACTATATTTTTCTTTGGAAGAAAAATAATCTCCTAATTTACAACATACAATTGGTCTGGGTTCATCGTATCGAAATGATTCAGTTAAATAAGTAAATCCTTCTTCCTCTTTACCAATTTCTTTATAGCAATCATATAAACGGACACATGCCATAATACAATCTTCATACCAGCCTTGTTCTCCTTCTAAAAACGCTTCGTATTGCTTGATAGCTTCTGCAAATTCTGCATGATCATATAGTTCATTTGCAAAATAATACATGTCACGTGCTGTAAATGTGACACCTTCCGCTAATTTTTGTTTATAAATATTCAAATTTCGCTTGGTATTATATTCAACTTTCTTTTTCTCTTTTTTATTGTGAGTTACAGCACACTCTACTGTAAAAATATCCCCCCAAACTTCTAAATATTCATGAACAAATCCATGCCACTTATATCCTTTCCCTCGCTTTATGATTCGATTTCGTCTATAAAGAAAGGTAGGCTCACCTTTTTCATTAAAGGATGTATGATAGTACATTGACACAACATCAACAGATGGCGAAACTGTATTTTTTATATTCAATAGTATATCTAAGTCCTTCTTCAATATAATGTCATCTGCATCTAACCATAAAATATACTCTTTTGTAGCTTTGCTAAATGAATAATTTCTAGCCGCTGCAAAGTCATTTATCCATTCAAAATCATATATCTTTGCCCCAAAAGTGGCAGCAATCTCCTTTGTTTTATCACTAGAACCCGTATCTATAATAATTATTTCATCTACTAATTTTTGAACACTTTCTAAACAAGTGGCTAATACTTCTTCCTCATTTTTTACAATCATACATAAACTAATTTCCACTATTCACTATCCCCTTGCACAATTTGCTGTTTTATGACAAACGAATGTTGTTTTTTGACTTATCTCTACAATATATGCAAAAAGATAGATAGATGTTTATTTTTATCTTTCCTAATTCTTACTTTTCTCTACAGAGCTACATAAACACATTTAAAATAGGATCATAAATAAAATGAAGAAAACTAAATATAACAATTCCTATTATTCCTCCAACAATAGAACCATTCACCCGAATCCATTGCAAATCTTCCCCTACTTTCTCTTCAATAAAAGCAATTAAATTTTCATTCGTAAATCCACTAAGTACTTCTTCTACAATATAGCCAATACGCTTATGTTCTTTACTTATTAACTTAATTATTAATCCTTTTATATATATTTCAAATTTGTCTTGTAGCTTAGTATTATCTTTGAATCCTTGCCATTGTATTTCTATTTGTTCATCTAACCAAACCATGATTGGTGCTTGTTCATGGGTGGAGCTTGCAACTTCTTTTATTATTTCTTTCATATTCATTTCTTGTATTAAATTATTTTTCCATGATTCTACTTTATACTGCCAGTTTTCATTAGATTGTAATTCAACTATTGCTGCCTCTATTTTTACTTTTATCTCTTTTCGTAATGGATGATTTACTTCTTTTAACTCCTCAATCGCATGTATGACTTCCGCAAAGATAATATCCGCTGCATCATCTAGATTTAATGCATTTGTTTGTTCTGCTAATGCAAAAATTGCTCGTTTAAAGAAGCCCCCTATTGTTCCTGTTTTTTCTGTTTGCTCTTCTTTCTTTTTTACTAAATATGTGTAAATTTGATTTCTTGCTGAACTCTTTTTTATTTCTTTTACAAGTTCATCAACTAATTTTTCAAAATAAATATTCGTTTGTTCATTATTCATCACTGTTTTAGATAAAGAAATGAGCACCGGAGCGAATGAGAAATCTATCAACTTTTGCTTTATTATCTTTTCTAATTTTTCCGCTCCTTCATCTGTAGAGAAGAAATGAATTTCTTTTAACACAATTACCATTAATTTTTGCTTTATTTTCCCTTTATGCTGCTCAATTAAAGGAATAGCTTGTTTCATTAATGGAAAAGCATGAACTCGCTCAATTAAAACAGATTTTTCTAGCAGCTCTTTTTCAACAAGGTGAACAATGGCTGAAATTACTTTCTCTCGATTTTTTGGAAGCAATGCTGTGTGAGGAATCTTAATTCCTAATGGATGTTCAAATAAAGCGGTCACTGCAAACCAATCAGCAATCCCCCCGACTAAGGCTGCTTCTAATGTAAAAAGAAGCAATTCAATCAATATATTTTCTTGAAAAAATGCTACTTTTACTCCTAATACAATGATAAAGGCCATGCTTAAATAAATAAGCGTACGATTAGCTATCTTCTTATATTTCATCTTCTCACCTACAACCAGTTTGTTAATAAATAAAAAAGAATCCCAACTAGACCACCGACGAATGTCCCATTCATTCGAATCATTTGAAGATCACTACCAGCTTTTTCTTCTATTAATGCAGCAAACTCTTCATTCGTAAAACTATTTAATTTAGACATTATAAGCGCATCTATCTTCTTATGCTGCTTTTCAATCAACTGTATGATGACATCCTTTATATATCCATTCATTTTTTCTCTTTCACGTTCATTTTCTTCTATTCTTCCTACGTACTGTTCAATTTGATGTACTATTTTTTGCACGTACTTATCTCGCTTTTCTTTCTCTAAATTTTCAGTTGCTATTTTAATGAAGAAATCATATAAAGCTAGAGATGAAAGTTGTTTCTGCTTCCACTGTTCAATTTTCTCTCTTACATATTCATTTGTTTTTAATTGCAGGGCAAAAAAATCTACTTTCTCTTTTATAATTAGTTGGTATGGATGCATGTCGTTTGCCATCATTTCTGTTAAAACTGTAGAAAGATACGTTTGAATCTCTAGTGCAATTTCATCTGATGATGTTTTTAAAATTTGTTCAAATAATAAGGTTGTTGCCATTTTTCGGGCTTTATTCCCTTCTGAATAATTATTTCGTACATTTTCAACTAGTTCTGTTAAAATAAGACGTACTTCCTCAGTTACTATTAATTCTTTTGCTATCTTTAAGAAAAAATAAAGCACTTGCTCATCATACTTATTTTTTTGTAAATACATAAAGAAATTGTATAAAAAATCTGCTAAGTGAATATTGTCTCCTTCTTTTTTCAAAATCGTATGGCATAATGTTGCTATCTCTTCTTCTGTTAATGTATCAAGCATTTGCTCAAATATTTTAGATAATCCCATCATGAAATTTGCTTTGTTTTCTTCTTTTTCATATAAATCTGTTACGAATTTCACGATATCTATTTGTTGAACTTTTCCTTTTAACATGTCTTTTGTTAATAATTCTTCATTTATCATATATCGCAATGTATTCATTACTTTTTCTCTATTTCTAGGAATAATTTCTGTCCGAATAATGGGGTCTTTACACCCTAAATTCATATTAGAAATACCAAGTGGTTTTCGAAACAGCGCAGTGACTGCAAACCAATCTGCTAAGCCACCTATTAATGCTGCACAAAATCCACTATATAATAATCCACCCCAAAAACTTGTACTAAATGGATATGTCAATAAAAAACCTATTAACACAATAAAAAGACTTATATTTGCTAATCGATACTTCCCTTTCAACATAATTCCTCCAGTTTCCGTTCATTAAAATTATTGTATCACGAAGAATCATTTACCACTACTTTCCTATTTACTATGTTATTATAATTATTTATTTGCTATAATAAAAAACATACTTAAAAAGATAAACAACGAGGAGATTTTTATGGAGTGGAAGAATATTTACCGTGGTATTTTAATGGGAATTAGTGATTTAATTCCTGGTGTAAGTGGTAGTACAATTGCCGTTATTTTAGGCTTTTATGATCGCTTATTAGACAATATTAGTGCATTTTTTAGTCGTGAATGGAAAAATAGTTTAAAATTCATTATTCCTTTAGGCATTGGAGTGGCGATTACATTACTTGGATTTAGTAAAGTAATACATTTTTTACTTGAAAATTATGAGCAACCAACTCAATTTTTCTTCTTAGGTTTAATCATTGGTGTATTGCCATTGTTATTTAGAAGAGCAGATATAAAACAATCCTTTAAAGTAAATCATTGGATTCTTCTTGTAATTGCAGCAATTGCTATTGCAATTATGGCATTTTTAGAACCTTCTAAAGCATTAGATGTTACAACTTTATCAGCAAAAACAATTATTTTCTTATTTGTATCAGGCTGGTTAGCAAGTATGGCGATGCTTTTACCTGGAATTAGTGGTTCTTTCGTCTTACTATTACTAGGTGTATATGAAGTGGCAATAGGGGCGTTATCATCATTAAATATTCCCGTTATTATCATAATTGGATGTGGAGTTATGATTGGATTTGTTGTAAGTAGTAAAGCAATTAAATATCTACTACATCATTATCATACGATGATGTATGCCATTATTATTGGATTAGTAATTGGTTCTTTATTTGCTGTATATCCAGGTATTCCTGGCTCAATCGCATTAAAAGTAGCAAGTTTACTTACATTTGCAATTGGATTTGTTATTGTTTCTTATTTAAATAAACTAGACAAAGAATAGCTAGGAGTCACCTAGCTATTCTTTCGTTTCATATACGCTTCAATCATCACATGATGACTACCAACTATTTTATCCGGTAACTGATCAAGTTTGAAAAAGACCAATTCCTTCCCTTCACTTGGATTATTAACTGGCGTGCCTTCCCAATCTGTACAAATGAATGCTGTTGTTACAGAATAATATTCATCCCCATTTTTTAGCCTTGTATAATAATTAGGACCTGAGTACACATTTAATAAAATTAGTTCATTTGCTACCAACGTTGTTTCTTCAAACAGCTCCCTTTTTGCTGTGTCTTCTACTGATTCACCTAATTCCATTAATCCACCAGGTAATCCCCATACATCTTTTGGTTCCAACCGTTGTTGAAGTAATATTTCATTTTTATCATTTATTAGCAACACTGTAGAACCTGGTAAAATAACTGGTCTATTACCAACTATTTTTCTTAATTCCTCTACATATCCCATGCATATATACTCTCTTTCTTTTAATAATAATGTCTAAAATGGACACTTAATCCTTTCTTTAAAATATGAATTATTTATAAAAAAGGTAACAGAAGATAACCATCTTTAAACATTAAATTGATTTCACTACTCATTAATAGAGAAACAAAAGGACTACTAATGAAAATTTCACTTCTTACTTATGTGATTCATTATAGAGAGTTAATTAACATTTTTGCTGTTGAAACATTAGTGGCTAATGGCACTTGGTGGACATCACATAGACGGATTAATGCACTAATATCCGGTTCATGAGGTTGAGCTGTTAGCGGATCACGGAAGAAAAAAACCAATCCAACTTTTTCATTGGCAACCATTGCCCCAATTTCTTGATCTCCGCCTAACGGTCCACTCTTCATTCGTTCAATATGTAAATTGGTATGCTCCATTATTTTTTTCCCAGTTGTACCTGTTGCAATTAATTCATAATTTTTAAGTACTTCTTCATTGTCTTTTGCAAATTGAATCATTTCGTCTTTCTTTTTATCATGAGCAATTAAAGCTATTTTCATTGTTGGCCTCCTACTTATTATCTGGAAAATTTTATTTATTTCTTTCCTAATTATAGCATATTTAGCACTATCCCTACTTACTTTCTGTAAACTAATGATGAATGTGCATACTCAAAATATTCATTGTAATCATTTACATCTATCAATTTTTTAACTATTTCATTACATATAAGCTAAACAGAAAAGAGCCTTCTAATGATGAAGACTCTTTTTCGTTATTCTAACAAATAAATTATTTATTGCTTTTGTAATGAAGTGTTTTCTTGCATTTTTTCCATTACTTGTGCATAAATATAATCGCTATTTTCTAATCGCTCTAATGGAATTTCATCGATTGGATAAATTTCATAATTTTGATCATATTCATAAGCTACATAAGTAGGAATAAGTGTAGGCTCTTTTAATGTAATTGTTTTCGAACCGTCCACATCAATTGTTTTTTGTACTGAAATGCCAAATATGCCTCCAATACGTCGGTCTATTCCATATTGTCCAGAGAAGAAATTTCCTAATGAATACATTACATATGTTTGATTTCCATCTTTTCCTTCTAAAAATGTAGGTGCCTGCAACACATGTGGATGAGAACCAGCAACAATGTGAACACCTTCATCTGCTAAAAATTGCGCTAGTTCTTTTTGTTCTTCACTAGGAACTTTTTGATACTCATCTCCAAAATGAGGTGCAACAACAATAACATCGGATATTTCTTTTGCCTTGGCAATATCCTTCTTCATTTGTTCCTTATCAAGCATATTTACCTCGTATGTAGAAGATGAAGGTAAGGATAATCCATTCGTTCCATATGTATAAGCTAAAAAGGAAAAGGTAATATTATTTTTTGTAATTGTTTTAATGGCGGAACGCTCTGTTTCATTTCGGCTTACACCTGTGTTGATCATGCCAAGTTTATCCCAATAATTTAGTGCATTATCTATCGCTACTTCTCCACGATCATATGTATGATTATTTGCTAATGTAACAATATCAAAGCCTGTATCTTTTAATACATCCCCTATCTCATAAGGACTATTAAATTTAGGGTATCCAGATAAGCCTATTTCCACTCCACCAATCATTGTTTCCACATTTGTCATGGCGATATCTGCTTGCTCAATATATTTTTTTACATGTGCAAAAGCAGGTGTAAAATCATATGTTCCTTCTCCTGTTTCAAAATCATTGTACACTCGATCATGAACAAGAATGTCCCCAACTGTCACTAAATTAGCTTCATACTCTTTCTTTGTAGGTTTTGTTTCTTCTTTTTTAACAATCGTTGTATCTTCTTTTTTTCTTTCACTCTGGTGCTTTTCCTCCGAAATTCCTTCTAAAATAAAATAACCTTGTAAAAGTAATGTGCAAGATAACAACACAATTGCTATGTACTTTAATTTGTTTATCATCTGTTCTCCCTTTCTTTTTAGTTATATCAGTATAACAAATTAAAAAGAAGTTATGTAGTCCTATTTCTATTTTAAAATCTTTTTAATAGGCTTTACGATTCATTATTATCCTTTGTTTCTACTTTAACGATTGAACAATAGTTTAAAATCGCCATATCCTTCTTCATCCAAACGCTCGACTGGAATGAAGCGAAGAGCGGCAGAGTTGATACAATAACGAAGGCCACCTTTGCTAGCTGGTCCATCATTAAAAACATGCCCTAAATGGGAATCACCTTCTTTACTTCTTACCTCTGTGCGAATCATTCCATGGGAACGGTCGATTCGTTCCTCCACTTGTTCCTTTAACATCGGCTTTGTAAAACTTGGCCATCCGCATCCAGAATCAAATTTATCTTTTGAAGAAAATAATGGTTCCCCAGAAACAATATCAACATAAATGCCTTCTTCTTTTTTATCCCAGAATTCATTTTGAAAAGGAGGCTCTGTTCCATTTTGCTGTGTCACAAAAAATTGCATGGATGTAAGTTTTTTCTTTAAACTATCCATATCTTTTAGAACACCCCAATTCTTTTCAATAAAACGTTTTCTCCCAGACCCTTCATAATATAATTCATAATGAAGGGAATTCTTTTGATAATAATCTTGATGATATTCCTCAGCCTCATAAAATACAGTTGCAGGTAAAATATCTGTTACGATTGGTTTATTAAACTTTCCTGATGCTTCTAAATCTTTCTTAGAACGAAGTGCAATCATATGTTGTTTATCTGTATGATAAAATATTGCAGTTTGATAATGACGCCCACGGTCATTAAATTGTCCCCCCCTATCCGTTGGGTCAATTTGTTTCCAAAAAATAGTTAACAGCTGTTCATATGAAATAATCTCATTATCGTACGTTATTTGAACTGCCTCATAATGTCTTGTTCTTCCACTCGATACTTCTTGGTATGTTGGGTTTTTCTCGTCTCCACCTGTATAACCAGAAATGACTTTTAGTACACCTTCATATTTATGAAAAGGCTTCACCATACACCAAAAACATCCGCCTGCAAACGTTGCTAATTCAATTGTCACTATTCATCACTCCACTTTTCCTTTTTAATGAAAATTTACTGTTTTTTAGCGAAAAATGCAAATACAGTGCCTATGACTATAAAAAAAAGGTATATATTGTCTATCTTTGAAAATACTACAACTAAAAAGAGGAAAGAGTGATTTTAATTGAAGTTTACTCATGATATAGATAAGAACGTCCAAGCTATCCATCAGCAATTACCATTAGGAACTAGTTTCGATATAATTGAGCGAGAAATACTAGTAGCAGGAAAAAGAATGATTCTCTTCTTTATCGATGGTTTTGCAAAAGATGATGCTCTCCAAAGCATGATGACAAGTTTTCTTTATATGTCAAAGCATGAGATGGCGTCTATCTCTTCTGTAAAAGATTTCATAACCCATGCCGTCCCTTATATTGAAGTATCAGAAACAAATGAAATTGATACAATTGTTACTAACATACTTTCAGGTCCTACGGCTATTTTTATTGAAGGATTTGATTCTTGTATTCTGTTAGATGTCCGCACCTATCCTGCAAGAGGACCACAGGAACCTGATAAGGAAAAAGTTGTACGTGGTTCACGAGATGGCTTTGTTGAAACCATCGTTTTTAATACGGCTCTTCTTCGCAGAAGAATACGAGACACAAACTTAATTTTTGAAATGCATACCGTTGGTCGGCGTTCAAAAACAGATGTCGCAATCGGGTATATCAAAGATATCGTCAATCAAGATGAATTAACGTTTATTAAAAAGCAAATAGACAAAATTGATATTGAATCTCTTGTCATGAATGAACAAAGTTTAATGGAAGCAATCATTGAGCATCGTTGGTATAATCCGTTTCCAAAAGTACGATTTACAGAAAGACCCGATGTAGCCGCTGCCAATTTATTAGAGGGAAGAATGATTGTTCTTGTTGATAATTCTCCTAGTGCCATGATATTGCCTACAACCATTTTTGACTATATCCAAGATGCAGATGACTTTTATAATGCACCTATCACTGGTAACTACATTCGACTTATTCGTAATTTCATTTTACTAGCTACCTTACTCATGACACCATTATGGTTATTAATCGTTAAAAACATTGCTTTCATGCCTGATTTTTTAACTTTTTTAGTTCCGAAAGATCCATATGGTATCCCCTTAGTCGTACAATTTATATTATTGGAGTTTGCCATCGATGGATTAAAACTGGCTTCTTTAAATACTCCCGGGTCTCTTGGCATGTCTCTAAGTGTGGTTGGCGCCCTTATTTTAGGAGAGTTTGCAGTAAAAACCGGTTGGTTTATCCCTCAAACCATTTTATATATGGCCATTATTGCATTAGGAAGCTTTGCACAACCAAGTATGGAATTAGGATATGCAATAAAATTTTTCCGTTTGATTTTGCTTATTTTAACAAGTATCTTTAATTTTTGGGGCTTTATTGCTGGTCTTCTTTTCATGTTAATTGTTATTGTAACAAATAAAACTGCAACAGGAACTAGCTATATTTATCCTCTTTATCCGTTTGATGCAAAAAAAATTAGTAGAGCTTTATTCCGCGTTCCACTTAAACAAACAGAAGCAGGAAAAAGTAAAAAATAAAAGCATCGGTCTCCTCCACCGACGCTTTTTCGTTTTGTGCTTAAAATTCTTCTATTATTAACTTATCTACTCTAATAGGTGGATACTAATTATTATATATAAATAATGAAAAATCCCAACAATAAAAGGAGTTGTGGTCTATGGACCAGCTGCGGGTATTCCCCCTTCTTTTCTAGCATTTTTTAAGAAAAGAAGGGAATCGTTGTGATAAAAAATATAGTAAAATAAATAAATTTGTTATTCCATTGTTTGCAACTAACATAACTAGTTTAGTTATTGGATTATGTGATCAAGCAAGGATTGGTCACATATCGATTGAAGCATTTGCTGTAGTTGGAATCATTTCAACTATTATTAATAGCTTACTGGTGTTCTTGGTTCAAGTTCTGTGGCATTAGATATTATAGAAGGAAAAGGGAATAAGCATGAATTAAAAAACTATTTTCTTTTCATTTGTTACTTAGTACCCTCATTGGTTTTGTCTTTTTATTTCTTGATATTTACTTTTTAAATATATTATTAAAAAATATTTTTCATTTAAAATATGCATTATTACAGGAATCAGCTAGTTATTTCATTATTTTCAGTACATCCATTGGGATAAATTTAATCCTTTTTACATGCGCTGCATATTTAAAAATACAACATAAAACAATGACTATATTAGTAGGAAATTTAAATGTTAGTATCTTAAATGTCATTTTTGACTACATTGTAATTTTGGGGCACTTTGGCTTTCCTGAAATAGGGATAAAAGGAAACGCGATTGGTTTTGTATTAGCATTACTTATTAACTTGGCTATTTACCTTTTTGTTTTAAAAAACGTACC
>JBJEFI010000001.1:0-11812 GCA_051873875.1 Bacillaceae bacterium | reverse complement strand
TTATTGAAATTATGCTTATGCCCATGTATGCATACGCCCAAACTTCTTTAACATTTGTTAGTAAAATATAGTAGAAATAACAAAAAAGAGCTGAAACTGCTTCCTTATCGATGCACAAAGATGGCAATTAGTATGTATATAATTCTAAGAGTAACATTCTTTCTCTTTAAAGATACAATTATGAAACTATTGACGAATCAACAAGATCTTATATATAAAGCTCTTTCTTTTTTTACCATTGCTATTCATTGTCTATTTATTTCATATTCCTGCAACAATATTTAAAAGTAGTTTGCAAGTAATTGGTAAAGAAGCATGGGTATTTATGACTTTCTTTACCTTAAATGTCCTATTAATAATAGGAATTGGCATATTAACGATTATTTATCATCAAGGGTTACTAGCTATATACACAAGCTTGCTTATTTTTCATTGTGCTTTTTCTTTTTTATTATTAGAAAATACGGTACAGAATGCTAATAGAAAAAAAGACACCTTTTCTAAATTGGTGTCTTTTCTCTATTTATTAAAGCATATACGTCTGAATTAATAGAATACATAAAAGCGTTTTGTCCATTCACGAAACTATTCAGTGTACACACTTTTCGAAACCCCATTTTCTCTAATAAATTCACAGAAGGTATATTTGTTTCTATCACTGTTGCGATAAGACGATTTAAACAAAATACGTTAAAGCCATACTCCAGTGCTTTACATACTGCTTCTCCCATATAACCTTTTCTCCAATATAGTGGATGCAAATGATAACCAATTTCTCCACTTCCTGGCTCACCAAAACGAATGCCAACTGTACCGATAAAAGTTTTACATTCCTTTAATGTTATGGCCCAACGCATTCCTTCTTTAAACTCCATTCGATCATTCCACTTTTGAATGATTCGTTCAGCATGTTCTACTTTTAATAATGGATTTATTCCACAGTTAGATGCAATTTCTTCATCTTTTAACATATCAAATAATGCATATTTATCTTCATTAACTATTTTTCTTAAAATTAATCGTTCTGTTTCGATCTGTAGTAAATCCATCATTGTTCCCCCCTATTGTCAATCTTCTTAATTTCTATTTTGTTTTTATAATTAAGTTTATTAAAAATAGGGAAAAGTACAATCCTACATTTAGCTCAATTTTAATAAATATCACTTGTGCATTCTTTAAAAGCCAAAGAAGTACGTAATTATTCTCATAATATTCAGGACTTTTCTACTAACATTACTATTATTTTTAATTTATTCTTCTTTATTTACGACCAAAATCAGCCTTAATTTCTCCCCAATTGTCTGTTTCCCATTTTATAATTGGTACTTCAACTTTATTTTCTTTTAACCAGTTATTTGCTCGTTCAATTAATGTCCATAAACGTTCTGTCTTTTCATTTCTAGCAATCGATGTATTAGCTTTCTTATTTCGCACCCACGAAATAGCCGTTTGTGAATCTGTATAAATAGGCATCACAATATTGTGTTTCTTTAAATAAGATAGACCATGAACAATTGCTAAGTACTCACCAATATTATTGGTGCCATTTTCAACAGGTCCAAAATGAAAAATTTGCTTACCTGTTTTTGTATACACACCTTGGTATTCCATTAATCCAGGATTTCCACTACAAGCAGCATCTACACATAAACTTTCAGCGATGTATGTATCTGTTTTTCCTGAGCTACGTGTTTCTCCCTTAAAAGCTGCCTCAGCCTCTTCTTTTGATGAAAATGACTTATAACGAGCTCCCTTAAATCCTGTAACATATTGCTTACACTCATCCCAAGTCGTAAAAATACCTGTTTTTTTTCCTGCCCAAATAACATAATATTTTTTTACTGCCATATTTTAACCCACCTTTAGTAAAAAAGCTGCCACAACACTTATTGCGACAGCTTATTCTTGCTATTATTTATTGTATAGTTCTTTTACTTGTTTTTGTAATGCTTCATTTTCTAAGAACTCATCATAAGTCGTTTCTTTATCTACAACACCATTTGGCGTTACTTCGATAATGCGATTTGCGATTGTTTGAATAAACTGATGGTCATGAGAACTAAAAAGAATCGTTCCTTTAAATGCCATTAAACCATTATTTAATGCTGTAATTGATTCTAAGTCTAAGTGGTTTGTTGGATCATCAAATAATAGAACGTTAGCACCACTTAACATCATTTTGGATAGCATACAACGTACTTTTTCTCCCCCTGATAAGACAGAAGCTTTTTTCATTACTTCTTCACCAGAGAATAGCATACGCCCTAAGAAACCACGTAGGAATGATTCACTTTCATCTTTTGGTGAGAATTGACGTAACCAATCAACTAGGCTTAATTCACAACCTTCGAAGTACTCTGAGTTGTCTTTAGGGAAATAAGCTTGAGATGTTGTTACACCCCATTTAAATGAACCACTATCTGGTTCCATTTCGCCTGCTAGAATTTTGAATAATGTTGTAATAGCAATATCATTTCTTCCAGTAAAGGCGATTTTATCTCCTTTGTTTACCGTGAAATAAACATTATCTAAAATCTTTTCACCATCAATCGTCTTGGAAATTCCTTCTACACGCAATAAATCATTTCCTACTTCACGATCTGGTGTAAATCCAACGAAAGGATAACGACGTGAAGATGGTTTAATATCATCTAATGAAATTTTATCTAATAATTTTTTACGAGAAGTTGCTTGTTTTGCTTTTGAAGCATTTGAACTAAAACGTGCAATAAAGTTTTGAAGTTCTTTAATTTTCTCTTCTTTTTTCTTATTTGCATCTTGTGCCATTTTTAAAGCTAACTGACTAGACTCGTACCAAAAATCATAGTTACCAACATAAAGTTGAATTTTTCCAAAGTCAATATCAGCCATATGTGTACATACTTTATTTAAGAAATGACGATCATGGGATACAACGATTACTGTGTTTTCAAAGTTAATTAAAAACTCTTCTAACCATTGGATTGCACGAATGTCTAATCCGTTAGTAGGCTCATCTAATAATAAAATATCAGGTTGACCAAATAACGTTTGTGCTAATAATACTTTAACTTTTTCTCCACCCGTTAACTCGGCCATTGTCTTGTTTTGTAATTCTTCTGTAATGCCTAGACCTTGTAATAGTGTTGCTGCCTCAGATTCTGCTTCCCAACCATTTAATTCAGCAAATTCACCTTCTAATTCTGCAGCACGCATGCCATCTTCATCTGAAAAATCTTCTTTCATGTAAATAGCATCTTTTTCTTTCATAACTTCATATAAACGTTTATGCCCCATAATAACTGTTTCTAACACGTTAAACTCTTCATATGCATAATGGTTCTGTTTTAAAACAGCTAAACGTTCACCAGGAGTAATAATAACTTCTCCATTGTTTGGTTCAATTTCACCAGATAAAATCTTTAAAAATGTAGATTTACCTGCACCATTTGCACCGATTAATCCATAACAATTTCCTGGTGTAAATTTAATATTTACTTCATCAAATAATTTACGATCGCCATAACGCAATCCCACATTACTTACTGTAATCATTTTATCTTCCTCCTAAAACCTTATTAAATCAAGGTTTTTACATCATGTTTTCACATTATAACATTTGTATGCAACCTGGGTCTATATTTGAAAAGAGTTTTTTATATGATAAGAAGAAAAAGATAGATTGATTATCAAACAATTACAGTTTATCAGAATGATTTGTTCCTCATTGTCCTCTCTTTCATATAAATACTATTTTCTAGATTACTCTTTTATATAACAAAAAGATACATCCAAAACGGTTGTATCTTTTTAAAACCTTATTTCTTATCTGGCTGATTCGATACGGTAAGATATTTCTCAGATACATACATAGCTACAGGTGGTTCGTTTTTTAAATACGGCTTTAGTTTCATATAGCATACTTCAAGGTTATTTGTATTTTCTTTAAGTGGAAATACTTCTTTATCATAAACATATTGATCAATTGCTTGTTGAATGTGGTTAATCCATTTAACTATTTCACGATTTTCTTCTGTATCCTCAAAAATTTCTCCTGTTTCCTTTGCCATTATAAATGTATTTACCGGTTTACACTTCAAATATCTTTTCAATAACTTATAATCAATTGTATGATCATCATTTACTAAAGAAAGTATTGATACATGTGGATGCTCTTTTAAATAACTGTCCATTGCATATTGTAATTCTTCTTTTGTTATTTCTTTCTCTTCCCCATTTTTAAAAGATTGAAAAATATTAAATTGTACCATAGTTACCCCTCCACTCAATTTTTAACTAACATACCATATTGTTATAATTACGGTAAATGAAATTATATAAATAAAAAACTCTCCCAACGATTTATATTTGGGAGAAATCTACTCTTATTTATTTTAAAACTGTTTGACTAACAATTAAACCATCTTCGTCTCCATAGACGTAATGATTAGGTATCCAATTCACATTAGCAAATTGTAAAGAACTATTTCTTAACCCAGTTCTGTTCTTTTTGCTCTTTAATGGCATCGTTCCTAACGCACAAACTCCAATCGGTAGCTTGCTAATTTCGACACTATCACGAACATATCCATGAATAATAATTCCTTCAATCCCTCTATCAACTGCAATTTTTGCTAGACGGTCTCCCAAAAGGGCACATTCATCAGATCCCTTTCCATCTACAACAAGCACAGCTCCAGATGGGATTGTTTCTAATGCTTCTTTTACTAGGACATTATCATTGAATACTTCTACTGTATGAATAGGTCCACAAAATTGTTTTTTACCACCAAAATGACGAAAAATAGGCTTGGCAACTTGCAATACATCAGAAAATTCATCACATAAATCGGTTGTTATTATTTCCATTACTTCCTCCTTCCTAGCATCCTTAATTATTTCGTTCTTTGATTCTTTTTTCCTTCTAAAAAATGAAATTATTTATTTTAAACTATTTTGCTACTCGTACTTTAAAAGAGTATCCTATTGCTATTACTCCAAAAATACAGCAACAAATACCTGTTACTACATTTGTAGTGAATAAATAGTGAGAAACCTCTTTTATGTAGTTCATTCCAATTATTATTGCTCCAACTATCACAAACATTAATGCTAATAAATATAATGCTTCTTTATTCCACATATCATTCCTCCAATTTTATGGTAGCGCTTACAATTATTATATCTAAATATTGGATATTTTTCAATATAATAATTTAAAAAGAGTGTGTTCATAGAACACACTCTTTCTCTTAATCTACTTCAACTTCTACTTTTTTAGGTTGATCATTTGCCGCTAGTTTTTCTAAAACCTTTGTTAAATCGACCCCAGTTAGAGCACCAACTGTTTCTGGCAATTGAGCAATTAAATCTGTTACATAACCAGTTACTTTATTGGCTCCCTTACCATCACCACTATCAATAATAACCATCTTATCTGTTGCACTTAATGGTTCTGCAATTGCACGAGCGATATCTGGGAATTGTTTGATAATCATTTCAGCGATTGCTGCTTCGCCATATTTCTTCATTGCTTCCGCAATTTTATCTTTCGCTTCTGCTTCTGCTAAACCTTTTTGACGAATAACTTCCGCTTCCGCTAAACCTTCTACTCTTTCAGCATCTGCCTTTGCAATACCTGCTAAGCGAACACGTTCTGCATCTGCCTTTGCCTCTGCTTCAATACGATATTGATGTGCATCTGCTTCACGAATTTGGCGTGCTTTATCAGCTTCTGCCGCTTGCTCTACCATATAACGATCTGCATCTGCTTTTTTACGTACTTCTGCATCGTATTGTTTTTCACGACGCATAATCTCTTTTTCTTCTACTTCAATTTGTTTTTGTCTCTCAATAACTTTAATTTCCATTTCTTGTTCTTTTACTTTTTGTAACGCTACTGCTTCTTGTAATTTATACGCTTGGTCAGCATCTGCTCGTTTCATGTCTTGTTCTTTTTTAAATTCTGCTTTTTTTACTTCCATCGCTTTTTCAGCTTCAGAAATATTTGTTTCAGCAATAAATTGTGCTTTTTTCCCTTCTTCTGATGCGCGAGATTTAGCGATTTGTTCATCACGGGCTGCATTTGCTTCGGCGATTTCTGCATCCCTAACAACAGCAGCAATCTGTGGACGCCCTAGAGCTGATAAATAACCATTTTTATCTTTTACATCGCGAATTGTAAAAGAAACAATTTGTAATCCCATTTTATTCAAATCTGTTACTGCTACATTTTGAACATCTTGTGCGAACTTATCGCGGTTTTTATACACTTCTTCTACTGTCATTTGTCCCAAAATGGCACGTAAATGTCCTTCTAACGTTTCTTGAGCAATGTTACATAACTCTTCAGAAGATTTCCCTAAAAACTGTTCAGCAGCTGTTAGAATACTTTCAATATCCCCTTTAACCTTTACTTGGGCAACGCCATCTACCATAACTGGTACACCTTGCTCTGTATATACTTCTGGCGTTTGAATATTAATCGTATGTACCTCTAAACTTAAATTTTGAGATTGTTGAATAATTGGAAAAACAAACGTTCCCCCTGCCTTTACAACCTTAATCCCCTCTTTAATCATTGCACCTGTTACGATCATCGCTTTATTTGCTGGTACTGTACGATAATAAAACGCTAAAAATGCAACTAACAATAGTACAACAACAGCAGCAATAATCGGTATAATTGGAATGTCCATTAATCTTCCCCCTCTTAAATTTTATATTTTTATTTTGACAAATAATGGATGGAAACATCATTTCTCATCCATTATTCACCAAAATTATTCCTTTACGATATAAAAAATTCCATCTTCTATTCGCGTGATACGCACTGAATCCCCTTGTTTAATTTCTTCTTTTGTAGAGGATTTACATGGCCCATTTAAACGAAATTGATTTTGGGAATAAACAATCTCACCAATCTTATCTCCCTCACAAGGAACTGTTACCGTTGCAATTAGACCAACCATATCTTGAATAGATTTTGCTGCACTTTTTTCAGAACGCTGGAGTGGGAGTGCAACAAGGAAGAATATAAGAAAAAATACAATCGCCCCGACAATGATAGAAAGCGCTAAGTCTTTATATAATGGAAAATTATACATTTGTTCTAAATATAGTCCAGTAGCACCAAAGCTTACTAAAAAAGATAAAAGTGTCGTTGAGGATAAAAACGGAATATGCAGAAAACTTAGGTCTAATATATCCCCTACTATTAACATAACAACGACATATATTACACCTAACATAAAACAAAATAAGTAAAAGTTTAACATATTCTCACCCCTGACATTGTTGATATTTTCTATTAATATCATTATTTACTATTTATTATACATGAAATAAATGAAATTTGTGTATAGGTTTATTTTATATTTATTCGATATCGCCTACAAAATTCCTTTTTCATCAAAACTCTACTTTATTTAACTTTTATTTACCATTTAATTGTCGAAAAATTTATGGTTGCCTCCCCCTTAAAACGACAATATTTGTACTTGATTTTGTGTATGATGTGATTGTAGCTGTAAAACACCTTTATGTATGCGCTTACATACGTATTAGCTATCTATTAAACAACTTTATAAAAGGGGGATGAAAATATGATTTATGAGCAGCCTGGCACATCAAACGCAATCGTTTCATTTAAAACACGATACGAGAACTTTATTGGTGGGAAATGGGTACCACCAGTAAGTGGAGAGTATTTTAAAAACATTACACCTGTTACTGGTCATGTCTTTTGTGAAGTACCTCGTTCAAATTATGAAGATATTGAATTAGCCCTTGATGCTGCCCATGAGGCAAAAGAAGCTTGGGGGCGCACTTCTGCCGTTGAAAGAGCGAATATCCTAAATCGAATTGCTGATAGAATGGAACAAAACTTAGAATATTTAGCAGTAGCAGAAACGTGGGAAAATGGCAAACCTGTACGTGAAACATTAGCTGCTGATATTCCATTAGCAATTGACCATTTCCGTTATTTTGCTGGGGCCATTCGTGCGCAAGAAAGTTCTCTTGCTGAAATAGATGCCAATACAGTGGCCTATCATTTTAAAGAGCCAATTGGTGTTGTCGGTCAAATTATTCCATGGAACTTCCCAATTTTAATGGCAACATGGAAGATTGCACCTGCATTAGCAGCCGGTAATACAATTGTTTTAAAACCCGCTGAGCAAACTCCGTCTTCTATTCTTGTATTAATGGAGCTAATTCAAGATATTTTACCATCTGGTGTTCTTAATGTTGTCAATGGCTTCGGCTTAGAAGCTGGAAAACCACTCGCTTCTAGTAATCGAATAAACAAAGTAGCATTTACTGGTGAAACAACTACTGGACGTTTAATTATGCAATATGCCTCACAAAATATTATTCCTGTTACACTTGAATTAGGCGGAAAATCACCAAATATTTTCTTTGAAGATGTTTTAAAAGAAGATGATACATTCTTTGATAAAGCACTAGAAGGATTTACAATGTTCGCATTAAACCAAGGTGAAGTATGTACTTGTCCTTCTCGTGCCCTTATTCAAGAATCAATTTATGAAGAATTTATGGATCGTGCACTAGTGCGAGTTGCTAATATTAAACAAGGAAACCCACTAGATACAGATACAATGATTGGGGCACAGGCATCTCAGGAACAACTAGAGAAAATTTTATCTTACTTAAACATTGGAAAACAAGAAGGGGCAGAAGTATTAGCTGGTGGAGAACGTACCTTCTTAGAGGGAGACCTTGCCAACGGTTATTATGTTAAACCAACTGTTTTCAAGGGAAACAATAAGATGCGCATCTTCCAAGAAGAAATTTTCGGTCCAGTCGTATCCGTTACAACGTTTAAAGATAAAGAAGAAGCACTTCAAATTGCGAATGATACACTATATGGCTTAGGTGCTGGTGTTTGGACTCGGGATATGCATACTGCTTTCCAATTTGGACGGAACATTGAAGCTGGACGTGTCTGGATTAACAACTATCATAGCTACCCTGCTCACGCTGCTTTTGGAGGCTACAAAATGTCTGGTATCGGTCGTGAAACACATAAAATGATGTTAGACCACTATCAGCAAACAAAAAATATGTTAGTATCTTACAGTCAAGAAAAATTAGGATTCTTTTAATACAAAATAGAGCGAGATGCCTTTATGGTTATCTCGCTTTTTTCAAAAGGAGTATATGATGGAGAAACCAAAAGTAATTGCCACATCAGAAGCATTACAGGTTATTAGCATGCTAAAAGAAAAATATGGAGATTTAATGTTTCATCAATCTGGCGGATGTTGTGATGGAAGTTCACCAATGTGCTATCCAAACGGTGAACTCATCATTGGAGATAATGATACACTATTAGGCTATATTGGCGATTGTCCATTTTATATGCATAAAAATCAATATGCATATTGGAAACATACTCAACTCATCATTGATGTTGTCAAAGGACGTGGTGGCATGTTCTCATTAGAGGGACAATTTGGCATTCGTTTTTTAACCCGTTCTGAAATTTATTAACAAAGAGAGGGAATTATATTTTTCCTCCCTTTGTTTAACGATCGATAGCAAATAAATTTAATGCTTCTACTTGTTTTCCCTGATAAAGTGATGTGAGCATTTTTCCACCTAAAATAGTAAATAATATTCCATTTGCTCCGTATCCTAAATTGAACCATAATTTATCATTGTTAGGATCTTTCCCAATATAACCTAAATCATTTTTTGTCGTTGCAAACAAACCACAATATCTATATTCCACCTCTAGATTTGGAATAGATGGAAACATACTTTTTAACTTAGATTCTAATAATCCATAGTGCTTCTCTGCTATATGTTCACTCATATTTGCTTCTGTGAAAGGAATATCTTCTCCTCCAATAATGATTCGGTTATCAGGTGTTGTTCTTAAATAATGATACGGTTCATGTGTATCTCGCAATAAAATATGATTAGGCCATCCGTCTAACGTGCTAAGGGGCTTTGTTACGATATTATATGTAATTGTTTTTGTACCTAATTGTCGCTTTGTAAATAAAGACGTATTATAACCAGTTGCTACAATTACTATTTTTCCTGTAACTTCATATTCATAAGAAGTTTTAACAGTAACTTTATCTTGCGAATATTGCACCTCCATCACTTCTGTATTTTCATAAATATTTGTTCCGTTTTTTTCAGCTACTCCTAACAATTGATGTGTATATAAAAATGGGTCTAACTCTGCACCACCATCAATAGAGTGAACACCTCCTTCAACATGAAAAGAAAAAGGATTATTTTCTTTTGAAATATAGTTCACAAGAAATCCATTTTCTTTTCGAATTATATATTCTTCTAACAAAAGAGGTGCTTTAGACTGTTGTTCCGTAAATACAAATGTATCCCTTTTTACATAATTGCAATTGTTTCCATTTTCTTTTATAAACATAGCAATTTCAGAAAGTGCTTCTAATCCTAATCGATAACTTTGAATAACGGTATCTAACGGTACACTTTGCATAAGTTCACTTGCGCTTTGATCTAATTCGTATTGTAAAAGGGCTGTTGTTACACTTGTACTACAATGAGCAATTCGATTTTTTTCTAATACAATTGTTTTGATTCCTAATTTAGAAAAATAATAAGCTGTTATTGCTCCTGTTACACCTCCGCCAATAACAATAACGTCGCAGCTTTCATTTTTATCTAAATAGGGATACTGTTTTACATTTGTATGGATTCGCTTAAAATAAGGGGTGCCATTTATATATTGCATGAAAAAACCTCCACTCTTTCTCTATCAAATAGTATGACCCTTTTTCATGCAAAAAATAGATAAGACGCCACCACTTCAAATAAAAAAATCCTATTTTGTAAAATAATATTATTCACTAATAATTGATATATAACACAGCAAATAACAAATCATTATTAGGTAAAATCATTTTATATTTGTTTTCCTATGTACTTAGTAACTTATATAAAATTATTTTATATTGGACTATAACATAGAGAAAAATGTATAAATTTTTACTATTTACAGTTATTTTTAGATTGATTATAATCAAAATCATATAACGGAATGAATTTTCATACTGTTATAAAACAGAAGGTTAGACAAAAAATGAAGAGTTATTCATTTTTTGAATTACTTTCAAAAAATAAATAATATTGGAGGTGTTTCAATGTCAATGGAGGTTCCTACTCCTGCTCAACGGCTTTTCAAATGGAAGATTGTAATTCTATTAATATGGACTATTGCACTAATCGCTCTATTTGTTTTTACAACTCCCCTCTCAACAGTCATTGACAAAAAAGGAAGCGTATCATTACCAAACACAACATTAACATCTACGGCAACAGACATTCAACGAAATCACAGCATGAATACTTCAGACATTAAAAGTTTTGCTATTGTATTTTCAAGTGCTAATCCACTTACAGACAGTGAAAAAGATGAAATATCGCAAATTACCAAAAGCATTAACGAAGAAAAAGAGTCACTTAACATTACATCCATTAATTCTCCAACTGAAACTCCCGATTTAAAAGATCAACTAGAAGCAAAAGATGGGAAATCCATTTTCTTATCAGGTTCTGCCAATATGGACAATCAATCTGCTGCTACTTTAAAACAAAATTTGGAGAAGAAACTAGAAAATACATCATTGCATACATACATCACAGGGAAAATGTTTATTGATGATATTAGTAACAAACAAACGGAACAAGGTGTTAAAAAAGGATTAATTATCGCACTTGTACTATTTGTCATCGCCTCTCTTATTCTTGTTCGAAAAGTAATGCCAATTGTTTTAACACTTGTAATGAGTGTCATTTCCTTTATTGCAACAACATC